>NZ_JBEXEX010000016.1:0-164704 GCF_040606445.1 Streptomyces sp. NPDC005408 | reverse complement strand
GTGGGTGAGAGGGGACAGCATCGCGTCAGTTCCTGGGGGAGATGCGGAGTTCGGCAGCCAGAACCTCGGAGGACTGGCGGGCGATCGCGGCGACGGGAAGGCCCCAGGGGCCCAGCAGCCGGCGGGCCGCGTCGGCCTCAACGAGGAAACGGCCGGGATCGACGCCCTCGAGGGGGGAGCTCACCAGCACCGTACGGTCGCCGTCGGCGCTGCGCGCGATGAAACGCCGCTCGGGGCCGGGCGGGAAGCCGGGGCCGGTCGGATCGAGATGGGTTATGAGGCAGTACGGCCCGATCTGGCGCGGTGCATCCGCGCGTGGTCGTTCCATGTGCGAATCCCCCGTCGACAAGACAACAGCAGCAGAGCCTACCGACTGCCGAGTGCGGCTTGCCCGGGAGGTGTCGGCCGGCTCCTCCTCCGCCTCAACCGTCCAGCGGCTCGGGTCGACGCCGATACGCGGGATGGACACGATGACGTGCGATCGCCGTCGGCGCTGCGGGCAATGTAGCGGCGGTCGGGAACGGTTCCTCGGTGCCTCCTGCGTCGAACCGGGCCAGGGTGATGTAGGGCCCGATCTGTGACGGGTCGTCGTGGCGTAGGCGTTCCATGCGCAATTCCACCGTGTAGGTGGCTGAGCCGCCTGAGCCTACTCACGCACCAGGCAAAGGCAGAGGTGGGCACCTCCCGCGCGTGCCCACCCTGTTGCCCACCCTGCCGAACAGCTCTTAGAAGTTGCCGGCGGCCTTCTTGTCGCCCGCCTGGTACGCGGGGCCCGCTTCGCGAACTGCCTTCGCGATGCCCTTCAGGGCCTGGTGAATAGCCCGCGTCTCGGTGTCCCACTTCTTGTGAGCACCGTCCGCCGCGGTCTTGGCTTCACCTTCGAAGGTGTTGGAAACGCCACGGATCTTCGTCTGGATGGCCTCAAGGCTCTGATCCAGGCGTGCCGCCTGCTTCTCGATCTGACTCGCCGCCTCGTCCAGCGACGCGTAGGTGACGACCATGATGCCGTCGTTCTGCTGTGCCACGGGTCCTCCAATTACCGCTTGTGACTTATGTGTTGGCTACTGAATGCGCGATGCCGACGGGCTCTGTCAGTAGCCGGCGATGTTCGAGGTGGCTGCCCTGGTCGCACCCGCGTCACCCGAGAAGCCGGCGGTCACGTCGACCCCGTGCAGGGCCTGGTAGACCTCGTCGTCGGTGTTGCCGGCGGTGGTACGGGTGACCTGAATCGCTTCCTGGAAGTTGAGCAGCATCTTGGCGATGCGGACCATGCCCTGGTTGATCTCGGTCTGCTTGGTGTCGAAGGCGCCGGCGCCGACACCCTTCCAGTGGCCCTCAACGCCGTCGATGACGCCCTGGAGGGTCTTGAGCTGGCCCTTGACGTCCTCGAAGTTCCTCGAGATTTCGTCCTGGAAATCCTTGAGGCTTTGATCGCCAACCTTCTGGACTGCCATGTGTCGATCTTCCTTCCCTGTGTTTTCTATGGATTGCGTCGTGGCGGTGCGTGCGTCCGGCGCGACGGCTTGGTGGGCCGAGTGGTTGAAGGAACCGCAATCAGGCGCTGCGGCGCCTGCGGAGTACGGCGAAGGTCCCAGCGGCAAGGACTACGACAGCTGCGGCCGCGCCGAGGATCAGGCCCAACTGGTCATCATCTTCAGCCTTCTTGCTGGAGCCTGCCACGACTGCGTCGTCACCTGAATTGCCCTTGGGGGCTTGTGACGAAGCTGGTGCAGAGGGGGCGGATGAGGCGGTCGAGCCGGACGTCTTCTTGTTGGTCAGCGGGCTGAGGTTCGGGTCACCAGGTTTGCCGAGGCCCCGGTTGATGTGGGCGCCTGGGCGGACGATGCCGTGGCCGAGGTAGTTGCTGAGCGTGCCTGCTTTCGAGCCCTCTGCCCGAGCTGCGCTTTCGAACAGGACGCGGAGGACTTGGTTCGCAGTCCAGTCCGGGTGAGCGGACCAGATCAGGGCGGCGGAGGCGGAAGCAATGGCAGTGGCAGCGCTGGTTCCGCCGTCGCCGTCGCAGTAGCGCTTGAAGTTCGCGTCGCACCAGTGCGGGATGTCGTTACCGGGAGCGGCGATGTCCACGAAGTCCCCGTGCTGAGAGTAGTCGGCTACCTTACCGTCGGGTCCAGATGCGGCGACACCGACAACTTCAGCGTAGCTGGCCGGGTATTCTGGCTTGTTGCCCTTTTTTGCCGAATTGCCGACGGACGCGAAGAAGAGCTTCCCCTTGCTCTGCGCATACTTGACTGCCTCCTCCTCCTGGGCAATCCAGTATTCGCTGCCGAACGACATGCTGATGATCTGCGCGTCGCTGTCGGCTGCCGCCCTGATGGCGTCCTTCACATCCCAGTCATTGACTTTGCGCTTGGCTTCGAATTTCTCTTCCGCGATGCGATAAGGAACAATCTTGGCTTCTGGTGCCAGACCACGCAGGCCGCCGCCCCGGCCAGTTCCGGCGATCAGCTCGGCCATTGTTGTCCCATGCCCGTCGTAGTCGTCCGTAGCCTCTCCAGCAACATTCGTGAGGTCCAAACCCTTCTGGACCTGCCCCTTCAGCGAAAGCGTAGCGGAATTGACTCCCGTATCAATGACGGCAACTTTGATCCCTTTACCCGTAGCAGTCTTCCAGATCTGCTCGGCACCCATCGCGTCCAGGTACCACTGGTTCGACTGCACATCCGCAGCAAAAGCTGCAGGAGCGGTACCGCTGATATTTGCCGCAATGGCGCCGATCACGGCCGCCGTGGAGAGCAGGCCTCGCCGAAAGGCGTACGGCCTGCTGCGCTTCCGGATCTGGCTCATTCCTGCCGTCATCCTGACTTCCGAACCTTTCCAGTGCTTAGTCGATCACCGGCGGGACGGCTCCGCGCCGCCGGGCCGCCCACGTTTCTTCGTCTTCCGTCAGGTAGTCCGGACGCGACGATGTGCGCTCCTCCTCGTCCCCGGGCCGACGCTGGTTGGAACGGGCACCCAGGGAAGCGGATCCTTCGGTCGCGGCGCCCCCAGCCGTCGGCCGGCCAGAAGCGCCACCACGTGGAGTGCCGACCACGCCGTTCACACTCGGCGTGCCGCGACCGGTGGGCCGGGCAGCACTTTTCGCCGGGTTGGCGCCGATCGCGCCCGACTGGCCAGGCCGTGCAGTGGAAGAACGCCCTGTGGCCGTTCCCTCTCCTCCGATGACCGTGCCCTTAGGGATGCGTGACCCAGCCGACCCGCTCGCGGCACGCTGCGGCGTGCCGCCGACGATGCCACTCGCACGACCGGAGCGGGGTCCGGCTGAGGCACCGGGGCGTCCGGGCATGGGCTGTCCTGCTGCACCCGGCCGGCCGACCACAGGGGACTGACCGCGGGTGGCGGCACCGCCGCCGCGTCCCGTAGCGCCGGCACCAGTACCCATGGCTGTCGGACGTCCAACGGCTCTGGACCCGCCGCCCCCGGCGGTACCGGGACGACCGACCGCACGGGCGCCCGGACCGCCAACGGCCTTGGGCACACGGCCAGAAGTACCAGCGGCACGCGGAGGGGAGGTACGCGCAGGGTTTCCCACTTTCCCCACCATTGGGGGAACAGGGCCGCTCCCCGTGCTGGATGGACCCGTGGTCGAAGGGATTTGCGTAGCCCCAGGGCTGGTTGTGGTTGCCGGCGGCGTCGCGACGCTGTCGATCTCCATCGATGGATCTCGGGATGGAGTCGGCGTTGCCAAGTCAGTTGCGTCAGTCCGAGGCTTGCCTTCAATTCCGACGACCTGCGATTCCCTCACAGGCGTCGGTTGTCTGGCCGAATTCGAGAGCTCATCACCTGAAGAATCGGCGGACTCGACACCTCGTTTACCGACAGTCGGGCGTGGCACCGCCGCCTTCAGCGCCGTCGGCAGCGTCGGTTCCTTCTGCGACGCCAGGGCCGACTTTGAAACTACGTAGAACGACGCCAGGCGGTTCATCTGATTGATGGCCTCTTGGCGGTCCTTCTCCTTCTGGACGGCCTTCTGATACTCCGGGTTGTCCTGGGTCTGCTTGTCCGGCGGAAACTTGTCAGGGCGCTTCGGGACATCCCGGTCGTCACGCGACGGCATGGCATTGCGCACGGAGGTCAGGCCTGTGCTGGCAACCTTCATCTGGGCGCCGGCGGCGTTGGCGTAGGCCCCAAGCTCCCAGGTGTACTTCACAACTCCTGTGCCGTATCGCTCGAACTCAGTCGCGGCGTCACTCTTCCAGTCAGTTTTGGAAATGAAGTCCGCGAGCTCCTTCGCAGCCTTGTTGAGGGCGGTCGTCGCCTTCTCGAGGGCTTCGCCGGCGTTCTCAAGGTCCGACGGGTTCGTACTTTCGAGGATGTCGAGCATGTCGTTCAGCTCCCTCTCCTCGAAGATGGTCGAGCCGAAGACACTTCGTCCCGGAGGGAGAGGGCCGAATGGGGCAAAGATCTCCGGCAGCCGCTCCAGCATGTCCGTGCCGGCGTACGTGCCCTCGATGTTGTCCCGGGTCTTCTGCTGGCTCTCTTCCTGCGGAGTGAGGTCCGGCTTCGCGTGCTTCGTGTCGTCAGTCATCTGCCATCACTTCAGACTCTTCGGAGCGGACGTGTCGTTGTTACGAGGAGGCTCGCTGCTGGAATGTTCATCCGGCTTCCGGCCCTCGGCAGCATCCCGCGCCTGTTCGAGGCGCGCCTGGATTGCATGGAAGCGCCGCCGCATTTCCTCTTCCACGTTGTCGTAGCCGACATCGGCGGCATGGACGCCGATGCTGAGCAGCGCGATTTGATCACCGAGCCCCTTGGAGAACGAGACGAGCAGGTTGTGAACGCGCTCGTACTGCTCGAAGAAGTCCTCGGCCTCGGCGAAGCCTGCGCCCTTATGTCCGCCGAAGGAAGCGCGGTTGACATTCGCCAGAGAGACCTTGGACCTGCCGGCGGGGCCCTCATTGAGCCTATCCAGCAGCTCATTGACCTTGTTCTGGAAGTCCTTCAGCGCCCCTATGCCGCGCTCGACGTCACTTGCACCCTTCGGGCCGCCTCCGCCCCCACCACCGCCGCCATCGAGCACGATGCCCGTTCCTCCCCGTTTGCTCCAGCTGTCACACGTTGCGATCGTGGTGACTCGCACCTCACTGATCGCGCAACTGCCAGTCTAGCCACTGGCTATGACAGCCCCAAGTGTCTTATGCATCACGCGACTTCCCTCGGCCTCCACGTGTGACGTTCCAGGAGGCCTATGCGGTTGCAACGTTCTCCGCCATGTCCGATTTAATGCGGCCGATCACTCAGCCACTCGCCTGCCCCTGGATCCGCCTCGTCCTGCGCCGCGCGTCGCGAAGCGCCACCGCGCCACCGGCGATTGCCGCGACCAGGACGCCTCCGCCCACCACCACATACGTCGCGAGGCGCGCGTTGCGTTCATCCGCCGTCTCGCCGAGGTGCAGTTCGGCCGGGGTCGGTGCCTCGCCTCTGGTTATGCCCTCGTGGGCGACCGGTTCCTCGATCGGCTTGTCGTCCTCCGTCAGCGCTCGCACCGGGTCGACGACGCCCCATCCCACAAGGCGGTCGTGGCCCGCGATCGAGCGTTCGGCTGTCTGCTGGATCTGGGCGACGATCTGCTTCTGCGTCCACTTGTTGTGCTTGCTCTTGATGAGAGCGGCGATGCCGGCGACGTACGGGGCCGAGAAACTCGTGCCGCTGTCGGCGCAGTGGCCGCCCCCGGGGACGGTGGAGACCATGTCCACACCGGGGGCCGCGATGCCGACGAAATCGCCCGACTGGGAGAAGTAGGCGCGTTCGTTGTTGCGGTCGGACGAGGCCACGGCCAGGACGCCGGGGTACGAGGCCGGGTAGGTCTTCTTGACGTTGCCACCCAGGCCGTCGTTGCCCGCCGAGGCGACGATCACGACCTCCTTGGCCAGGGCGTCGTCCACCGCCCGCTTCAGCAGGGGGGTGGGCTCCAGGGCATTGGCCGTGTCCTGGGAGATGTTGATGACGCCGGCGCCCCTTTTCACCGATTCGTTGATGGCCTTGGCGAGGGTCTCGGCGGTGCCGTGGCCCTCGGCGTCGTTCTGCTGGACGGGAATGATCGTCGCGTCCGGAGCGAGGCCGACGAAGCCCGTGCCCTTCGCGGAGCGGGCGGCGATGATGCCGGCGACCTTCGTGCCGTGGCCCACCACGTCCGTCGTGCCGTTCTCCTTGCCGCGCTCGATCTTGTTGCCGCTCTCGTCCTTGAGGTTCTTGGGCAACAGGTTCATGCCGCTCTTGACGTCCACCGCGCGGGTCAGTTGCGGGTTCTTGACGTCGACTCCGGTGTCGATGACCGCGACCTTCACACCCTTGCCCGTGGACTGCTTCCACAGCTCGTCCAGCAGGACACGCTGCAGCGCCCACGGGCGGCCCTCGTACTTCTTTCCGGGGAAGGTGCACTGCGTGGTGCCCGAGTCCGCGGCCGCGGGGGCCACTGGCATGCCTATGAACGTGATGGCGGTGGCGGCAGCAGCGGCGAGGAGGCGTCGATACATGTGTGTCATCTCTGCCCCGACCTCACGAACCCTGCGGCTGGCGGGCAGACCCGGTGGACAGACGCGGACCGGTCGGCAGGAACGAGGACCAGGCGGCGGGAACCGGCACCGGGTCGACGTTCTTGTAGCCGAGCCGGTTCTGGGCCTGCTGGGCCTCTTGCTGCCGCGCCTCCTTCTCCTTCGCCGAGCCGGAGGAGCCGATGCCGGAATCGCCGGTCGCGCTGTCTCCGTTGGACTGCATGGCATAGCGCAGACCCGTGTCGGTGACGAGGAAGAGGAAGCCGGAGTTGGTCGTGGAGCCCTTGAACTGCCGGAACAGCAGGCCGGAACCGGGGGTGACGTAAGCGCTGCTCGAGCCGGTCGGAAGCGTCGCCGGGAAGTCGGTGCCCGCCCAAGTGCCGAGCGTGGTCGCGCCGTTGGCCCCGTCCACCGTGCGCAGCACATTGCACACGGTGTTACGGCTGCCTTCGGCGATGTTCGCCGAGTTGACGGGCTTCGGTGCCTGGTCCGGCCAGTCGTTGTCCTGCCCGAACGCCTCGCCGGGCTGGAAGGTGGCGGCGCTGACGGACTTCGCGCGGCCCGCCTGGCCGAGCCCGATCAGGTCCTTGCTGTTGAGCAACAGCTTTGCGGTGAAGTCCGAGACGGGGGCGACGCGGCCCTTCAGGACGACGTACTGCTGGTCCCTGGTGCCGTCGGTCGCCATGAGGACCATGCCCACCTTGTTCAGCTCGGGCTCCAGGCCGCCCGGGACGTTGGCGTCGGTTCCAGGGGTGCCCGTGATCGTCGGGAACTTGATGAGGTCACCCTTGTGCAGCGTGTCCAGCCAGGCGGCCGACACCCGCTGAGCTGCGCGACCCTGTCCCACCAGCTGGCGCAGGAGCAGTTCGTCCTTCTGGACGGGATACGCCTTGCCCTCCGCGTCGACGACATAGCGGGTGCGGTCCGGCCCCTCCACGTACAGCAGTTCACCGCCGCTGAGACGGTCCGGGCCCTCGGTCTTCTTCAGCTCGCGTTCGGCGAAGACGAACGCCGCCTTCTCGATGGCCCTGCCGCCCTCGCCCGGGCGCTCACAGACCGCCCAGCGCTTGGCGGCACCGGCTTCCTTGGCGTCGGGCAGCCGGTCGGGGGCGTAGGGAATACCGAGGGTCGCGCCGTGCGGGATCTTCCCGTTGTCGAGTACCGACTCGGAGACGTTGATGACCTTGCCCTTGTCCGGGTCAAGGAGGAGTTTGGCGGAGGCCATGTTCAGGACGGGGTGGAGCTGCCGCTTGCCATTGGTCTCCAACACCACATAGCGAGTGGTGGACTTGCTGGCAATGATCACGTTCTCTTTCGGTTTGTCCCACCCTTGGGGAGCTACCGGTTTGAACATGCCCCACGCCCCGAAGACAGCGAGGATCACCACTCCGACGATCGCTCCGGGCATCACCGCACGCAGTGGGCGCGGCGCACCTTCTTCCGAACCGGTCGAGTTCGGCTGCACGAACTGCGCAATCAGCCTTCGCTTCGCGAAGGTGTAGGCGTTGAGTTCGTCCCGTCGTGATGCCATCTGTCCGCTGTCCCTCTCCCCGCTGAGCGACCAGGTTCCCATACTCACCGAGCAGGGCTGCCGTCGCACCAGCCCCCTACTATGCCTGCTGGCGCTTCCGTCTCACTGCTCAGGTAGGGTGATCGCCCGGTCAACGCCCATAAGAATTTGGTAATTACGGACACGAGGGGGCAACGCGGCGATGGGTACGGCGACGCGCGCGCGAAATGGGCGGACTACGGAACGGACCCCTGATACTTCCCGACGGCAACGCAGCAACGAACGCGGAACTTCGACGCCGCAGCGCATCCCCCCGACGACGACTCTGCGCCCTCTTTCACGAACCAACCGCGTCGGCCCCTTCCAGTTGCGACAGCTGGTGCTCGTCGAGCTGGCCCTCGCACTGACGGCGGTCGGCGTCGCGCTCGGCGGGCTCTGGCTCGTACCCACCGTCACCGTCGCCAGTGCCTTGGTACTGCTCGCCGTGATACGCCGCCGCGGCCACGCCCTACAGGACTGGTTGTCGACGGCCCTCGCGCTCCGCGCGCGCAGACGGACCGGCGGACTGCCCGCCGGGGAAGTGGATCCGTCCCTTGCCCCGGTCGTGGAGAGTGTGCCGGGGTTCCGTCCGTTCACCTATGTCGACCGGGATCGCCGCACGGTCGGGATGCTCGGCGACGGCACATTCCTGACCGCGGTCGTGAGGGTCGAAGCGAGCGGTGACGGGCTGCGCCCCGCGTTCGGCGCCCGGGCGCTTCCGCTGTCCCTGCTTGGTGGGGCCCTGGAAGTGGACGACATCGTGCTGGAGTCGGTGCAGCTGGTGCAGCAGGTGCGTTCGGCGCCGGCGCCCCACTTGCCCCAGCAGTCGGTGGCACGACTGTCGTACGCACCCCTGCAGGAGCGGACCGGGGCGCCTGCCCTGAGGATGACCTGGGTGGCCGTGAAGCTGGACCCCGAGATGTGCCGGGAGGCCGTCGAGGCGCGTGGAGGCGGCATCGAAGGTGCCCAGCGCTGCCTGGTGCGCGTGGCGGACCACGTGGCGAGCCGGATCACCGGGGCCGGATTCCGGGCCGTGGTGCTGGACCAGGAGGATCTGAACACCACCGTGGCAACGTCTGCCTGCGCCAGCCCGAGACTGTCCGCCCGTGCGAGCCGGCCGGATGCCGCGCCGCAGCGGCGAACCGCAGAGACGGCGCGCGTCTGGCGGTGCGACGACCGCTGGCACACCACCTACGCCGTCGGCCGCTGGCCGGAGCTGGGACGCGGCGCCTCTCCCCTACCCAAGGTGGTGTCGCTGCTCACCTCGGCACCGGCGTACGCGACCACCTTCAGCCTCACCCTGCGGCGTGGTTCGCACCAGGGATCGATGACCGTGGGCGGCCATGTACGGATCACCGGCGGCTCCGACACCGAACTGGTAGGGGTACGGCGGGCGTTGGAGCGTGCCGCGCGTGCGGCGAAGGTCGGACTTGTACGGCTGGACCGCGAGCAGCTGCCGGGCGTGCTGGCGACGCTGCCCCTGGGAGGTGCGCGATGACAACCGCAACCGGAGTAGCGCGTGGGCTGCGAGGGCTGCTCGGCCCGCGTCACGCGGGGCACACCATGGCCGCCGACGATCTTGGCGCGCTCTCGCTGCCCGTCGGGGACGACGGTGTGGTCATCGGTGACGACGCGGAGGGGCGCCCCCAGATGGTGGGGTTCCACCGTTCGTCACCGTACGACGTACTGCTGATCGGCGGTCTGTGGACGGCCCAGGTGCTGGCGCTGCGCGCGGCGGGCACGGGCGCGCGGGTCGCGGTCGAAACCGGGCGCGCCCAGGCGTGGACCCTGCTCGCCCAGGCCGCGGGCGCCGGCCTGGAATGCATCACGCTCCATGACGTGGGGCGAGTTCCGCCGATGGGCGCGACGGTGGGCAGCCCGGTCGTGGTGGTACGGGACTGCGGCATGCGGCCGCCGCGAGGGCGCGTGGTGTCTTCGCCGTGGCAGTCGGTGCTGACGCTGCTGCCGTATCTGAGCCCGGTTGCGCCCCGGTTGATGCGGGACTCCACGCTCGTGGGTATCCAGCGAGTCTCGCCCCAGGAGGCGCAGCAGATAGGCCGGATCCTGGGGCTGACCCGGGTCGAGATCGATGCCCTGCCGACTCTCGCGGACGGCGTGACCCTCTGGTGCGCCGGACGTGAGCGGCACTGGGTGATGACGACTGCCACGGATGCCGAGTCCGGACTGCTGGGTGTGGCCCGGCGGATGGACTGAGTTTCCGCCGTCGGTCGGGAAAGAGCTGCCCTAAGATTGCTCGCAGTGACGCTGAGTTGCGTCCAACTACGCGACGTTTCTTGGCGCATGGGCACGTACGTTCATTCTCGGCCGCGACGAAGGGAAACATGACTGATGGGGAGCGCACAGGAGAAGGAAGAGCTGTACGCCCTCGACATCTCTGGCGTCGAGTGGCTCAGCGCCCCCGGCACGAGTGAGGACGAGGAGCGGGTGGAGATCGCGCATCTGCCGGGCGGGGCCGTGGCCATGCGATCGTCGGTGGATCCGGAGACCGTGCTGCGATACACCGAGGCCGAGTGGCGGGCGTTCGTCCTCGGTGCGCGCGACGGGGAATTCGATCTGCGCTGAGAGGCAGAGCGGCCAAGATCGGGCCCGAGCGGCGGACAGCCCCGCAGCTCGCTCCGTGATGCGGGGCCGGTGCCGCCGCGCCACATGCCTCGGCCGAGTGCCTCCGCTCGGTGCCTCGGCCGACCGATGGTCGTAGTGCGGGACAGAGGCGCTGTCCACCCTCCCTGACGGCGTCACACTGTGGTGCACGGCGCGGGACCGGCAGTTCGTCATGACGCGGGCCACGGAAGCCGAGACCGGATTGTTGGGCAGCGCCCCGCGGACGGACTGACAGGGACTGACGGGGACCGACGGCCGGAAATCCGTACGTAGTTGTACCGGTTTGACCCATCAGCTTCCTCACACTCCGCCGCACCCGGCTCACTTGGGGCCGCCGCGTGACGTACCGGACAGTTGCCAAGGGGCGGTCGGGCCTGCCGGTCGGGCGTTGTTGACGATTAGGGTGGGACATGACGCGGCAGAAGAACCTGCGGGCATGGTGGCCGCGTCCCTAGGGGGAGAGCCGGGCCGATCGGACGAAGAGGTCGCCCCCACCCACGACGGCACAAGGGTGCTCGACCACACCAGGAGGCAAAGTGAACGGCGATCGGGACGAGATCCACGGGGGCTGGAACATTCCCGTCGATGATCAGTCCGACGCGGAGCCCGCCGAGCTGACGGGTGAGTTCACCATCGACTACACCCCGCCGGCCTGGTACACGCAGAACGCGGGCGACACGTCGGGCGGGGGCGCAGGTCAGCCGCCGCCTCCGCCGCCGAACGGGGCGCCGGTTGCCGTGCCGGGGCTGCCCGCGGGCAGTGGCTTCGAGCCGAACTGGGCGCCGACACCTCCTCCGGCGCAGGCTCCGGCACCCGCACCCGCACCCGCGCCCGCACCTGCCCCTGCCCCTGCCCAAGCGCCCGTGCTGCAGACGCCTGCTCCTGTGGCTGCTCCTGGGCCTGCGCCTGCTCCTGTGCAGCAGACGCCGCCGGCGGCTCCGGCTCCCGTTGCCGAGCCCGCGGCGCAGCCCTTCGGGGGCGGCGATGTGGAGAGCGGGGCGACCATGCGGTTCTCCCCTGCCGCGCTGAAGCGCGAGATGGAGGTGCGGGCGGCGGCCAAGGAGGCCGAGGCCGCTCCCGGGCCGGACTCGGTCAGTGCCGCGAACCTCGTGGAGGGACCCGCTGAGCCCGAGGCGGAGGATGCCGCCGAGGTCGCCGAGACTTCAGGAGCTGCAGAGGCTTCGGCCGAGGAGCCGGTCGACGCTGCCGACGAGACCGCCGACGCGGAGGTCGAGGCCGACGGCGAGGGCGACGAGCCTCGTGACGAGGACGCCCCGGAGGGTGCGGCCGAGGAACCGGCCGACTCCGTCCCGCAGGACTCCGTACCGCAAGACTCGGTCCCCCAGGACTCAGTGCCGCAAGACTCGGTCCCCCAGGACTCAGTGCCCGCCGTGGCCAACGACCCCCGGGACGCAGCCCCTGCGCCCGCGCCCGCACAGCCCTGGGCTCCCGTGCCGCCCGAGCCGGTGCAGGGTGGTGCCGGGCTGCCGCCACTGCCGCCCGCCTTCCAGCCGGCCGCGCCGACTTCCGCGCCGCAGTGGCCCGTGTCCCCGCAGACCGTGTCTCCCCAGACCGCCGATCAGTCCGCGGCTCCGCAGGGCGGCTACGGCTTCCCCCAGCCAGGCCAGCCCGGACAGCCGGTACAACCCCCCGGCCCGCAGGGCGGCTACGGCTTCCCCCAGCCGGGACAGCCCGGGCAGCCGGTACAGCCGGGGGGCTACGGCTTCCCGCAGCCCAGCCAGCCGCCGCAGCCCGCGCCCGCCGCACCCCTGCCGCCGGCCGTTCCCGGCCCCAACGCCCAGGCCCCGCAAGGTGGTTACGGGTTCCCGCAGCCCGGCGCGAACGCGCCCGTACCGCTGCCGCCGCAGGTTCCGCAGCCGCCGCAGACGCCCCATCTGCCCGCGCAGCAGTCCCACCCGCAGGCGCAGCCGCAGGCCCACCCGCAGCCCCCGGCCGATCCGCGGGCCGGCGGCGCGTGGCCCACGCCCGTGACGCACGACCAGCGCGAGCGTTCCGTGCCGGGTGCGCCCCTCGGGTACACCGCTGCCGTCGAGCTCTCCTCCGACCGCCTGCTGCGCAACAACAAGCAGAAGGCCAAGAGCACCCGCAATCCCTCCAACGCCGCCCGTTTCAAGATCGGCGGCAAGAAGGAGGAGGCCGAGCGCCAGCGCAAGCTCGACCTCATCCGTACGCCGGTGCTGTCCTGCTACCGGATCGCCGTCATCAGCCTCAAGGGCGGTGTCGGCAAGACCACGACGACCACCGCGCTGGGCTCGACGCTGGCCACCGAGCGGCAGGACAAGATCCTGGCGATCGACGCCAACCCGGACGCCGGTACGCTCGGCCGTCGCGTGCGCCGCGAGACCGGGGCCACCATCCGGGACCTCGTCCAGGCGATCCCGTATCTCAACTCGTACATGGACATCCGCCGGTTCACGTCGCAGGCGCCCTCCGGTCTGGAGATCATCGCCAACGACGTGGACCCCGCCGTCTCGACGAGCTTCAACGACGAGGACTACCGGCGCGCGATCGACGTACTGGGCAAGCAGTACCCGATCATCCTCACCGACTCCGGCACCGGTCTGCTCTACAGCGCGATGCGCGGAGTGCTGGATCTGGCCGACCAGTTGATCATCGTCTCCACCCCGTCCGTGGACGGCGCGTCCAGCGCGTCGACGACGCTCGACTGGCTGTCGGCGCACGGGTACGCGGAGCTGGTGCAGCGGTCCATCACGGTCATCTCCGGAGTCCGCGAGACCGGCAAGATGATCAAGGTCGACGACATCGTGCAGCACTTCCAGACGCGCTGCCGCGGTGTGGTCGTGGTGCCGTTCGACGAGCACCTCTCGGCCGGTGCCGAGGTCGACCTCGACATGATGCGGCCGAAGACCCGGGAGGCGTACTTCAACCTCTCGGCCCTGATCGCCGAGGACTTCGTACGCGCCCAGCAGCAGCAGGGGCTCTGGACCGCTGACGGCAACCCGCCGCCGCACCTGGCCCCGCCGATGCCGGGCCACCAGCAGGCACCGGGCCAGCCCGTCCCCGGACAGCACATCCCTGGGCAGCCTGTCCCCGGCCAGCCCGTGCCCGGTCAGCCGTACCCCCCTCAGCAGCCCCACCAGCCGAAGCCGTACGGAGGTCAGCAGCCCTATCCTCAGGGTCAGCCGCCGCAGCAGTACGGAGGCCAGCAGCCGCCGCAGCAGCCCTACCCGCCGCAGGGCTGGCAGCAGTCGCATCCCTCCCAGGCCCAGTCCCCCGCGGCCCCGGCCGGACCGCCGCCCGGACAGCCGGGCGGCTACGGCTTCCCGCAGCCGGGGCAGCCGGGTCAGCAGGGCCAGTCGGGTGGTCCTGGACAGGCAGATCTCCAGGGTCCCGTGCCGCCCGCCGGATGGCCTCAGCAGCAGCCTCCGCAGGCGCCGCCAGCCCCTCAGCAGTAGCGCAGCAGAGGTCTCGACCAATGAGGGCCCGCACCGTCCCGACGGTGCGGGCCCTCAGCGCATTCCCGCAGCCCACACGGCATTTGACGGGCCGTTGACTCGACTCGGCCACCGCTGATAAACCTTCGCTTCACCAGCTGGCGAACCAGGCATCAAGCCGCCTTTTCCGAGCGAGTGATGACGCGAGGTCCCCGTCTCATGGTCCATACGATTCCGCCCCGCATCCGACTGCTTCTGGCTTCCGGCGCCGCGGCCATACTGATGGCCGGTTCGGTGACCCCTTCGGCCGGAGCCGCCGACGACGGCGGCAAGAAGGTCCTCACCGTCGCCGTCTCGCAGAGTGTGGACTCCCTCAGTCCGTTCCTGGCGCAGAAGCTCGTCAGCACCACCGTTCACCGGCTGGCGTACGAGTACCTGACGAACTACGACGTCAAGGACGCACACCCGATCCCCGGTTTCGCCACCGAGTGGCAGACGTCCCCGGACAAGCTGACGTGGACGTACACCATCCGTAAGGACTCCAAGTGGTCCGACGGACAGCAGGCGACCGCCGAGGACGCCGCATGGACCTTCAACAAGATGATGACGGACGAGAAGGCCGCCACCGCCAACGGCAGCTTCACCGCCAACTTCAAGAAGGTCACGGCCCCCAGTCCCGAGACCCTGGTCATCGAGCTGAAGAAGCCTCAGGCCACCATGCTCGCGCTGGATGTGCCGATCGTGCCCAAGCACATCTGGGAGAAGGTCGGCGACTTCTCGAAGTTCAACAACGACAAGCAGTTCCCGATCGTCGGCAACGGTCCGTTCATTGTCACCGACTTCAAGGTCGACCAGTTCGTCAAGCTCAAGCCGAACAAGGACTTCTGGCGTGGCGCGCCCAAGTTCGACGAGCTGGTGTTCAAGTACTACAAGGACGGTGACGCGGCCGTCGCCGCGCTGCAGAAGGGCGAGGTCTCCTTCGTCCAGGGCCTCACGCCCGCACAGGCCACGGCCCTCAAGAGCGCCGGGAACATCAAGGTCAACGACGCTCCCGGCCGCCGCTTCTTCGCCCTCGCCACCAACCCGGGGGCCAGGTCCAAGGACGGCAAGACCTTCGGCAACGGCCACAAGGCGCTGCTCGAACCGGCCGTGCGCAAGGCCCTGTTCCATGCCACCGACCGCAGGGCCCTCGTCGACAAGGTCTTCCAGGGCCACGCCGTGGAGGGCGAGGGCTATATCCCGCCGCGCTTCGGCTCGTACTTCTGGCAGCCCGAAGCGAGCCAGAAGATCGCCTACGACCCGGCGAAGGCAGCAGCTCTCCTCGACCAGGCGGGCTACAGGAAGAACGGCAGCGGCAAGCGCGTCGGCAAGGACGGCAAAGCGCTCGACCTCCGTATCCTCTGTCACGCCACCGACCCCAACGACAAGGCGATCGGCAAATATCTGCAGGAGTGGTGGGGCGAGCTCGGCGTCGGGCTCAAGGTCGACTGTCTGGACAATGTCTCCGACCCGTGGATCAAGGGCGACTACGACCTGGCCTTCGACGGCTGGTCGGTCAACCCGGACCCCGACTTCGTCCTGTCCATCCACACCTGCGCCGCGCTGCCGGCCACGCCCAAGGACACCGGCGCGACGGACAACTTCATCTGCGACCAGCAGTTCGACGGGCTGTACGCGCAGCAGACCGCGGAGTACGACACCGCCAGACGGACCGCCCTGGTCAAGCAGATGGAATCGCGGCTGTACGACACGGGCTACATGAATGTCCTCGCGTATCCGAACGCAGTCGAGGCGTACCGTACCGACCAGATCAAGTCCATCACGACGATGCCGGCGGCCGCGGGCAATCTCTGGGGCCAGGACGGCTACTGGAGCTGGTGGTCGGCCGAGCCGGCGGCCGGTGACGGCGGCTCGGACAGTGGCTCCTCCACGGGCGTCGTGATCGGCATCGCCGCGGTCGTGGCCCTCGCCGCAGGGCTCGGGGTCTTCGTCGTTATGCGTCGCCGTTCCACCGCGGAAGACCGTGAATAGCCGATGAGCACCACAAGCACGACCGGTACTGCCGCTGTGGCGCTGGCCCCCGAGGCCCGCGCCACCAGCGGCAACGCACGCGCCTACGTCCTCTATGTGGCAGGCAAGCTGGGCGGCGCGGCGATCTCGCTGCTCGCCGTCCTTGTCACCAGCTTCTTCCTCTTCCGGATCATCCCGGGCGACCCGGTGAAGGCGATGACGCACGGGGCGCCGACGTCGTCCGAGCAACTGGCCGCGCTACGCCGCCAGTTCGGTCTCGACCAGCCGATGTGGCAGCAGTTCACGGACTACTGCGGCAAGGCACTGACAGGCGATCTCGGTACGTCGTACCAGTTCCACGCCCCCGTCGGCGACCTGATCACCCAGAAGCTGCCCGCGACGCTCCTGCTCACCGGTGTCGCCGTGGTGATCTACTCGACGATCGGACTCTGGCTCGGCACGCGCTCCGCATGGCGGCACGGCAGCCTCGGCGACAGGCTCAACACGGGTGTGGCACTGACCTTGTGGTCCGTGCCGTCCTTCTGGCTCGGGCTGCTGCTGATCATCACGTTCTCGGTGGGGGTCGGTCCGATCCCCGGCCTGTTCCCGACCGGTGGCATGGAGTCGGGTGACACGACCGGCTTCGCATACCTCGTCGATGTGGCGCACCACATGGTGCTGCCGGTCATCACCCTGGTCGCGGTCGGCTACGCGCAGACACTGCTGGTGATGCGCTCATCGCTGCTCGACGAGATGGGCAACGACTATCTGACGACGGCACGGGCGAAGGGGCTGCGGGACGACGTCGTACGCCGACGCCATGCCGTGCCCAACGCGCTGCTGCCGACCGTCACCATGGTCTTCATCAATCTGGGCCATGTGGCGGCGGGTTCGATCCTGGTCGAGACGGTGTTCTCCTGGCCGGGGCTCGGCGGGCTGTTCTACCAGGCGCTGAGCGTGCCCGATCTGCCGCTCGTCCAGGGCCTGTTCGTCGTGTTCGCGGGCGCGATGATCCTGATGAACCTCGCCGCTGACCTGCTGTATCCGCTGCTCGATCCCCGGGTGGGCCGATGACGACCGCTGTTGGTTCCCCCCGTTCCCTGGCCTGGGCGCGCCGCCGCGAGTCGGTGAGCCGTTTCTGGCGCGCGTACCGCACCCACCGGGCGGGGCTCTTCGGCCTCGGCGGGCTCGCGCTCATCGCCCTGATCGCGCTCGCCGCGCCGCTGCTCGTCGGCCGCGACGTGCAGAGCGTGACCAACGCGCCCGGCACCGCACTGGAGCCGCCGAGCAGTGAATTCCCGCTCGGCACCGACCAGTTCGGGCGTTCGCTGCTCGGGCTGCTGGTGTGGGGCGCGCGGATCTCCCTCACCGTCGGACTTCTCGCGGCCACCCTGTCGGTGGCGATCGGCACCCTGGTCGGCATCATCGCCGGGCACTACGGCGGCTGGTTCTCGACCGTCATCATGCGGATCACGGACTGGTTCCTGGTGATGCCGACGCTGGTCCTGGCGATCGTCCTGGCGACCGTGATGTCCCGGAGCGTATGGACGGTGATCCTCGCGATCGGCGTCACCAGCTGGCCCACCACCGCCCGGCTGGTGCGGGCGCAGACGATCGCGGTCGAGTCGCGTCCGTACATCGAACGCGCCAGGGCACTCGGCGGCGGCCACGGCCACATCATGACCCGCCATGTGCTGCCCAATGTCATGCCGCTGGTCCTCGCCCAGACGACACTCGGCATCTCGACCGCGATCCTCACCGAGGCAACGCTGGCGTTCCTCGGACTCGGGGACCCGACGGTGGTCTCCTGGGGCGGCATGCTCCAGGACGCGCGGGAGGCGGGCGCGGTCTCGTCCGGCCACTGGTGGTATCTGGCGCCGCCCGGCATCGCGATCGCGCTGGTGGCGCTGGCGTTCACGCTGTGCGGGCGGGCGATCGAGGCCGTGCTCAACCCGAAGCTGGGGGTGGCTCGTTGAGCCTGCTCGAAGTCAGGAACCTGCAGGTGACGTACGGATCGGGGGCCCGGGCGGTCCCCGCCGTACGCGGTGTCGATCTGAACGTCGCCGCAGGGCAGAAACTGGGCATCGCCGGCGAGTCCGGCTGCGGCAAGTCGACGCTGGCCCTCGCGCTGCTGCGCCTGCTGCCCGCCTCCGCGCACCTGAGCGGCGAGATCCTCCTCGACGGGGAGGACGTCCTCACCATGAAGTGGGGACGGCTGCGGGCCGTGCGGTGGGCGGGTGCCTCGATCGTCTTCCAGGGTGCGATGCACTCCCTCAACGCGGTGCACCGGATCGGCGACCAGATCGCCGAGCCGGTCCTGCTGCACCACAGGACCACGCAGGCCGAGGCGAAGAGACGCGTCCGCGAACTGCTCGCGCATGTCGGGCTGCCGGTCGCACGCGCGGACGCGTATCCGCACGAACTGTCCGGCGGGCAGCGGCAGCGCGTGATGATCGCGATGGCGCTGGCCTGCGATCCCCGGCTGATCGTCGCCGACGAGCCGACGACCGCGCTGGATGTGATGATCCAGGCGCAGATCCTGCGGCTGATCGAGCAGCTGGTCACCGAGCAGGACATCAGCCTGCTGATGATCAGCCACGATCTGGCCGTGCTCGCGGACACCTGCGACCGGCTGGCTGTGATGTACGCGGGCCGGATCGTCGAGGAGGGTCCGGCGCGGGCGGTGTACGGCTCGTCGGAGCATCCGTACGGGCGGGCGCTGTCGGCGGCCTTCCCGCGCATCGGCGACGCCGCGTCCCGCCGGGCGCCGCGCGGCCTGCCGGGCGATCCGCCCGATCCGTCGGCGCTGCCGAGCGGTTGTACGTTCCATCCGCGCTGCCCGGTCGCGGTGGACGCGTGCGCTGCGGAGGACCAGGTGCTGGTCGCGGCGGGTGAGGGGCATCGGGCGGCGTGCGTGCATGTGGGCGCGCCCGTACGGACGGAGAAGGCCCTGTGACCCCCCAACAGGAGGATGCCGTGCCCACCACTCCCCTCCTCTCGGCCGGCGGTCTGCATGTCACCTTCCCCGGGCGCCGCGGCGGCCCGTCCGCCCGTGCCGTCGACGGGGTCGACCTCGACATCGGCGCGGGCGAGATCGTGGCCCTGGTCGGCGAGTCCGGCTGCGGCAAGACGACGCTGGCACGCTCGCTGCTCGGGCTGGTGCCGCCGACGTCGGGGCGGGTCACCTTCGGCGGGGCCCCGCTCGGCCACGGGTCGCGCGCACTCAAGGCGTACCGCAAGCGCGTGCAGCTTGTCCTGCAGGACCCGAGCGGCTCGCTCAACCCCCGGCACACGGTGTACGACGCGGTCGCCGAGGGCCTGCGGATCCACGGGTACGCGGGCGACGAGCGCGCGGCGGTCTCACAGGCCCTCGCGCGCGCGGGCCTGCGCCCGCCGGAGCGCTTCTTCCTCCGCTACCCGCACGAGCTGTCCGGCGGCCAGCGCCAGCGCGTCGTCATCGCAGGCGCGCTGGTCCTCGAGCCCGAACTGATCGTCGCCGACGAGCCGGTGGCCTCACTGGACGCGTCCGTACGCGGCGAAATCCTCGCCCTCCTTCTGCGCCTGCGGGACGAACTGGGCCTGTCGGCACTCGTGGTGACGCACGACCTGGGACTGGCGTGGAACATCGCGGACCGGGTGGCGGTGATGTACCTGGGCCGGATCGTGGAATCGGGCACGGTCGAGGAGGTCCTCGGATCACCCCGCCACCCGTACACCCAGGCCCTGCTGTCGGTCCTCCCGGAATCGACGATCCCCCCGGTCGTCCTGACGGGAGAACCCCCGGACCCGTCCCGCATCCCGACCGGATGCCGCTTCCACGCACGGTGCCAGGTGCTGGCGTCGGGTGAGGCGGAAAGGGCGGGGGTGGCGGAGAGATGCAGGACGGGGGAGGTGGGGGTGCTGGGGAGTGGGGCGGGGGTGGCGTGCCACTGGGCGCGGGGGTGAGGGTCCCCCACCCCGCCCCTTCCCGAAACCCTGACGGGAACGGCGGGCGCTGGCGCCCCGTACCCCCGGGGCGGCAGCTTCGCGCCGCGGGGGAAGCATGCCCCCGCCTCGCGGCGGCTTCGCGCCGCAGGCCGCAGGCGCGGGCCTGCGTGGGGAGTTGGGGCCGGCGCCCCCACGCGCGCCTTGCGGCAGCTTCGCGCCGGAACTGGTGCGGACGGCTTCGTACCGCGGTCCGCAGCAGCGGGCATGGACGGGACAGAGGGGTTTGGCGCCCCGTACCCCCCGGGGGGCCAGCTTCGGGCCGCCGGGGAAGCATGCCCCCGCCTCGCGGCGGCTTCGGGCAGCAGTGCTGCACGCCGGGTGCACGGGGCTCGTTCAGCGAGCAGGGGGACGCGTAGGGGTCGTGTTCTGGACGTAAAGCGGCGCAGCTCGCGCGAAGCGCGGTGAGGAAAGCAGTCCAGGACACGAGCCCCGGAGCGGCCCCAGACCGCAACCAACACGGCCCCGGGCCACCGGTCAGGCCCGGACCCCCGCGCCCCGGACCGGGGCGGCTCGCACGAAGCGTGGTGACCGCGCGGCGGAGCCCGAAACGCGCACCCCGCAAGGGGACCCGCGCCCAGGACCGGGGCGGGCCCGGGAGGGGGCTACACCGCGCCCGTCAACTCCCGGCACTTCTTGACGTCCGCCGCAATCGCATCCAGCAGCGCATCGATCGAGTCGAACTTCTCCTGCCCCCGCACATACGCCAGGAAGTCCACCGCCACATGCAGCCCGTACAGATCCAGCCCCACCCGGTCGATCGCGTATGCCTCCACCGTCCGCTCCGTGCCGTCGAACTGCGGGTTCGTGCCCACCGAGATCGCCGCCGGCATCCTTTCGCCGTCCGCCGTCAGCCAGCCCGCGTACACCCCGTCCGCCGGGATCGCCGTGTGCGGCAGCGTCTCCACGTTCGCCGTCGGGTAGCCCAGCTCGCGACCGCGCTGTGCGCCCCGCACCACCACGCCCTCGACGCGGTGCGGGCGGCCCAGGATCTCGGCCGCGCCCTCGACGTCGCCCTCGGCGACAAGGCGGCGGGTCAGGGTGGAGGAGAACGGCTCGCCGCCCCCCGCCACGCCGCTCACGAAGAGGTCGACGACCTCGACCTCGTAGTCGTACGTGGCGCCCAGCTCGGCGAGGAACTCGACATTCCCCGCCGCCTTGTGGCCGAAGCGGAAGTTCGGGCCCTCGATGACCGCCCGCGCGTGCAGCTTGTCGACGAGGACCTTCACGATGAAGTCGGCGGGCGACAGCTTCGAGAACTCGGTCGTGAAGGGAAGGATCAGCACGGCGTCGACGCCCAGCTCCGCCATCAGCTCGGCACGCCGGTGGTGCGGTGCGAGCAGCGGCGGGTGGCTGCCGGGGCGGACGACCTCGCTGGGGTGCGGGTCGAAGGTCACGACGACGGAGGGGATGCCGAGCTCGCGCGCGCGGGCCACGGCCCGGCCGATGATCAGCTGGTGACCGCGGTGCACACCGTCGTAGGAGCCGATGGTGACGACGCTGCGTCCCCAGTCCTGGGGGATGTCCTCCAAGCCACGCCAGCGCTGCACTGTGACCGCTCCTCGCCCGAACCTGTGTACGTGATTGCCGATTACGCAGGTCTAAGACTGCCATGCCCGCGACTGTCGGTTCGCATCGGCACCGGGCTGCCCATGCTCTCGACCGTCCGGCGCGCACTGGGGCCGACCACCGTGGCCCACTCCTGCGGCGCCCGGGCCAGCCACCCCGCAACCAGCGCCGCGAAGCCGGGGACCTCGCGGGCCAGCTCGACCAGACGCCGGTCGAAGCAGGTCGCGCCCTCGGGTGTACGGACGAGGAGCAGGCCGGTGCGGTGGACCAGCTCGCGGGTGCGGGACTCGGTGCGGGTCGCGCAGCCGAGCGCGGCGGCCCGCAGCACCGCGTCGAGGACGGCCAGGTCGCGGGTCTCGTACTGCTCGTACTCGAGCAGTACGTCGAGGAGCTCGGCCCGCAGTGGCCGCGAGGCCCGGCTGCCTGGCGCCGCGAGCACGGCGGCGAGGGCGCCGCGTACCTGGACGGGCCGCCCCCGCAGCAGGGCGGTGACCAGCGGGAACAGAAGGGCCCGGGCGGCCGGGCCCTGTTCCAGGCGGCGGTCGACGTACGCGGCGGCGTGGGCCGCGCCTTCGGGCCGGTGGTCGATGTACTCGCCGACGAGCGAGGCGGCCCGGCGGGCCAGCGCGGGCGTGGTGACCCCGGCGAGGGCGTTCAGTACCTCGCCCGCACCGTCGCCGGGCTGATTCAGCCGTGTCTGAAGGGCGGCGAGTACGGGCTCGAGGTGCGTGGTGAGCGCGGCGGCGAGCGCGCTCGCGGGCAGCCGCGGGTCACCGGCCGCGAAGGCCGTCAGCGCCCTGGCGAGATAACGGGAGCGGGAGCACGGATCGCGGACGAGGAGCGCCAGGGCCGGGCCGTGCAGCGTGGTGTCGGCGGGCCGGGCGAGCAGCGCGATCGCCGCGTACCGCAGAAGCTCGCGGTCGGCGTCGGTGGTGACCCGGGGAACGGTGGCCAGTCCGTACGACGCCGCCGCGACGCGCCGCTCGGGCCGCGGGTCGTGGGCCCAGCGGTCGACGGCCCGGCACAGGGCGGACGGTTCTTCCTCGGCGAGCGCGGCGAGCAGCTCGTCGGCGCGGGGATGGGCGGTGGCGACGAGGGCCTCGGTGAGGTCGTCGATGGCGAGGTCACGGCGGACGTAGAGCAGCGCCTGCGCGGCGGCGGCGACGGTGGGCCGCACCTCGGCGCCGGGATCGGCGGGCAGCGGCGTCTCATCGGTGAACCACCGGCACAGAAGGGGTTGTACGGCGCTGGGCGCGGCGGTCAGCCGAGCGACGACGGCGTCCAGATACCGCGGCCCCGTCGGGCCCACGGCCACCGCGTCACCCCGAGCCATCCCGCTCCCGGGCGCACCGTCGGTCCGAGGCGCACCGTCGGCCCGGGACAGGGTCCGTCCCCCGGGCGCCCCGTCCGCCGGCAGCTCGGCGGCCCCAAGCACCGCGTCGCCCCGAGACGTCCGTCCCCCGGGCGCACCATCGGCCCCCGGCACCTCGTCCGCCCCAAGCACCGCGTCCGCCCGAGGCGTCCGGCCCCCAGGCGCACCATCGGCCCGAGGCGCCCCGTCGCCCCCCGGCACCGCATCGGCCCGAGGCGCCCCGTCAGCCCCCGGCACCTCGACGGCCCCAAGCACCGCGTCGGCCCGGGGCGAGGTCCGGTCCCCCGGCACCGCGTCCACCCGAGCCGTCCGGCTCCCCGGTGCACCCCCGGCGGCCGCCACCGTCAGGCCCCCCGGCGCCCCGTCGGCCGCCACCGTCAGGCCCCCCGGCGCCCCGTCCGCCGGCACCAGCCGTCGCAGCAGGTCGAGGCGCTGCGCCTCGGTCACCCGCAGCCGTTCCCAGAACCAGGGCCCGAACTCCCCCAGCCCGCCGAGGTGTTCGGGCCCGCCCTCGCGGACGGAACGCCGTGTGATCCGCTCGGCCAGCAGCCGAAGGACCGGGACGTACGCGCCCGCGTCGGGCACCCGCAGCAACGCCTCCCCCAGGAGATGAGCACCCCACCACCGGGCGTCGTCGGCCCGCGTACTGCCCTCACCGCTCTCGCCGCGCGCCTCCTCGAGGCCGTCCAGCGCCTCGACCAGCTCCGCCAGCCTGGGCGCCAGTCCCGCGTGCCCGTGCACCCTGTCCGTAAGCAGCAGCGCCTGCACCACCGGGCCGATCCGGTGCCGCGGTACCGGCAGGGAGCGCGGTTCCCGCACGCCCGACCCGGGTGGGGGCGGCACGTAGCCGGTCCGCCGCCCGCTCGCCCCCGGACGTGACGGCAGCCCCACCGGCGCCCGCGCATGCCAGCGGTGGACCAGTGAGTGAAGCGCAGCGTCGAGATCCAGGTGGGCGGCCTGCACCCAGTCCGCGAGCTCCTCGTGCGCGAAGCGGTAGCCCCCGCCCGCCGGGACCAGCAGACCCTCGGTGAGCACCGCGGATGCCCAGCCCATATGCCACGGAAAGATCTCCTCGAAGGACTCGCGGTCCAACTCCCCCTGCCCCGGCCCGAGGCAGCGCCGCGCCGCCTCATGGACCTGGCCCGCCACCTTCGCCGCCAGGCGCCGCACGGCCGAGCCGCGCAGCTGCGGCCCGGATGCCGCGGCGATGCGGACCGCGATCCGCAGACACAACAGGTCCAGATGCGCTGCGAGGACTTCCACGCGGCACGGCCGCCCCGGCACTTCGCCGGGCAGCGCCTCCCGTACCTCAGCGAGCAGCCGCAGCGCGAGCGGATGCCGTTCATCCGCCGCGGCGATCGCCCCGGCCGGCAGCCCGTACCGCTCCAGCGCGCGCTCCGCCTCGGCGGCGGAGAGTCCGCCGATCCGCAGCGCGGGCGGCAACCGGTGCGCGGGCGTGGCGGGCTGGTGCAGTACGTCCTGCGGATACAGCGCCCCGGCCTGCTCCCAGTGCTCGGGCCTGCAGCCGACGACCATCCGCACCCCGCCGGCGCCGAGCCAACTCACCGTGCCCGCGGTCCAGTCGGACAGCCGGTGGGCCAGTACGGGCGGCATCTCCTCGGGCCCGTCGAGGAGTACGAGCAGCGGCCGCCCGGCCTCCCGGGCGAGCCGCGCCACCCGGGCCGGGGTGACGAGCTCCATGTCGCCGCGGGCGCCCGATGCGGCGAGGATGCGTCCGGCCTGCCGAAGGGTGCGCGCGAGGGCGTCCGCGACCGAGCCGTCGTCGGCATGCAGATCGGCGCCGCGCAGCCACACGGTGGGCGCGGGCTCCGCGCCACGGGCACGGCGGGCGGCGAGAGCGGCGAGTTCGGTCGTACGGCCCGTTCCGGGATCGCCGACCAGCCCCATCACCAGGGCGGTGAAGGCCCC
The DNA here is from genome assembly GCF_040606445.1 of Streptomyces sp. NPDC005408. NCBI lineage: Bacteria > Bacillati > Actinomycetota > Actinomycetes > Kitasatosporales > Streptomycetaceae > Streptomyces > Streptomyces sp. NPDC005408. The sequence goes on along the minus strand of NZ_JBEXEX010000016.1, from coordinate 139,741 downwards.
GAACTCCCTTACGGTGTCGGGCCGTTCAACGGGGTCGGGCCAGGCGCTCGGTCCGCCCACCGGCCCCACGGAGGTCGCGGTGAGTTCCAGTACCGCGGCAAGGTTGAGGTCGTACCCGTACGCGGGGACGGTCGCCGCGTTGCGCCGCAGCAGTTCGGCGAGCGGCCCGTCCGGCGGCATGCCCGCGGCGCGCAGCGGCAGCGCGAACCCGGCCGCCCTGCGCCCGGACTGAAGCGCGGTGCCGAGTACGGCCAGAACCGCTCCGGTCTCGGCGTCCAGTACGGGTCCCCCGGCCGCCTCGCCGCCCAGCCGCAGCGCGTCGCTGCCGTCCGTGCCGATCGCCAACTCCAAGGCGTCGCCCACCAGATGGAAGCGGTCCGTCGCGGTGTAGGTCACCTGGGCCGCGCCGAGCACCCGCGCCTCACGCCAGCCGCGGGCAGCGAGCCGTACATACGTCCCTGCCCCGACCTGTTCCCGCGGACTGATCGGCAGCGGCCGCACCCCGAGCCCCTCGGTGCGCACCAGCGCCAGACCTGCCTCCGGCAGCGGGGTGATGGCGTCGGCCTCGGCCAGACAGGTACGGTCGCCGGGTGCGTGCAGCACGACCCGGACCAGCCCGTCGACCGCCTCATGACTGGTCACGACCGTGCCCTGCTCGTCGGCGACGAACCCGGTCCCACGAGGCCGTCCCGCCAGATCGCAGATACGTACCAGCGTTGCCAGGTCCCCGCGTCCCATGCTGTCGACGGTAGGTCGGCAGTGATCAGCGGGAGAAGGTCGCATCCCGAAAGCGCCCCCCAATACACCCGGGGTTCACTCCGAGCGCCCTCCCGATGGGGTGAATCCCGGGGGCGAGGCGGATAGACCCTTGGGCGAGGGGGATCGTGGAACGGGCAGCGGCCCTGCCCGTTCCACGGTGGGACCGCGAAAGCGGCCCGGGCCAGGCGCAGACGGTCAGCGGTCAGCCGAAGACGGCGAGGCTCTTGGCCTTGCCCTTCTGCTCCTCGACCAGCGCCAGGAATCGGCCGTCGGGCCCGAAGACCGCCACGGGTGCGGTGTCGTACGCCGGCATGTCCAGCCGTACACCGTTGGTGAGCAGCTTGCCGCGCTTCTCGTCCACGTCCCAGCGGGGGAACGCGGCGGCGGCCGCCTCCGCGATCGGCATCACGGTCAGCTCCTCCTGGAGCTGTTCCAGCGTCTTCGCCGCGTCCAGGCCGTAGGGGCCGACCCGGGTGCGCCGCAGCGCCGTGAGGTGCCCGCCGACGCCGAGACCCGCGCCGAGGTCACGGGCGAGGGCGCGGATGTACGTACCGGAGGAGCAGACCACCGAGACGACCAGGTCGACGACCGGTGTCCCGTCCTCGGCCACCGCCTCGCGGACGTCGTACACACGGAAGGCGGAGACCGTCACCGGACGGGCCGGGATCTCGAACTCCTCGCCGCCGCGCACGCGCGCGTACGACCGCTTGCCGTCGATCTTGATGGCGCTGACCTTCGACGGCACCTGCATGATGTCGCCGGTCAGCTCGGCCACGCCCGCGTCGATCGCGTCCCTGGTCACCTTTGAGGCGTCCGTCGAGGACGTGATTTCGCCCTCCGCGTCGTCAGTGACGGTGTCCTGCCCCAGCCTGATGGTGCCGAGGTACTCCTTCTCGGTCAGCGCGAGGTGCCCGAGGAGTTTGGTGGCCTTTTCGACACCCAGGACCAGCACACCGGTGGCCATGGGGTCCAGCGTCCCCGCATGCCCGACGCGGCGGGTCCGTGCGATCCCGCGCATCTTGGCGACGACGTCGTGCGAAGTGAAGCCGGACGGCTTGTCGACGATGACAAGGCCGTCCGGCGTCTTGTTCTGCTGCGTCATTCGGAGGCTTCGTCCTCGTCCTCCGGCTTGCGGTACGGGTCGGCCTCGCCCGCGTACGCCGCGCCCGAGGACGCCTCCCGCACCTTGGCGTCGGAGGCCCGTGCCTTGTCGAGGAGGTCCTCGATCGTCTTGGCGGTCTCCGGGAGGGCGTCCGCCACGAAGGTCAGGGTCGGCGTGAACTTGGTCCCCGCCGCCGCTCCGACCGCCGACCGCAGGACGCCCTTGGCGCTCTCCAGCCCGGCTGCCGCGCTCGCCCGCTCCTCGTCGTCGCCGTAGACCGTGTAGAAGACCGTGGCCTCCCGCAGGTCACCGGTGACGCGGGTGTCCGTGATGGTCACGTGCGTACCCAGGCGCGGGTCCTTGATGCCGCGCTGCAGCTTCTCGGCGACCACCTCCCGGATGAGGTCCGCCAGCTTTTTCGCCCGCGCGTTGTCGGCCACTGGTCCTTCTCCCTTTTCCTGCTCTGCCTAGCTCATTCAGTCTTCGTCGCTGTGGAGCCTGCGTCGAACCGACAGCAGCTCCACCTCGGGCCGGGCGGCGACGAGGCGCTCGCACCGGTCGAGTACATCTGTGAGGTGTCCGGTGTCCCCGGACACTGCGGCCAGGCCGATCTGGGCCCGGCGGTGGAGATCCTGACCGCCGGTCTCCGCCGCGCTCACCGCGTATTTGCGCTGGAGCTCGGCCACGATCGGGCGGATCACGGAACGCTTCTCCTTCAGCGACCGTACGTCGCCGAGAAGCAGATCGAAGGACAGTGTCCCCACATACATGTATGTCCGGATGTCCCGCCGGTACGGGTTCGACGGCCCCGCCAACGACTTGGCAGGGACACAAGAACCGTACACGCAACGGCCGGGGCCGATCGACGGAAATACGTCCCGTCGACCGGCCCCGGTCAGAGGTGCTGATCAGCCGCGAGGCTTCTCGCGCATCTCGTACGTCGCGATGACGTCGTCGATCTTGATGTCGTTGAAGTTTCCGAGGTTGATACCACCCTCGAAGCCTTCGCGGATCTCGGTGACGTCGTCCTTGAAGCGGCGCAGACCCTCGATGTTGAGGCTCTCCGCGATGACCTTGCCGTCGCGGATGAGCCGGGCCTTGGTGTTGCGCTTGACCTCGCCGGAGCGGATGAGAACACCCGCGATGTTGCCCAGCTTGGACGAGCGGAAGACCTCGCGGATCTCCGCCGTACCGAGCTCGACCTCTTCGTACTCCGGCTTGAGCATGCCCTTGAGGGCCGCCTCGATCTCCTCGATGGCCTGGTAGATCACCGAGTAGTACCGGACGTCGACGCCCTCGCGCTCCGCCATCTGCGCGGCACGGCCGGCCGCACGGACGTTGAAGCCGATGACGATGGCGTCGGAGCCCATCGCCAGGTCGATGTCGGACTCGGTGACCGCACCCACACCACGGTGCAGGACGCGGATCTCGACCTCTTCGCCGACGTCGAGCTGGAGCAGCGAGGACTCGAGAGCCTCCACCGAACCGGAAGCGTCGCCCTTGATGATGATGTTGAGATCCTGCACCAGACCGGCCTTGAGCACCTTGTCGAGGTCCTCGAGGGACACCCGGCGGGTGCGCTTGGCGAAGGCGGCGTTGCGCTCACGCGCAGCACGCTTCTCGGCGATCTGACGCGCCGTACGGTCCTCGTCGACGACCAGGAAGTTGTCGCCGGCGCCGGGGACGTTGGTGAGACCCAGGACCAGGACGGGGGTCGACGGACCCGCTTCCTCGACGTTGTTGCCGTTGTCGTCGAGCATCGCCCGGACACGGCCGTACGCGTCACCGGCGACCATCGTGTCACCGACGCGGAGCGTTCCGCGCTGGACGAGCACAGTGGCGACGGCACCGCGGCCACGGTCGAGGTGAGCCTCGATCGCAATACCCTGCGCGTCCATCTCCGCGTTGGCACGGAGGTCGAGCGAGGCATCCGCGGTGAGGACCACGGCCTCCAGCAGGCTGTCGATGTGCAGACCCTGCTTGGCGGAGATGTCGACGAACATCGTGTCGCCGCCGTACTCCTCGGCCACCAGACCGAACTCGGTCAGCTGACCGCGCACCTTGGTCGGGTCCGCACCCTCGACGTCGATCTTGTTGACCGCGACCACGATCGGCACGCCGGCCGCCTTGGCGTGGTTCAGCGCCTCGATCGTCTGGGGCATCACACCGTCGTTCGCCGCCACCACGAGGATCGCGATGTCGGTGGACTTGGCACCACGGGCACGCATGGCGGTGAACGCCTCGTGACCCGGGGTGTCGATGAAGGTGATCTTGCGCTCTTCACCGTTGACCTCGGTGCCGACCTGGTACGCACCGATGTGCTGCGTAATACCGCCGGCCTCGCCCGCAACGACGTTCGTCTTGCGGATCGCGTCCAGCAGTCGGGTCTTACCGTGGTCGACGTGACCCATGACGGTCACGACCGGCGGACGGGAGACGAGCATTTCCTCGCCGCCCTCGTCCTCGCCGAACTCGATGTCGAAGGACTCGAGAAGCTCGCGGTCCTCCTCCTCCGGGCTCACGATCTGAACGGTGTAGTTCATCTCGCCGGCCAGCAGCTGCAGCGTCTCGTCGGAGACCGACTGCGTGGCCGTGACCATCTCGCCGAGGTTCATCATCACGGCGACGAGCGACGCCGGGTTGGCGTTGATCTTCTCCGCGAAGTCGGTGAGGGACGCACCGCGCGACAGGCGAACGGTCTCGCCGTTGCCGCGAGGCAGCATCACACCGCCGACCGACGGGGCCTGCATGGCCTCGTACTCCTGGCGCCTCTGCCGCTTCGACTTACGGCCACGACGCGCCGGGCCGCCGGGACGGCCGAAGGCGCCCTGCGTGCCACCACGGCCGCCGGGACCACCCGGACGTCCGCCGAAGCCGGGACGGCCACCGCCGCCACCGAAGCCGCCGCCGCCACCGGGGCCACCGCCACCGGGACGACCGGCGAAACCGCCGCCGCCACCGGGACGACCGCCGCCGCCGGGACCGGCGGGACGACCGGCGAAGCCGCCGCCGCCACCGGGACGACCGCCACCGGCGCCGCCGGGACGACCGCCGCCGCCGCCACCACCGGGACCACGGCCACCGCCGCCGGGACCGCCACCAGGACGGGGGCTGGCAGCAGGACGCTGCGGCATCATGCCCGGGTTCGGGCGGTTACCACCGGGGGCACCGCCGGGACGCGGAGCGCCACCCTGCGGACGGGGCATACCGCCCGGGCTCGGACGGGCGCCGCCCTGACCCTGCGGACGGGGAGCGCCGCCGGGACCACCCTGCGGACGCGGGGCGCCGGGACGGTCCTGACCGCCACCGGGGCGCGGGGCGCCACCCGGACGGGGCGCCTGCGGGCGCGCCATGCCGGTGGAGCCACCAGAGGTGAAGGGGTTGTTGCCCGGACGGGGACCGGCCGGACGACCACCGGGGCGCGGGGCGCCCTGACCAGCGGGACGTGCGGGACGCTCGCCGCCACGGCCGCCGTCACGGCCGCCGTCACGCTGTCCGCCGGCCGGAGCCGGACGGGCGGGACGCGGGCCGGGAGTGGCACCCGCGGGACGCGGGGCCTGGGGCGCGGCGGGCTGGGCCGGAGCCGGGGCCGAGAACTCGGCCGCGGGCACCGGAGCCGCCGGAGCGGGCTTGGCCGGTGCGGGCTTGGGGCCCGGACGCGGGCCCGGGGAAGCCGGGGCCACGGAGGGGGCGCTGCTCGCCGGAGCCTCGGCTGCGGCCGGCTTGGGGGCCGGGACGCCGGGCTTGGGGGCAGCGGGACGGGCCGACGACGCCGGAGACGGCGCAGCAGGCTTGGCGGGCGCGGCCTTGCGGGGCGCGCCGGGCTTGGCAGCGGACTTGCCGGCGGTGCCGCCGGGTCCCTGCAAAGCGTCAGTCAATTTACGTACAACCGGCGCCTCGATCGTCGAGGACGCCGAACGGACGAATTCACCGAGTTCTTGGAGCTTGGCCATGACGACCTTGCTCTCCACACCGAACTCCTTGGCGAGTTCGTATACCCGGACCTTAGCCACTTCGCTCCTTTTAGGTCCGGGTTACCGCCGGACCGTCGCTACTTCATGGGCGTACTCATCGCGTACTCATCGAGTGCTCATCGCAATCTCGACCTACTTCCAACTCGCGAGGTACCTGACCGCACGGGGTCCCGTGCCGTTCTCTTCTTACTGTGCTGCCTGCTCGACATACCGCCTTACACCGGCGGTATCGAGCGGTCCCTTGGCCCTGAAGGCCCGGGGAAACGCCCGGCGGCGGACCGCCAGGTCGAGACAGACCAAGGCGGGGTGTACATACGCACCCCGGCCGGGCAGCGTACCGCGGTCATCGGGGACGCAGGCGTCTCCGGTCACCACGATGCGCAGCAGATCGGTCTTGGCCGCTCGCTCCCGGCATCCCACGCAGGTTCGCTCAGGGCATGCGCGGGCACGCGTCCGGCCAGACACCTTTAGTCTACCTCCCCGCACCGACCTCACCCCTTTGGGGCAAAAATCGAACGGTTGTTGTCCTGATCGCGGTCGGATCCCGCCGTCAGCGCAACGGGTTCCGGGCCGGATGCATTCCTCAGCCCCGGTCGGAGCTCCGGTCCGAGTCCCGGTCGGAGCCCTCGTCGCTCTGCTCCGTGTCGGGGCGAATGTCGATGCGCCAGCCGGTGAGGCGGGCGGCCAGGCGGGCGTTCTGCCCCTCCTTGCCGATCGCCAGCGACAGCTGGTAGTCGGGGACGGTCACCCGGGCGGAGCGGGCGCCGAGGTCGACGATCTCCACCTTGCTGACGCGGGCCGGCGAGAGGGCGTTGGCCACCATCTCCGCCGGGTCGTCCGACCAGTCGACGATGTCGATCTTCTCGCCGTGCAGCTCGGCCATGACATTACGCACACGGCTGCCCATCGGGCCGATGCAGGCACCCTTCGGGTTCAGACCGGAGCGCGTCGACCGTACGGCGATCTTGGTGCGGTGACCGGCCTCGCGGGCGATCGCCGCGATCTCGACGCTGCCGTCCGCGATCTCCGGGACCTCCAGCGCGAAGAGCTTCTTCACCAGATTGGGGTGGGTGCGCGAGAGGGTCACGGACGGACCGCGGACGCCCTTGGCCACCCGCACGACGTACGTACGAAGGCGCAGGCCGTGGGTGTACTCCTCGCCCGGTACCTGCTCCTGCACCGGCAGGATCGCCTCGAGCTTGTCGTCCAGCCTTACCAGGACGTTCTTCGGGTCCTTGCCCTGCTGCACCATGCCGGCGACGACATCGCCCTCACGGCGGGCGTACTCACCGAAGGTGATGTCGTTCTCGGCGTCCCGCAGGCGCTGCTGAATGACCTGGCGCGCAGTCGTGGCGGCGATCCGGCCGAAGTCGGAGGGGGTGTCGTCGAACTCCTTGGGCTCCTGGCCCTCTTCGAGGTCGGCCGCCTCCTCCTTGGCCCACACCGTCACATGGCCGGTGTCCCGGCTCAGCACGACGCGGGCGTGCCGGCGGCTGCCCTCGGTGCGGTGGTACGCGATGAGGAGGGCCGACTCGATCGCCTCGACCAGCAGGTCGAAGGGGATCTCCTTCTCTTGTGCCAAGCCCTTCAGGAGCTTTACGTCAATGTCCACGGCTACGCCTCCTCTTCCTTCTTGTCCTTGCGGTTGAACTCGATCTCCACGCGGGCCTTGGCGATTTCCGCGAAGGCGACCCGGCGGGCGGTGGGCTTGCGCCCCTTCACGCCCGGCACCTCGAGGTCGAGTCCCTCGTCGTCCACGGTGAGGATGCGGGCCACCAGCTCCCCGCTCTCGTTCAGCTGCAGCTTCACGAGGCGGCCGATGGCGCGTACGTAGTGGCGGTGCTCGGTCAACGGGCGGTCGGCGCCCGGCGAGCTCACTTCGAGGACGTACTCGTCCTCACCCATCGCGTCCGTCTCGTCCAGCTTCTGGGAGATGACACGGCTCAGCTCGGCACAGGCGTCCAGCGTGGCGCCCTCGTCGGAGTCCACGATGATCCTCAGCATGCGGCGCTTGCCCGCCCGGGACACCTCGATCTCTTCCAGATCCAGGTCCGCGGCGCTGACGAGCGGTTCCAGCAGCCCGCGCAGCCTCTCGCTCTGGGTGGTGCTCATCCGGGTGACTCCTCGGCCGCGTGTGCTGTTGTGGGATCGTCGCGTGTCAGATCAAAGGGTATCCGGTTCCGAGGGGTGTTGCCGTCCACCTGTGCCGGACCCGCAGGTACGCTCGCCTGCGGCGATGATCACTGCAAGGTCACAGGGAGACAGGCGTGGGGCGCACGGGGACGACACGCAGGCGTGCGCTCATCGTGACGGGTGCTGCGGCGGTCACGGCGTTGACGGGCTGTTCGAGCGAGGAGCCCGATCGACGGCGTACAGCCGGCTCGGCTCCCGATCCGGCGCGGGCGGAGGCGGCACTCCGGCGACGCCTCGCCGCGGCGAGCGGCGCGCTGCGTGACCAGTACGACGCCGTCATCGCGCAACACCCGGCTCTGGCAGGGCAGTTGACCCCGCTGCGGGCCGCGGTCGCCGAGCATGTCGCGGCGCTTGGCGGGACGACGCGGGTGGCACCACCGGTGCCGGTTCCGCCCGATGCCCCGGCCGCGCTCAGGTCGCTGGCCGCGGCCGAGCGGCGCACCTCCGACGCGCACGCCGCCGCGCTTCTGGACGCGGAGCCCGAGCTGGCCCGACTGCTCGCCTCGGTCGCTGCGGCCGGAGCCGCGCATGAGTACCTGCTGACGAAGGGGGTCTAGCGATGAGCACGCTTGACGCCGTACAGGCCGCGCTGGCGGCTGAGCACGCGGCGGTGTATGGGTACGGGGTCGTCGGCGGCCGTATCGGCGACGCCCGCGAGGGCGAGGCCCTGGCCGCGTACGCCGCACACCGGGCCCGCCGCGACGCGCTGGCCCGCACGGCCCGCGATCTGGGCGCACAGCCCGCCGCCTCGGCCGCGGCGTACGCGCTGCCCTTCCCGGTGCCGGACGCGGCCGCGGCCCTGCGGCTCGCGGCGGTGCTGGAGGACCGGGTCGCGAACGTCTACTCCGATCTCGTACGGGCCGCCGAAGGGCTACTGCGCGAGGAGGCCGCAGGCGCGCTGCGCGAGGCGGCCGTCCGTGCGGTGAGGTGGCGCGGCAGCGGCGTAGCCTTTCCTGGGCTCGCCGAGCGGACCGGGAGTCGAGCGCGCTGAAGGGGAAAGGGATCAACGGACGTATGGCTTTCGAACCGCCGCAGCGGCTCGTCCGGGCGCTGGGCGAGAGTGATGACTGGCTCGGGCAGCTGCCCAAGATCATCCAGGAGGCGGCGGACCGCTGGGAGCTGGACGTCGAGCGGGTCATGGCGCCCGGTGGCCGGAGCGGTCTCGTTCTTCTCGTACGGCAGCCCGACGGCGCTCCCGCCACGCTGAAGGTCGCCCCGCCCTCGGCATCCCCCGGCCTGGAACGGGCGGCGCTCGCGCACTGGGACGGGTGGGGCACGGTCCGTCTGCTCGGCGCCACGGACGGCGCGCTGCTGCTCGAGCGGCTGCATCCGGAGGTCTCGCTGCGCTCGCTGCCGGAGGCGAAGGCGCTGCTGGAGGCGGCGGGGACGGTGCGGCGGCTGTGGGTCGAGCCGCCGGCGGACCATGACTTCGAGACGGTCGCCGAACGGACGGCACGGCAGGCCGAGGCGATGCGGGCGTTCGCGGAGCCGGGGTCGGCCGGGCTGGTCTCGGCGGCACTGGCCGTCCGCGACGAGCTCACGGCCGCGTCCCCCGAACTCCTGCTGCTCCACGGCAACTTCCGCCAGGGCAAGGTCCTCGCGGCAGACCGCACGCCCTGGCTGGCGGTCGGTCCCGAGCCCCTGGTCGGGGAACGCGCCTACGATCTGGCCCGCCTGGTTCGCGACCGCGTCGAGGACCTGATCGCCTCCGCGGCGGGCGCGTCGGCGGCACGCCGCAGGGTGAACAGACTCGCGGACTCCCTGGAGGTGGACGCGGACCGCCTGCGGGGCTGGACGCTGTTCAGGGCGGTGGAGTCGGGGACGCGGGCGATTGCCGCCGGACGGCGCCAGGAGGGCGAGCTGGCGCTGGAGTTCGCGGGCTGGTTGTAGCCCCCGGGGCTGGGCCGATTCAAGCCCCGCCGGCGATTGAGGCGCGGGGGTCCGGGGTGGAGCCCCCGCGCCGGGTCCGGGGCGGAGCCCGCAGGCGTCAGCCCCGGAGCCGCGCCACCGCCTCCGCCACCGTGAGCTCCTCGCGCTCGCCCGTCCGGCGGTCCTTCAGTTCCACCACGCCCTCCGACGCACGGCGGCCCGCCACCAGGATGTGCGGGACGCCGATCAGTTCGGCGTCGGTGAACTTCACGCCGGGCGAGACCCCGGGCCGCTCGTCGACCAGGACCCGCAGGCCCGCCGCCGCAAGCTGGTCCGCGACGTCGAGAGCCAGTTCCGTCTGGAGGGCCTTGCCCGCCGCGACCACGTGGACGTCCGCCGGGGCGATCTCCTGCGGCCAGCACAGGCCCTTGTCGTCCGCCGTCTGCTCGGCCAGGGCAGCCACCGCGCGGGAGACGCCGATGCCGTACGAGCCCATGGTCACCCGGACCGGCTTGCCGTTCTGGCCGAGTACGTCGAGCTGGAAGGCGTCGGCGTACTTGCGGCCCAGCTGGAAGATGTGGCCGATCTCGATGGCGCGGTCGAGCTTCAGCCCCGCCCCGCACTTCGGGCACGGGTCGCCGTCCTCGACCACGACCACGTCGAGGTAGTCGTCGACGGCGAAGTCGCGGCCCGCGACCACATTGCGGGCGTGCGTATCCGCCTTGTTCGCGCCGGTGATCCACGCGGTGCCGGGCGCGACCCGGGGGTCGGCGATGTAGCGGACCTTCTCCAGGCCCTGCGGGCCGACATAGCCGCGTACGAGATCGGGGCGGCCCGTGAAGTCCTCGGCGGTGACGAGCTCGACCTCCGCGGGGGCCAGGTGGTCCGACAGCTTGCCCAGGTCCACCTCGCGGTCGCCGGGCACGCCGACCGCGACGATCTCGCCGTCGACCTTGACCAGGAGGTTCTTGAGCGTGGCCGATGCCGGGACGCCCAGGTGCGCGGCGAGCGACTCGATCGTCGGGGTGTCGGGGGTGTCCAGCTCCTCGACGGGGCCGTGCTCGGCGGAGTCGGCAGCGGCGGCGGCGAAGGTCACGGCTTCCGTGTTCGCGGCGTAGTCGCAGGCGGGGCAGTAGACGAACGTGTCCTCGCCCGCCGCGGCCGGAGCCAGGAACTCCTCCGACGCCGAGCCGCCCATCGCACCCGAGACCGCCGACACGATGCGGTGCTCGAGCCCGAGACGCTGGAACGTCTTGATGTAGGCCTCGCGGTGCAGCGCGTACGACTCGGCCAGACCCTCGTTGGTCGTGTCGAAGGAGTACGAGTCCTTCATCTGGAACTCGCGGCCGCGCAGGATGCCCGAGCGGGGACGCGCCTCGTCGCGGTACTTCGTCTGGATCTGGTAGAGGATCACGGGCAGGTCCTTGTAGGACGTGCACTGGTCCTTGACGAGCTGGGTGAAGATCTCCTCGTGCGTCGGGCCGAGGAGGTAGTCGGCGCCCTTGCGGTCGTTGAGGCGGAACAGCTCCGCGCCGTACTCCTCCCAGCGGCCCGTCGCCTCGTAGGGCTCCTTGGGCAGCAGGGCGGGCAGCAGCACTTCCTGCGCGCCGATCGCGTCCATCTCCTCGCGCACCACGCGCGTGACGTTCTCCAGGACCTTCTTGCCCAGCGGCAGCCAGGACCAGATACCGGCGGCGTTGCGCCTGACGTAACCGGCGCGCACCAGCAGCTTGTGGCTGAGCGTCTCGGCGTCCGCCGGGTCGTCGCGCAGTGTCTTGACCATCAGACGGGACATGCGCTGGACCTGGGCCATGGTGAACTCCTGCTCGGAACGTGTGATGAGCAGGAGGTTAGCCGGGGCGCACCGGCAGGCGGAAATCAGTTCTCGCGCAGCAGCGGCACAGGGGCGCCCATCACGGCGTACGGACTGGGCGCACTCGGGCTGCAATTCCCGGGGGACAACCCCCGGACCCCCGGCAGGGCCGGCTCACCCCCGAACCAGCGGCAGCGGGGCGCCCATCACCGCGTACGGACTGGGCGCACTCGGAAATATCACCTGGCGCGCGAGGTCCTGGTAGCCGAGCGCGCGGTACAGGCCGCGGGCCGGGCTCTCGACGTCGATCGCCGAGAGAATCGAGCGCGGCTGCTTGACGCTGTCGGTGATCGTGGTGATCAGCGAACGGCCGATACCCCGCCCCTGGAAGCCCGGGTGGACATGGAGTTCGGTGATCACGAAGGAGTCGTCGAGCCAGCTGTCGGTGCCGTTGCGGCGCAGATACGGCTCGACGACGGTGGACCACCAGTGGGTGCGGTTGTTGGGCATGCCGTACACGAAACCGACGAGGCGTCCCGTTTCCGTCAGCGCACCGAGCGCGCACGCGCCGGGGTAGAGGAGATGCCGGTAGACGATATGGCGGCGCACCTCGACCTCGTCGGCGCTGAGCCCGAACGCAAGGGCCTGCACCCCGAGGGCTTCGTCGATCCGCGCGGAGAGATCGACCGGCCCGATCACAACGCTGGGGGTGTGCGGTCCACCGCCTGAAAGTGCTGCCATGCGCGAACCCTACTTGCCGTGGCTCGCGGTCAGAACAGCACGCTCATGAAGGCGCCGACCTCGCGGAAGCCGACCCTTCGGTACGCCGCTCTGGCTGCGGTGTTGTAGTCGTTGACGTAGAGGCTGACGACCGGAGCGACGTCCGCGAGTGCGTAGCGCAGCACGGCCGCCATGCCGGTCACGGACAGCCCGTGACCGCGGAACTCCGGCGCCACCCAGACGCCTTGGATCTGGCAGGCCTCGTTGGTGGCCGCGCCGATCTCGGCCTTGAAGACGACCTGGCCATCGTCGATGCGGGCGAACGACCGTCCCGCGCCGACGAGTTCGGCGACGCGGGCCTGGTAGAGCAATCCGCCGTCGCCGGCCATCGGCGAGATGCCGACCTCTTCGGTGAACATCGCCACGCAGGCCGGCATGATCACGTCCAGCTCGTCCTTGTGGATGCGGCGGACGTACGGGTCGGGCTCGATGCCGTCCGGGATCTGCTCGGTGACCATCAGCGGCTGGTGGCCGCGCACGTCCCTGGCCGGGCCCCAGCTCGGCTCCAGCAGACGCCACAGCTCGGACGTGGACTCGGCGGGGCCGACGATGGAGGAGCAGCGGCGGCCGGTTCTGCGGGCCCGGTCGGCGAAGGCGCGCACGGCCTCGGGGGTGGCACAGATGGGTACGAGATTGGCGCCGGAGTAGCAGAGCGAGCGAAGCCGCCCGTCCGCGTACCAGCCCCACATCTCGCCGCCGAGGCGCCAGGGGTCGAGTCCGGCTACCTGGACTCGGGACGTGACGAATGCGTTGGCGACGGGCTCGCTCTCGAGGATGGCGAGCGCTGCGCCGAGGTCACTGGGTTCGAGGACCCGGGTGGTGGTCTGCGTCAACACGAGGGGGCCTCACCATACGGTCTGCTGGTCTCCGAACTGTACCTGCCAGGTCCAGAGGCTGCCGAGCTCACAGCAAGGCCCCGCTGAACGCCTGGGCGTACAACGGGGCCGGTACGCATGTGTCAGCTGACGGAGACCTCGGGCTCGCCCGAGAGGACGCCGTCCTTCTCCATCTGCTCGGCGATCTTCATCGCCTCTTCGATGAGGGTCTCGACGATCTTCGACTCGGGGACCGTCTTGATGACCTCGCCCTTCACGAAGATCTGGCCCTTGCCATTGCCGGAGGCGACACCGAGGTCGGCCTCGCGTGCCTCGCCCGGGCCGTTGACGACACAGCCCATGACGGCGACGCGCAGCGGCACCTCCATGCCCTCCAGACCGGCGCTGACCTGGTCGGCGAGCTTGTAGACATCGACCTGGGCGCGGCCGCAGGAGGGGCAGGAGACGATCTCCAGGCGGCGCTGCTTGAGGTTGAGGGACTCCAGGATCTGGATGCCGACCTTGACCTCTTCGGCGGGCGGGGCGGAGAGCGAGACGCGGATGGTGTCTCCGATGCCCTCCGAGAGCAGCGCGCCGAAGGCGACGGCGGACTTGATGGTGCCCTGGAAGGCGGGTCCGGCCTCGGTGACGCCGAGGTGGAGGGGGTAGTCACACTGGGCGGCCAGCTGCCGGTAGGCGTTGACCATCACGACCGGGTCGTTGTGCTTGACCGAGATCTTGATGTCGCGGAAGCCGTGCTCCTCGAAGAGCGACGCCTCCCACAGCGCGGACTCGACGAGCGCCTCGGGCGTCGCCTTGCCGTACTTCTTCAGCAGCCGCGCGTCCAGCGAGCCCGCGTTGACGCCGATCCGGATCGGGGTGCCGGTCTCGCCCGCCGCCTTGGCGATCTCCTTGACCTTGTCGTCGAACTGCTTGATGTTGCCCGGGTTCACCCGCACCGCAGCGCAACCGGCGTCGATCGCCGCGAAAACGTACTTCGGCTGGAAGTGGATGTCCGCGATGACGGGGATCTGCGACTTCCGCGCGATGGTGGCAAGCGCGTCGGCGTCGTCCTGCGTGGGGCACGCGACCCGCACGATCTGGCAGCCCGAAGCCGTCAGCTCCGCGATCTGCTGCAGCGTCGCCCCGATGTCCGAGGTCCGCGTGGTCGTCATCGACTGCACCGACACGGGCGCATCCCCGCCGACGGCCACCGAGCCGACCTGGATCTTGCGGCTGACCCTCCGGTCGGCGAGCTTGGTCGGAACGGACGGCATTCCGAGAGAAATTGCAGTCATCTGCTGTGCAACCCCAAGGTGTGGATCGAGGTCCCGAGATCGGCGGGCTCCAGGCTCCGAGATTACGGCACGGAGGTTGACCCGAGCACATCGCAAGGGAAACGCCACCCAAAGGTGAACGACCGGACACAAAGGGTGTCCGGTCGTCACCAAACGGCATCACTCAGCTGATTTTGACGGGATTGACGATGTCGGCGACCAGCACGAGCAGGGTGAAGCAGATGAAGATGCCCGCCACGACGTAGGCGACCGGCATCAGCTTGGCCACATCGAAGGGGCCGGGGTCGGGACGCTTGAACAGCCTGGCGAGATTCCGGCGTACGGACTCCCACAGCGCGCCCGCGATATGCCCGCCGTCCAGCGGCAGCAGCGGCAGCATGTTGAACAGGAAGAGCGAGAGGTTGAACGTCGCGAGCAGCATCATGAACGTCGCGATGATGCTCTGCGTCGGGACGTCCAGATTCAGCACCTCACCGCTGATGCGCGCCGCTCCGACCACGCCCACCGGGGAGTCGGCCTTGCGCTCGCCGTCCGAGAAGGCCGCGTTCCACAGGTCGGGAATCTTCGACGGGAGCGCGACGATCGACTCGACGCCGTTCTGGATCATGTCGCCCATGCGGTCGACGGATGCGCCGAAGGAGAGCGGAAGGATCTCGGTCTTCGCGGCGAAGCCGAGATAGCCCGCAGGGACGAACTTGCCGGCGACGACCTGGCCGTCTGCGTCCTTCTTGGCCACCATGTTCTGGGCGAGCTTGGCGTTGAGCACCTGCTGCTCACCGTCCCGCTGGACGGTGATGGTGGCCGGGCCGATCGTCTCGCGGATGCGGTTGGACAGCGTGGTCCAGTCGGCGACGGGCTGTCCGTTGAAGGCGACGATCTTGTCGCCCACCTTCAGGCCCGCGGCCTGGGCGGGCGAGACCGGGTCGCCCTTCTTGCAGGCGTCACGGTTCTCGCTCTGCGAGATGACGCACTTCTGCACGCCCGCGACCTCGGTGGTCTGGGTGGCGAACCCGTAGGCCATCGAAACGCCGAGGAAGATCGCGACGGCGAGGACCAGGTTCATGAACGGTCCCGCGAACATCACGATCACGCGCTTCCACGGCTTGCGCGTGTAGAAGAGACGGTTCTCGTCGCCGGGCTTGAGCTCCTCGAAGGCCGCCGAGCGGGCGTCCTCGATCATGCTGCGGAAGGGCGAGGTGGACCTCGCCTCGATCCGGCCGTCGTCACCGGGCGGGAACATCCCGATCATGCGGATGTAGCCGCCGGCCGGGATGGCCTTGATCCCGTACTCCGTCTCGCCCTTGTGGCGGGACCAGATGGTCGGGCCGAACCCGACCATGTACTGCGGCACGCGGATGCCGAAGAGCTTCGCCGTCGACAGATGGCCCAGCTCGTGCCAGGCGATGGAGATCAGCAGGCCCACAGCAAAGAGAGCTATGCCGATGACCGTCAACAGAATCGTCATGCGTGAGCCTCCGCTGTTGCCTTCACTGCCAGTTCCCGGGCCCGCGCCCGGGCCCAGGTCTCCGCTTCCAGGACGTCGGCCACCGTGAGCGAGGTTCCCCTGGCGGGCACACCGTGCTCGGTGACTACTTCGGTGACCGTATCCATGATTCCGTTGAACGGCAGCCGCCCTGCGAGGAAAGCGTCCACGCACTCCTCGTTCGCGGCATTGAACACCGCCGGTGCCGTACCGCCCAGCTCCCCCACATGCCGGGCGAGCCCGACCGACGGGAAGGCCTCGGTGTCGAGCGGGAAGAACTCCCAGGTCGAGGCCTTGGTCCAGTCGAAGGCGGGCGCGGCGTCCGGGACCCGCTCGGGCCAGCCGACGCCGATGGCGATCGGGCCGCGCATATCGGGCGGGGTGGCCTGGGCGATGGTCGATCCGTCCGTGAACTCCACCATGGAGTGGACGTAGGACTGGGGGTGGACGACGACCTCGATGCGGTCGAAGGGGATGTCGTAGAGGAGATGCGCCTCGATGACCTCAAGACCCTTGTTGACCAGTGTGGCGCTGTTCACCGTGATCACCGGGCCCATGGCCCAGGTGGGGTGCGCGAGGGCGTCCTTGGGGGTGACATCCGCCAGCTCGGCGCGCGTACGGCCGCGGAAGGGGCCACCGGAGGCCGTCACGACGAGCTTGCGCACATCGGCTCTCGTCCCGGCCGCCAGCGCCTGGAACAGGGCGGCGTGCTCGGAGTCGACCGGGATGATCTGGCCGGGCTTGGCGAGGGCTTTGACCAGCGGCCCGCCCACGATGAGCGACTCCTTGTTGGCGAGGGCGAGGGTGCGGCCTGCTTCCAGGGCGGCGAGGGTGGGCGCGAGGCCGATGGAGCCGGTGATGCCGTTGAGCACGGTGTGGCAGGCGGAGGCGGCGAGCTGGGTGGCCGCGTCGGGTCCGGCCAGGATCTCGGGTACGGGTTCGGAGCCGTACTGCTCGGCCAGCGCCTCGCGCAGTGCGGGCACGACGTCCTCGCGGGCCACCGCGACAGTGTCGACCCGCAACTGCCGCGCCTGCTCGGCGAGGAGTCCGACCCGGCCGCCGGCTGCGGAGAGCGCGGTGACACGGAAGCGGTCGGGGTTGCGCAGAACCAGGTCGATGGCCTGGGTGCCGATGGACCCGGTGGAGCCAAGGACGACGATGTCCCGGCGGCCTTCGGTCGCGTCGAAGGCGAGATGCGGGTCGGCGAGGGGGGATGGGCTGTCGCTCATCCCCCCATTGTGGCCGCTCCACCTGTCCGACTGGACAGTGCGTCCCTACGCGCCGGTGTTCGAGCCCGCCCGGAACTTCTCCCACTGGGCCTTCATGACCTCTTCGGGCACTCCTCCGATGTCCTTGGTGCCGATGATCTCGGCGCGGAAGGAGAGCGTGGTGGAGCCGGAGCGGACGACGGTCAGGTACTCGTACAGCTTCAGCTTCCCCTTCACATCGAGGACGGTGAAGCGGTACGCCCTGGCCTCGTCGCCGAAGGCGGGCGCCTTGACGGGCTCCACCCTGAGGTACTTCGCCTTGGCGATGGCCCGCTCCTCGGTGAATCCGGCTGCGCACCGGCTCCCGGCGGCCCCGAGTGACCTCATGACGGCGGCGGCCTCACCCTTGGCGTACGAGCGCAGTTGCACAGTGACGCTGGGCCCGGTCCACTCGTCGAGGACGTCGAGCCCGCGGTTGACCTCGGCGGCGGGGTCGTGTGCGGTTGCGCCCTTGGCGAGGCTGACGAGGGGCTGGCAGTCGGCGGGATCGGCGGTGTAGTCCTCACCGAGCGGGGAACCGAGGTCGTACTCGGACGCGGTGTACGCGCCGACCTTGTCTCCATCGGTGAACGAAACGGCCTTGAGCTGCGCCTCGGTGAGGGCCTTGGCGACGACGGCAGTGGGTTTGTCGTCGGACTTCTTCTCCTTGGCGCCGTCGCACGCGCCGATCCCGCCGAGGACGACCGCCACAAGGGCGGCCGTCCGCTGTCGGACACTCCGATTCCCTGCCCCGAACATCCCTGCCCCGTTTCCGTGTTGACCGTGATCCGTGATCAGAGGTCGATTGTGGGGCAGGGGTGCCGGAGCGGTCGAGTGCGTGCCTCTCTTTGCTCAGCGGATCGGGCGGTGGACGTTGGTCCGCTCGGACGGGCCCGGGGTCGCGTCGGCGATCCAGGGGCCCTCGCCGCTCGGATCGACGATGCCCTGTTCGAGCCAGGTGTACGTACCGGACAGGACGCCGTCCACGACCTTGCGGTCCAGGTCGTCGGTGTTGGACCACAGGCGCGTGAAGAGCTCCTCGACGCGGATGCGGGACTGGCGGCAGAAGGCGTCGGCCAGTTGGTGCGCCTCGCGGCCGTGGTCCCCGGTGGTGCTCAGCAGTTCCGCCCGTACGCAGGCCGCGCTCATCGCGAACAGCTCGGCGCCGATGTCGACGATCCGGCCGAGGAAGGCCTGCTTGGTCTCCATCCGGCCCTGCCAGCGCGACATGGCGTAGAACGTGGAGCGGGCCAGCTTGCGGGACGAGCGCTCGACGTAGCGCAGATGAGTCGCGAGATCGCCGAACTCGGAGTACGAGCGCGGGAGTTGACCCGGCCCTGTCACCAGCTTGGGCAGCCAGCGGGCGTAGAACCCACCGGCGCGCGCGCCCGCCTTCGCCTTGGCCGACAGGGGCTTGTCGGGGTCGATGATGTCCCCGGCCACGGCCAGGTGGGCGTCGACCGCCTCGCGGGCGATCAGCAGGTGCATGATCTCGGTCGAGCCCTCGAAGATGCGGTTGATGCGCAGATCGCGCAGGATCTGCTCGGCCGGTACGGCGCGTTCGCCGCGCGCCGCCAGCGAGTCCGCCGTCTCGAAGCCGCGGCCGCCGCGGATCTGGACCAGTTCGTCGGCGATGACCCAGCCCATCTCAGAGGCGAAGAGCTTGGCCAGCGCGCCCTCGATACGGATGTCATTGCGGTCCTCGTCGGCCATCTGGCTGGACAGGTCGAGCACCGCTTCCAGGGCGAAGGTGGTCGCCGCGATGAAGGAGATCTTGGTGCCGACCGCTTCGTGCTTGGCGATCGGCTTGCCCCACTGCTCGCGCGCCACGGACCACTCTCGGGCGATTTTCAGGGCCCACTTGCCGGCCGCGACGCAGGAGGCGGGCAGCGAGAGGCGGCCCGTGTTGAGCGTGGTGAGGGCGATCTTGAGGCCGGCGCCCTCGGGGCCGATGCGGTTCTCGGCGGGGACCCGGACCTGGTGGAAGCGGGTCAGGCCGTTCTCGATGCCGCGCAGCCCCATGAAGGAGTTGCGGTTCTCGACGGTGATGCCCTCCGAGCCGGCCTCGACTACGAACGCGGTGATGCCGCCCTTGTGTCCCTCGCTCTTCGGCACCCGGGCCATGACGACCAGCAGGTCGGCGACGACGCCGTTGGTGGTCCAGAGCTTGACCCCGTCGAGGACGTACGAGTCCCCGTCGGGCACGGCCGTGGTCGCCAGGCGTGCCGGGTCGGAGCCGACGTCGGGCTCGGTGAGCAGGAAGGCGGAGATGTCGGTGCGGGCGCAGCGGGGGAGGAACCGCTCCTTCTGTTCCGGGGTGCCGAACATCTTCAGCGGCTGCGGTACGCCGATCGACTGGTGCGCAGAGAGCAGCACGCCGATGGCGGGACTGGCGGACCCGGCAAGGGCCAGCGCCTTGTTGTAGTACACCTGGGTGAGGCCGAGACCGCCGTACTTCGTGTCGATCTTCATGCCGAGCGCGCCGAGCTCCTTGAGCCCGTTGATCACCTCGTCGGGGATCCGCGCCTCGCGCTCGATCAGCGCCCCGTCGATCTTCGTCTCGCAGAAGTCGCGCAGTTTGGCGAGGAATGCCTCGCCCCGCCGGGTGTCCTCCTCGGGGGGCGTGGGATGCGGATGGATCAGATCGAGCCGGAAGCGGCCGAGGAACAGCTCCTTGGCGAAGCTCGGCTTGCGCCAGTCCTGTTCGCGTGCGGCCTCGGCGACCTGTCGTGCTTCGCGCTCACTGACCTTCGGAGGCTGGGAGTGGGGCTGGGACTGGGTCTTGTCGAGTGGTGCGGACATGAGGCTCACCTCGCCGCGAGTCGGGAATCCGGGGGCGTCGGCCGGGGCGGGGATCGCCTTTACCGACCGGTGCTACTCGTCCGTAGTACCCGATTCCTCACCCGTCCACCAGTCTCAGTACCGCAGTGGAGGGAACTGCCCGCCAGAACGGCAACGGCCGGAGCCCCCGCACAGTGGGCTCCGGCCGTCGGTCTTGTACGCGTACGGGTTACAGCGCGAGGCCCGTGAGGACAAGCACCCGCTCGTACGTGTAGTCGTCCATCGCGTAGCGCACGCCCTCGCGGCCCACGCCGGACTGCTTGGCGCCGCCGTACGGCATCTGGTCCGCGCGGTACGAGGGGACGTCGCCGATGATCACGCCGCCGACCTCGAGGGCACGGTGGGCGCGGAAGGCGGTCTGCACGTCGTGTGTGAACACACCTGCCTGCAGGCCGTACTTGGAGTCGTTGACCGCGCCGAAGGCCTCGGCCTCGCCGTCGACCTTCGTGACCGTCAGGACGGGTCCGAAGACCTCCTCGCAGGCCAGCGTGGTGTCCGCGGGGACGTCGGTGAGGACGGTCGGCGCGTAAGAGGCACCGTCGCGCTTGCCGCCGGCGAGCAGCTTCGCGCCCGCCTGCACCGCCTCGTCGACCCAGGACTCGACGCGCTTGGCGGCGTCCTCGCTGACCAGCGGGCCGACGTCGGTGGCGGAGTCGGACGGGTCGCCGGTGACCTGGGTCTCGACGGCCGCGACGATCTTCGGCAGCAGCCGGTCGTACACCGCGGCGTCGGCGATCACACGCTGCACGGAGATGCAGGACTGGCCGCCCTGGTAGTTGGAGAAGGTGGCGATACGGGTCGCCGCCCAGTCCAGATCCTGCTCGCTCGCCCAGTCGCCGAGGACGACGGCCGCGCCGTTGCCGCCCAGCTCCAGGGTGCAGTGCTTGCGCGGCACCGAGTCCATGATCGCGTAGCCGACCTTGTCGGAGCCGGTGAAGGAGATGACCGGCAGGCGCTCGTCCTTCACAAGGGCGGGCATCTGGTCGTTCGGGACCGGGAGCACGGACCAGGAGCCCGCGGGAAGCTCGGTCTCGGCGAGCAGCTCGCCGATGATCAGGCCGGAGAGCGGGGTGGCCGGAGCGGGCTTGAGGATGATCGGCGCACCGACCGCGATCGCGGGGGCGATCTTGTGGGCGCAGAGGTTCAGCGGGAAGTTGAACGGCGCGATACCGAGGACGGCGCCCTTGGGGAAGCGGCGGGTCAGCGCGAGACGGCCCTGGCCGCCGGCGTCCGTGTCGAGGCGCTGGGCCTCGCCGCCGTTGAAGCGGCGGGCCTCCTCGGCGGCGAAGCGGAAGACGGAGACGGCACGGCCGACCTCGCCGCGGGCCCACTTCACGGGCTTGCCGTTCTCGGCGGAGATCAGCTGGGCGATCTCCTCGGTGCGCTCGACGAGCCGGCGCGACACATGGTCGAGCGCGGCGGCGCGTACATGGGCCGGGGTGGCCGCGAACTCGTCCCGCACAGCGTGCGCGGCGGCCACGGCCTCCTCGATCTGGGCCTCGGTCGGGACCGAGACCTGGCCGACGAGGCGTCCGTCCCAGGGGGAGGTGACGTCGAAGGCGGTCTCGCCGGTGGCCTGACGGCCGGCGAGCCAGAAGGCGTGGGTGGAGGTCATGTCCCGGCCCTTCCGAGATAGATGGGGTTGTCTCTGCCCCACGGTAGGGGCGGAAGAGCGCGTCGGCGTTTGTCCGGGGTGGAGTGGTGGACGCGGCGTGTCCGCCGCTTTGGCCAGTGAACGGGTTCGTGGTGAGCGTGGGCCAGGGGGCGTTGGCGGTTGCTGTCCGGTGGGTGGTGTCGCGGGCGAACTGCGACTGGGTGACGTGGTTCGCCCGCGCCTCAATCGCCGGCCGGGCCGGAAAACTAGCGGCGGCGTTCCGTCGAGACGATCAGGCAGACCCCCGCCACGACCACCGCGCCGCCGAGCGCGATCGGCCAGGTCAGCTGCTCGTTGAGGATCAGAGAGCCGAGGAGGACCGCGACGACGGGGTTGACGTACGCATAGGTCGCGACCAGGGACAGCGGCGCTGAGTGCAGCAGCCAGGCGTACGCCGTGAACGCGACGAGCGAGCCGAAGACGACGAGATAGCCGAGCGCCGTCCAGGAGCGGCCGGATACCTCGCCGAGCGAGAAGCCGTACTGCTCGCCCCTGCCGAGGCCCACCAGCGCACAACCGATGCCGCCCGCGACCATCTCGTACGCGCTCGCCGCGAAGGGATTGGCGGGCATCGGGATGCGCGAGGACGAGAACGAGCCCACCGACCACATGACGGTCGCCACGATCACGGTGAGGACGCCCCACAGGCGTACGTCGCCGCTGAGGCCGGGGAGGGTCAGCACCGCGAGACCCGCGAGGCCGAGCAGCACGCCCAGATAGGCGCCGAGGCCGGGCCGCTCGCCGAAGGCCCTGCGCAGCACGACCACCCAGGCGGGCACGACGGCGATCAGCAGGGCGGCGAGCCCGGAGGGCACGGAGGTCTCGGCGAGTACGACGAGTCCGTTGCCGCCGAGCAGAAGCATCAGGCCGACCACGGCGGCCGAGGCGAGCTGGACGCGGGTGACCTTGAGTGCAGAGGGCCCCTGCCGCCAGGCCACGAGCCCGGCGAGGATCAGGCCCGCCAGGATGAAGCGGGCTCCGGCGGAGAGAAAGGGCGGCATGGTCTCGACGACGATGCGGATGCCGAGGTAGGTGGAGCCCCAGACGACGTACACGATCGCGAGCGCGCCCCAGACGGCTCCGGATATCCGGCTGCGGGGCGGGCCAGCCGCAACGGCGTCGGAGGTGTCGGAGGCGGAGGTGCCGGCCTCGGGGGTGCTGGAGTTGGTGGCCACGAGGCAGGACCCTAGGCACTTTCGCCAGCAAGTTCCAATGATTTTGCCCGACTTCGGGCACGGAAACGGAAGAATCTCTCGCGCCGGCCCTCTACTCCGTCGCCGTCTACTCCGTGACCGGGCCCGCCGTCGTCTTCAGCGCCAGCCACAGCTCCATACGCACATCCGGGTCGTCCAGCGAGCGTCCGAGGATCTCCTCGACCCGCCGCATCCGGTAGCGCAGCGTATGACGGTGCACGCCGAGGTCGGCAGCCGCCGCGTCCCACTGACCGTGGCGCGAGAGCCAGGCACGCAGCGAGGCGACCAGATCGCCCCTGCCGGTCGCGTCGTGCTCGTACAGCGCGCGCAGCATGCCGTCCGCGAAGGCGCGCACAGCGTCGTCGGCGAGCAACGGCAGCACCGAACCGGCGGCCAGCTCCTCGTGCTCGACCAGCGCGCGGCCGCGCCTCCGGGCCACCGAGAGCGCCTGTTCGGCCTGTTTGTACGCGCCCGCGGCCGCTATCGGTCCCGTCGGCGCCGAGAGCCCGACGACCACCTCGGCGTCCTCGGCCTCCTTGTCGCCGTACGCAGCCGTGCAGGCGGCGACGACCGCGCCGCCGTCGGCCGCGAGCACCACGAGACGGCCGTCGATGTCGGGGACGACGAGCAGGGGCTCCGCGGCACGTGACGCCGCCGCCTCCAGCGATTCGGCGAAGGCCTGGAGCGGAGGCTCGGCGGTCGGGTCCGGCTCGCCCGCGAACTCGGCGATCAGCAGCCGGAACGGCGCGTCGAGCAGCCCGCCGTACAGATCACCGGCGACGGCGCGCGCATGGTCCTGCTGGCCGGAGAGCAGCATGCGCAACACCGCGGCGCCGAGGCGCTGTTCCGCCGCCTGGAGCGATCGCGAACGCTCCGTGGTGAGGGTCAGCAGGGCCACGGCGGAGTGCACGGCGTACCGCTCGGCCGTGCCGAGCGGGGCTCCCGTGCCCACGGCCAGGGCGCCGCGGACCCGCCGTCCGGTGCCCAGCGACTGCAGTTCGACCCGGTCGTCGTCGGTGTCGCCGACCACCGCGCTCGCGGGCGCGGGCCGCTCGCGCAGCCGCTCCACGTCGGCGGTGAGCCGGGCCGCCCGGCGCGCGGCCCATTCCGGGGCCGCGGCGATGACCGCGCCGGACGCGTCGTACAGCGCGGCCCAGCCGTCGACGGTCGCGGCGAGCCGGGCCACGACAGCGGCCGGGCCCTCGGCGAGTGCGGCCCGCGTCAGCTCGCGCTGGGCCTCGAAACCGGCCGTGACCGCGCGGTACTGGTCGGCCGCGATCGCCGCCGAGACCGCCTTGCTGATGGCGAGGAACGGCGTGCGCCGCGGTACGGCGAGCAGCGGAAGGTCCTCCTCCTTCGCCGCCTCGACCAGCGCGTCCGGGATGTCCTCGTAGTAGACGCCGACGGCGAAGCCGAGCCCGACGACACCCGCGCCCACCAGCCTGCGTACGTACCGGCGCATGGCCTCCCGGTCCTCGGCGTCCAGGGTCATCGCCGTGACCAGCAGCAGCTCGCCGCCCTCCATGTACGGAACGGGGTCGGCGAGCTCGCTGACATGCGCCCAGCGCACGGGCGTCTCGAGCCGGTCCTCACCGGCGCGCACAGTGAGTTTGAGCGCCGAGTGCTGGACGAGCGAGGCGAGCGTGGGCGGCATGGGACCGGTGGCCCTTCCAGCAGTGGATGATTTCGCCGTCCCGTATGAACGGCGTACATCGATTCTGCCAGGGCGTAGCAGTGCCGGGCTCGGCTCAGGTGCGCAGATCCACCAGAAGGGGCGGTGCGTGCTCGCCCCGTACGGTCGTCAGCGAGAGGACCGCGTGCCCTGCGGGAACGGCGTGGGCCAGGTCGGATGCGGACCAGCGGGCCCGCTCGACCTCGCGGACCGTGACCGCCTCGGTGGTGGGGGCCTTTCCGGTGACCAGGCGGCGCATCATGTGCAGCGCCTTGGTGAGGGGCTCGTCGGAGATGATCTGCCGGTTGGTGACATCCCGGGTCTGCACCCATTCGGTGCCCCAGGTCTCGGCGAAGCGGCCGCCGTCCCAGGGGGCGAGCCCGGCGAAGGCCATCCGGCAGCCGACCGCGCCGAGCAGCGGGCCGCGCAGGGGCTCCGGCACGTCCTCGAGGGTGCGCAGCGCGAACAGCACGCCCGCGTTGGCCGAACGCAGCCGCTGGACCGCGCGCACCGAGTCGGCCGTCACGGTGTTCGTCGCGTCGTCGAGGACGAGAGCGGCGAACAGCGAGCGGTCCGAGCGGGTCAGCGCGGCCTCCGTGAACTGGGCGAGGACCAGGCGCGCCACGATCCGCGATGCCTCGGCGTGGCCGCGCTCGGGCAGATCGATACGGACCCGCAGCGGGTGCTCGATGGCGCGCAGCGAGAACTGCCGGCCGGTGCCGTCGGTACGGAAGAAGCTCGCGAACGCGGGCCGGTCCAGGAAGGCGATCCGCTCGGCGAGCAGCACGCCGATGTCGTCGGAGCGGGCCGACTGCCGTTCGCGGGCGTCCAGTTCACGCAGCTGAGCGGCGGCTCCCGCATCGCCCGCCGCCTCCAGGGCGGTGCGCAGCGCGTCGAGAGCGGCGGGCGCGCCGCCGAGCAGCTCACGCAGCTCCGGCACGGCGGGGAAGTGCCCGTGGACGCACTGATACGGCCCGATCAGCTGCGCCAGCGCGGTGGCGGCGCGCCTGCTGTCGCCGCCGGGAAGGGTGGCGGCGAGATCCCCGACGAGCGCCTCGGCGAGCACCCGGGCGGCCTCGTCGGGGTCGTCGGCGCCGCCGTAGAGGTCGAGGTCGTGGGTGGAGTCGGGCCGTCCGACACCGATGACGAGATCGAAGGCGTCGTCGGGGGCGAGCCCGGTGCCGTACGCCGTGACGGCGACGACGGCGGCGCGGTTCGCGAGCGCGAGCAGACACATGGACTCGACGACGGGCCGCACGAGCCGCACGCTCTTGCCGGACCCGGAGGGGCCGACGGCGAGCAGGGAGGTCCCGAGGAGGGCGGGTTCGAGGGCGACACCGGTGGTGCGGCGGGCGTAGGGGTTGCGCGCGTCGTCGACGGCGGTGCCGATCTTGACCTGGGCGGTGGCCAGATCGTGGGTGGCGGTGCGCACGGGCAGATCGCGTACGCCGGAGGGATGCGCGCAGGCTGCCGCGCCGTGCTTGCGCACGGTCTCGGTGAAGGCGGCGAGCCGGTCGGGCCGGGCGTGGACGCCCTGCCAGGCACGCCGGATCCGTGCGTAGTCGACATCGCCGAGCGAGCCGGAGCGGGTGGCCTCGGCGAGGCTCTGCGCCGCGTCGGTCAGCCCCGCTGAGCGCAGGTCTGGCCAGTCGGCGGGGTCGGCCTCGGGGGGCGGCAGTGGTGCGGTGACCGGCTTGTCGGTACGGCGCACATAGCGCTGCCAGATCTCCGGCACATGACCGATCCGGGCGAAGAACACGAGCAGGGCCCCGCCGACGATCGCGTAGTAGATGTAGCTGGCGGTCGCCCAGGTGGGCGGGTCGGAACGCCAGGAGTCGGGGGTCAGGACGAGCAGCGGCCAGATCCAGTAGCGGCCGAGGTAGCCGTTCCACAGGAGTGACCACAGCAGCCAGCCGCTGAGCAGCGCGATGACGGCACCCGCGAACAGACGCCGGGCCGGGACGAGCTCGGGCTCCTCCTCGGGCCGGGCGCGGTGGCCGAGCCGCCAGATTCCGGGCTCGGCGGCCGGGCGGGGTGTGCGCAGCCAGTCGACGACGGCGGGGCGGGTGGTGGGGGCGTGGCCGGGGATGGCGGGGATCCCGGGCACGACGGGTGGCCTCGCGGGCCGTGGCACGGGATTGGACCGTGTGCCGCGTGCGTCGAATGTGCCTTCGGAATCCATGAACTGCTGCCCCCTGACCAGCCAGGCCCGCTCTGTGCACCCGTCAATCTAGTGCCCCGCCGTGGGTAGTTCAGTGGTTCGCCTCGCCCCGTGTGGGCTCGTGTGGTCTCTGCCGGGGGTCCGGCGGGACCGGTCCCCGCCCGCCCCGCCTATGTCCGGCACGGACAACGACACACCCCCAACACTCCCGAACGGCGCATGCCCGCCCCCCTCCCCCGCGCCTAGCCTGCGGAGAAAGAGAAGTAGCGTCCAAAGCACCCCCAGGAGCCCCTCATGACCGCAATCCCGCAGGAGCGCCGCGTCGTCACCGCCATTCCCGGGCCCAAGTCGATCGAGCTGCAGGCCCGCCGTACCGCCGCGGTTGCCGGCGGTGTGGGGTCCGTGCTGCCCGTCTTCACCGCCCGCGCCGGCGGCGGTGTCATCGAGGACGTGGACGGCAACCGCCTCATCGACTTCGGGTCCGGCATCGCCGTGACCTCCGTCGGCGCCTCCGCCGAGGCCGTCGTACGCCGTGCCTCCGCGCAGCTCGCCGACTTCACCCACACCTGTTTCATGGTCACGCCGTACGAGGGGTACGTGGAGGTCGCCGAGGCCCTCGCCGAGCTGACCCCGGGCGACCACGAGAAGAAGTCCGCGCTGTTCAACTCCGGCGCCGAGGCCGTCGAGAACGCCGTCAAGATCGCCCGTGCCTACACCAAGCGCCAGGCGGTCGTCGTCTTCGACCACGGCTACCACGGCCGCACCAACCTCACGATGGCGCTGACCTCCAAGAACATGCCGTACAAGCAGGGCTTCGGGCCGTTCGCGCCCGAGGTCTACCGGGTGCCGGTGGCGTACGGCTACCGCTGGCCGACCGGCGCCGAGAACGCCGGTGCCGAGGCGTCCGCCCAGGCCATCGACATGATCAACAAGCAGATCGGCGCCGACAACGTCGCCGCGATCATCATCGAGCCGGTCCTCGGCGAGGGCGGCTTCATCGAGCCCGCCAAGGGCTTCCTGCCCGCCATCGCGCAGTTCGCGAAGGACAACGGCATCGTCTTCGTCGCGGACGAGATCCAGTCCGGCTTCTGCCGCACCGGCCAGTGGTTCGCCTGTGAGGACGAGGGCATCGTCCCCGACCTGATCACCACGGCCAAGGGCATCGCGGGCGGTCTGCCGCTCGCCGCCGTGACCGGTCGCGCCGAGATCATGGACGCCCCGCACGCGGGCGGCCTCGGTGGTACGTACGGCGGCAACCCGGTGGCTTGCGCCGGTGCGCTCGGCTCCATCGAGACCATGAAGGAGCTCGACCTCAACGGCAAGGCCAAGCGCATCGAGGAGGTCATGAAGGGCCGCCTCACCGCAATGGCCGAGAAGTTCGACATCATCGGCGACATCCGCGGCCGCGGTGCCATGATCGCGATCGAGCTGGTCAAGGACCGGGACACCAAGGAGCCGAACGCGGCCGCGACCGCCGCGCTCGCCAAGGCCTGCCACGCCGAGGGTCTGCTCATCCTCACCTGTGGCACGTACGGCAATGTGCTGCGCTTCCTGCCCCCGCTGGTGATCGGCGAGGACCTGCTCAACGAGGGTCTGGACATCATCGAGCAGGCCTTCGCGGGCGTGTGACCGGCACCGGAGCGGCGACTGACGGAGGCGAACGGTCGGGGCCTGTGAAGACTCTGTGGGGGGCCGATGGCGGGATGGAGATCCGACTGTCGGCCCCCCGGCCCCTGCCGTACGGTTTCTGCAGATGAGAGAAACACCCCGCTCGCAGGGGACTGCGGGCGATCCCAGGTCGGAGCCTCCCCAGCTGCGTCCTGGTCGTGCCCTCGCGCACACCACTGGAGCCTCTGGCTCCGGAACTCCTCACCGATCGGATGGCCGCCCGCCCCAAACCCCCCGGGGCGCGCGGCAAACCGGTCCGGCCGGCCCCCTCGGAACCACCCCCCCTGTTCCGAGGCGGCCGGCTTTTCCTCTTGTGGCGCTCGGAGCGCTCCACGCCCTCGTCTTCGCGGTGGTCACCCGGCAGGTGGCCGTCGGCGGACGGCTGCGGTCCCTGGACGAACGCATCGAGCACAGGATCGTGGGGCACGGGCCCAGGCGGCTGACGGATCTGATGGCGGACCTCGGCAATATGGAGGTCGCGCTGCCGGTGCTGGCCGCGGCGATCGCGTACGCCCTGTGGCAGCGCCGACGCCGCGAGGCCCTGTACGCCGCGCTCGCCATGGCCGCCGTTCCCCTGCTCGTCTCGCCCCTGAAAGCCCTGATCGACCGGCAGGGGCCGCTCACCGAAGCGGTCGGCTACTACCCGTCGGGCCACACGGCGACGGCGATGGTGGCGTACTGCGGCGCCGCCCTGCTCGTATCCGTACGGCTGATGCCCGTCGCCGTCCTGCTGACGGTGGCGACGGGCATCGGCCTCGTGCTGCGCGGCTACCACTGGCCCCTTGATGTGCTGGGCAGTTGGTGCCTGTGCGTGATGCTGCTGCTGATCAGCTCCACGGGTATGCGTCGAAGTTCTTCGAGAACTCCCACTGGTTGTAGCGGTCCCAGTTGATCGACCAGGTCATGAGGCCGCGCAGGGACGGCCAGCTGCCATGGGTCTGGTACGAGCCGCAGTTGGTCTTCCTGGTCAGGCAGTCGAGCGCCTTGTTCACCTCGGCGGGCGAGGTGTGGCCGTTGCCCGCCTGGGTGGACGCGGGCAGTCCGATCGCCACCTGATCGGGACGCAGGGCCGGGAAGACCTTGGTGGTGTCGCCGGCGACGGGGAAGCCGGTCAGCAGCATGTCGGTCATGGCGATGTGGAAGTCCGCGCCGCCCATGGAGTGGTACTGGTTGTCCAGACCCATGATCGAGCCCGAGTTGTAGTCCTGGACGTGCAGCAGCGTGAGGTCGTCGCGCAGGGCGTGGATGACCGGGAGGTACGCGCCCGCCCGCGGGTCCTGTCCGCCCCAGGGGCCCGAGCCGTAGTACTGGTAGCCGAGCTGCACGAAGAAGGTCTCCGGCGCCATGGTGAGCACGAAGCCGGCGCCGTACTTCGCCTTGAGGGTCTTGACCGCCGAGATCAGATTGACGATCACCGGCGAGGTCGGGGAGCGGAAGTCCGTGTCGCCGGTGTTCAGCGACAGGGAGTGGCCCTCGAAGTCGATGTCCAGGCCGTCGAGTCCGTACTCGTCGATGATCTTCGAGACCGAGGAGACGAAGGTGTCACGGGCGGCCGTGGTGGACAGCTGCACCTGACCGTTGGCACCGCCGATGGAGATCAGGACCTTCTTGCCCGCCGCCTGCTTGGCCTTGATGGCGGCCTTGAAGTCGGCGAGGGATTCGACGTTCGGGCACTCGGAGGCCGGGCAGAGACTGAAGCGGATGTCGCCCGATGTGACCGAGGTGGGTTCGCCGAAGGCGAGGTTGATGATGTCCCAGGAGTCGGGCACGTCCGCCATGCGCGTATAGCCGGAGCCGTTGGCGAAGCTGGCATGCAGATAGCCGACGAGGGCGTGGGCGGGGAGGCCGGTGCCGGGGTTGCCGCCGCCGCTGGTGGTCGTCGCGCCGACGGCGGCGGACTTCGGGGACTCTCCGGCGCTGTTCGTCGCGGTGACCTGGAAGCTGTACGAGGTGGAGGCGGTGAGTCCGGTGACGGTGGCCGAAGTCCCGGTGACGGCAAGGACCTTGGTGCCGCTCCGGTAGATGTTGTAGCCGGTGGCGCCGGAGACGGGGGACCAGCTCAGCGGCACTGAGGTGGAGCTCGGGGATCCGGCGGTCAGGCCGGTGGGGGCGGCCGGTATCTGGATCGGATCGCCGCCCGGGCCGAGCAGGGAGATGTCGTCGGCGGTGTAGGCGGGGGTGCCGTACCAGCCGTGGGTGTAGATCGTCACCGAGGTGGTCGACGCGCCCGTGCGGAAGGTCGTCGAGAGCTTCTGCCAGCTCGGCGCGGAAGCCGTCCAGGTGGAGACGTCGGTCGTGCCGGTGCCGGATGCGCCGAGGTAGACATAGCTGCCCTGGACCCAGCCGCTGAGCGTGTAGTCGGAGTTGGGCTTGACCGTGACGGTCTGGCTGCACTTGGCGTTGTCACTGCCCGCAGGTGTGGCCTTGAGTGCGGAACTTCCGCCGTGGACCGGTGAGTTGACGACAACGCCGCTGCCCGCCGTACAGCTCCAGCCGTCGAGACCCGTCTCGAAGCCGCCGTTGCGCGCGAGTTCGGTGTCGGCCGCTCCGGCCGAGGTCGCCGTGGCAACGAGTCCGCTGATGGCGAGGGCGGCCGCCGAAAGGGCGGCCAAGAGTCTGGTGCGGTCCACAACTGCCTCCGGGCATGGGGGGATTGAGGGGGAGCGCGCTCAACATGGTCCAGACCAATGTGGTTGTCAAGACCTCTGGCAGCGCCCGGGCCCCTCACTCCCCCGCGTCGCGCGCGATTCCCGCCGCCGCCTCGTGCATCGCCAGCTCCAGCAGCGAGGGATCGTTGAGCGTGCCGGAGCCGTCAGGGGCGATCAGCCAGCGCGCGACTCCACCGGCCCGTCCCGGGTACGGGACGACGATCAGGTGCCCAGGCCCGCGCTGCGTACGCCCGTGCCGACCCAGCGTCCGGCCGTGCCCGGCGGTACGAAGAAACCCATGCGCGCATCGCCGAAGTCGGCGAGCACCGGTCCCGGCCGGTCGACCAGCCGGGTCAGTACGTCGAGAGTCGGATAGCCCAGTTCGCCCGGCAGGATCAGCACGTCCCAGCGCCGGCCGGCGGGCAGGAGCGCGACCCCGAGGGGGTTGCGCTCCCACTCCCACCGGCAGGCGTCCGGGTCCGGTGCCACCGACGCCAGCCACTCCACCGCGGTCTTGGCCCCCGAGCCAGTCATTGCCCCGGCCTCCATTCCGTGTACGCAGACGGTGCGTTCACTCGGGGAGAGCGGGGTGGGCGCGAAGGATTACGCGGGTTCTGACTACCAGTTGGCAGTGAACTGCGTAACTTCTAGCTGTCGAAGCCCAGGCCGAGCCTGTCCATCGCCTTCAGCCACACATTGCGACGGCCGCCATTGGCGTCAGCCCTGGCCAGCGCCCATTTGGTGAGACCGATACCGGCCCACGCGACCGGCTCGGGCGGGAACGGCAGCGGCTTGCTGCGCACCATCTCCAGCTCCGTGCGCTCGGTCGGCTCGCCGGAGAGGAGATCGAGCATGACGTCCGCGCCGAAGCGGGTCGCGCCGACGCCCAGACCCGTGTACCCGGCGGCGTAGGCGACCTTGCCGCCGTGGGCGGTCCCGAAGAAGGCCGAGAAGCGCGAACAGGTGTCGATGGCACCGCCCCAGGCATGGCTGAAGCGCAGCCCCTCCAGCTGCGGAAAGCAGCGGAAGAAGTGCTCCGCGAGCTTCAGATAGGTCTCGGGCCGGTGGTCCATCTCGGCGCTGACCTTGCCGCCGTACGGATAGATCGCGTCGTAACCGCCCCAGAGGATGCGGTGGTCTGCGGTGATCCGGAAGTAGTGGAACTGGTTGGCGCTGTCGCCGAGTCCCTGCCGTCGCTTCCAGCCGATCGCGGAGAGCTGCTCAGGGCTGAGCGGTTCGGTCATCAGGGCGTAGTCGTAGACCGGGACGGTGTACGAGCGCACCCGCTTGACCAGGGACGGGAAGACATTCGTGCCGAGCGCGACATGGCGTGCGAAGACGCGGCCGTAGGGGGTGCGGACCGCCATCCCCGCGCCGGACGAGGCGAGTTGCCGGCCGGTGGTGTTCTCGTAGATCCGGACGCCGAGGTCCTGGCACGCCTGCTTGAGACCCCAGGCGAGCCGGGCGGGGTGCAGCATCGCGACACCGCGCCGGTCCCACAGGCCGCCGAGGAAGGTCGGGGAGTTCACCTCGGCCCTTACCGCGTCCTGGTCGAGGAGTTCGAGGCCGGTGAAGCCGAGCCGTGTCGCCTCCTCGTACATCTCCCGGAGCTCTTCGAGCTGGTGGGGCTCGGTGGCGACGTCGATCTCACCGGTGCGCTCGAAGTCGCAGTCGATGGAGTACCTCTCGACCGCGGCCTCGATGGCGTCGAGATTGCGTTCGCCGAGCTCCTCCAGCTTCACCATGTCCCCCGGCCAGCGGGCGAGTCCGTTGCCGAAGCCGTGGGTGAGGGATGCGGCGCAGAAGCCGCCGTTGCGGCCCGAGGCGGCCCAGCCCACCTCGCGCCCCTCGATCAGTACGACGTCCCGCCCGGGGTTTCGCTCCTTGGCGAGCAGCGCGGTCCACAGTCCGCTGTATCCGCCGCCGACGACGAGGAGGTCGCAGTGTTCGTCGCCGGTCAGTGCCGGCAGTGCGCCGGGCTTCGCGGGGTCGTCCAGCCAATAGGAGAGGGGCTGGGCGTCGGAGAGTGATGAGGCAAAGGTCATGGCAGCTGGGGCCATGGTTTCCACTCCTTCGGAGCTACTTGGACAGTGCGCTGTTCTTCCGCCGGCCGCTGATGATCTGGCCACCGGCCACGATCAGCACCGCGATGGCGAACATCGCTGTGCCGATGACGTTGATCTGGACGGGCGTGCCGCGCTGGGCCGAGCCCCACACGAACATGGGGAAGGTGACGGTGTTGCCGGAGTTGAAGTTGGTGATGATGAAATCGTCGAACGAGAGCGCGAAGGCGAGCATCGCGCCGGCCGCGATGCCGGGGGCGGCGATCGGCAGCGTGACCCGTACGAAGGTCTGCACGGGTCCCGCGTAGAGATCGCGTGCGGCTTCCTCCAGTCGCGGGTCCATCGACAGCACACGCGCCTTGACCGCGACCACCACGAAGCTGAGGCAGAACATGGTGTGCGCGATGAGGATGGTCCAGAAGCCCAGCTGCGCACCCAGGTTGAGGAAGAGGGTGAGCAGGGAGGCGGCCATGACGACCTCGGGCATGGCCATCGGCAGGAAGATCAGCGAGTTGATCGCGCCGCGCGCCCGGAAGCGGTAGCGGACCAGCGCGAAGGCGATCATCGAGCCGAGGACGGTCGCGCCGATGGTGGCCCAGAACGCGATCTGGAGGGAGAGGGTGAGCGAGCCGCACATGTCGGCGACTCCGCACGGGTCCTTCCAGGCGTCGAGGGAGAACTCCTGCCAGGAGTAGTTGAACCGCCCGGCGGGCTTGTTGAACGAGAACACCATCACGACGATGTTCGGCAGGATCATGTACGCGAGCGTGAGCAGCCCCGCGATGACCACGAGGTTGTGCCTTATCCAACGCATCAGACCAGGTCCTCCGTTCCGGCCCGGCGGATGTAGACGGTGACCATGATCAGCACGACCGCCATGAGAATGAACGAAAGCGCGGCCGCTGTCGGGTAGTCGAGCACTCTCAGGAACTGCGACTGGATGACGTTGCCGACCATCTTGGTGTCGGTGGAGCCGAGCAGTTCGGCATTCACGTAGTCGCCGCTGGCCGGGATGAAGGTGAGCAGCGTGCCGGAGACGACGCCCGGCATGGACAGCGGGAAGGTCACCTTGCGGAAGGTGGTGGACCCCTTCGCGTACAGGTCTCCCGCAGCCTCGTGGAGCCGCGGGTCGATCCGCTCCAGCGAGGTGTACAGCGGAAGCACCATGAACGGCAGGAAGTTGTACGTGAGACCGCAGACCACCGCGAGCGGGGTGGCGAGCAGCCGGTTCCCTTCGGTCATCCCCAGCCAGCTGGTGACGTCGAGGAAGCCGACGCCGTCCAGCACGTTCACCACCGGGCCGCCGTCCGCGAGGATCGTCTTCCAGGCGAGCGTGCGGATCAGGAAGCTGGTGAAGAACGGCGCGATGACCAGTACGAGCAGCAGATTGCGCCAGCGGCCCGCCTTGAACGCGATCAGATACGCGAGCGGGTAGCCGAGCAGCAGACACAGGATCGTGGCCGAGCCGGCGTAGAGCACCGAGCGCAGGAACTGCGGGTAGTACTCGCTCAGCGCGTCCCAGTAGGTCTGGAAATGCCAGGTGACCTTGAAGCCCTCTTCGAGGGAGCCCGTCTGCACGGATGTCGATGCCTGGTAGACCATCGGCAGCGCGAAGAAGACGACCAGCCACAGTATGCCGGGCAGCAGCAGCCAGTACGGGACCAGTTTGCGGCGCACGGACTGCTTGTGGACGACCGGCTCGACCGGCCCGGGGGCGGGCGAGGCGGGCGGTGCCTCGGTGACGGTCATGGCGTCTCCTCCACCGTCTCCACACCGGCGTCGCCCATCTTTCCGGCATCTACAGCCTGGGCGGCGTCGAGGCCGAAGGTGTGCTCCGGGTTCCAGTGCAGAACGACCTCGGCGCCCGGCACCAGGCGCGGGTCCCGCTCGATGTTCTGGACGTACACCTCGAGGTCCGGACAGACCGGGCTGTCGATGATGAACTGCGTGGAGACACCGATGAAGCTGGAGTCGGCGATCGTGCCGGGTATGCGGTTGCGGCCGTCGTTGATCGTGCCCGTGTCGTCCGCGTGTGCCAGCGAGATCTTCTCCGGGCGGACGCCGACCAGCAGCTTCCCGCCGGTGCGGGGCTGGGTGGCGCAGCGCTCGGCGGGAAGCCGCAGCTTGGCGTCGGCGGCCGTGACGACGACCTCGCCGCCGCTGTTGGACGCGACCTCGGCCTCGATGAGGTTGGAGGTGCCGAGGAAGTTGGCGACAAAGGTGGTCTGCGGGTTCTCGTAGAGCTCGGCGGGCGCTCCGAGCTGCTCGACCCGTCCGCCGTTCATCACCGCGACCGTGTCGGCCATGGTCATGGCCTCCTCCTGGTCGTGGGTGACATGCACGAAGGTGATGCCGACCTCGGTCTGGATGCGCTTTAGCTCCAGTTGCATCTGACGGCGCAGCTTGAGGTCGAGGGCGCCGAGCGGCTCGTCGAGGAGCAGCACCTGGGGGTGGTTGATGAGCGCGCGGGCCACGGCGACACGCTGCTGCTGGCCGCCGGAGAGCTGGTGCGGCTTGCGCTTGGCGAAGTCGCCGAGCTCCACGAGGTCGAGCATGTCGCCGACCTGCTTCTTCACCGACTTGATGCCGCGCCTGCGCAGTCCGAAGGCGACGTTCTCGTAGATGTCGAGGTGCGGGAAGAGCGCGTAGCTCTGGAAGACCGTGTTGACGGGGCGTTTGTACGGCGGCAGGCCGGTGACGTCCTTGTCGCCGAGGAACACCGTTCCGGTGCTCGGGTCCTCAAGACCGGCGATCATCCGCAGGGTGGTGGTCTTTCCGCAGCCGGAAGCGCCGAGCAGAGCGAAGAACGAGCCCTGCGGGACGGTCAGGTCGAGCGGTTGGACGGCCGTGAACGAGCCGAAGGTCTTACTGATCCCGGAGAGGCGGACATCGCCGCCCTCTGTCTTTTCAGTCATGGGTCGCGGTCCCAGTGGTGTCGAGGGGAGCAGGAATGGTCAGGCGCCTATGAGCTTGGCGAACTTCTCTTCGTACGCCTTCTCTTCCTTGCTGCTGAGCGAGCGGAAGGCGTGGGACTTGGCGGCCATGGCCTTGTCCGGGAGGATCAGCGTGTTCTCGGCAAGCGACTTGTCGATCTTGGTGAGTTCGGCGGCGACGCCCTCGACCGGGCACACGTAGTTGATGTACGCGGCGAGCTGGGCGGCGACGGGAAGCTCGTAGTAGTAGTCGATCAGCCGGGTGGCGTTCTTCTGGTGCCTGGCGTTGGCCGGGACCAGCAGATTGTCGCTGGAGGTGATGTAACCGGCCGCCGGGATCGCGTACTTGATGTCAGGGTTGTCGGCCTGCAGCTGAATGATGTCCCCGGCCCAGGCAAGACAGGCTGCGATGTCGCCCTTGTCCAGGTCCGAGGTGTAGTCGTTGCCCGTGAAGCGCCGGATCTGCTTCTTGTCGACGCCCTTCTGGAGCCGTCCGATCGCCGCGTCGTAGTCGGCGTCGGTGAAGTTCGACGGGTCCTTGCCGAGGTCGAGCAGCGTCATGCCGACGCTGTCGCGCATCTCGGTGAGGAAGCCGACCCGGCCCTTGAGCGTGGGGTCGTCGAGGAGCTGCGTGACGGAGTCGACCTTCTTCCCGCCGGTCGCCTTGACGTTGTAGGCGATGACGGTCGAGATGCCGGTCCAGGGGTAGGAGTAGGCGCGCCCCGGGTCCCAGTCGGGGCTGCGGAACTGCGCGGAGAGATTGGCATACGCGTGCGGCAGCAGCGATGCGTCGAGCTTCTGCACCCAGCCGAGCCGGATCATCCGGGCGGCCAGCCAGTCGGTGACGCAGATCAGGTCGCGGCCGGTGTCCTGGCCCGCGGCGAGCTGCGGCTGGATCTTGCCGAAGAACTCGACGTTGTCGTTGATGTCCTCGGTGTACTTGACCTTGATTCCGCTACGCCGCGTGAACTGGTTGAGCGTAGGACGGCTCTTCTCGTCCTCGCTGACGTCCATGTACTCGGTCCAGTTGGAGAAGTTGATCTGCTTCTCCTGGTCGGAGTGGTCGTTCGAGACCTGTGCGCCCCCTTCCCGCTTGGCGGGCGGGATGCCGCAGGCGCTCAGGGAGGCGAGGCCGCCTATGGTGAGCGCGCCGATTCCGCCGGCGCGCAGCATCGAGCGCCGGGTGAGGGCGCCCCGGCCGCTGGTGATGCTCCGTTGCATCGCCGCCAGTTGGGCCTCGGACAGGACGTCCGGCTCGTGCTGATCCATGCGCTGTGCCCTTTCGGGATGGTGCCGCCGGTGGTGCGGCGCTGGGCTGGGCTGGCTATCGGTCCCCGAAGATGGTGCGGTGCCAGTCCTTCCTGGCTACCGCGGTGTTGTCGTACATCACGTGCTTGACCTGCGTGTACTCCTCGAAGGAATACGCCGACATGTCCTTGCCGAAGCCTGAGGCCTTGTATCCGCCATGGGGCATCTCGCTGATGATCGGAATGTGGTCGTTGACCCAGACGCATCCGGCCTTGATCTCGCGGGTCGCACGGTTCGCGCGGAACACGTCGCGGCTCCAGGCGGAGGCCGCGAGGCCGTAGGGGGTGTCGTTGGCCAGCGCGATGCCTTCGTCGTCGGAGTCGAAGGGGAGGACGGCGAGGACCGGGCCGAAGATCTCGGACTGGACGATCTCGCTGTCCTGCGCGGCGCCCGCGACGAGGGTGGGCCGGTAGTACGCGCCCTTCTCCAGTTCGCCGCCCGGGGCTTCGCCGCCGGTGACGACGGTGGCGTAGGCGCGGGCCCGGTCGACGAAGCCGGCGACGCGGTCGCGCTGGAGGTGCGAGACGAGCGGGCCGAGGTCGGTGGCCGGGTCCAGGGGGTCGCCGAGGCGGACACTCGCCATCAGATCGGCGACACCGCTGACGAAGGCGTCGTACAGCGGCCGCTGGACATAGGCGCGGGTGGCGGCCGTGCAGTCCTGCCCGGAGTTGATGAGCGAGCCCGCGACCGCGCCGTGGACCGCGGCCTCGAGGTCGGCGTCGTCGAAGACCACGAAGGGGGCCTTGCCGCCGAGCTCCAGATGGAGGCGCTTGACAGTGGCGGTGGCGATCTCGGCCACGCGCCTGCCGACCGGGGTGGAGCCGGTGAAGGACGTCATCGCGACATCGGGGTGGCCGACGAGATGCTCGCCCGCCTCCTTGCCCGTGCCGTTGATGATGTTGACGACGCCGTCGGGGATCCCGGCCGTCTTCGCAGCCTCGGCGAACATCAGCGAGGTCAGCGGGGTGATCTCGGCGGGCTTGAGCACGATCGTGTTACCTGCGGCGATGGCCGGGAGGACCTTCCAGGCGGCCATCTGGAGCGGGTAGTTCCAGGGCGCGATGGAGCCGACGACGCCGATCGGTTCCCTGCGTACGTACGAGGTGTGGTCGCCGCTGTACTCACCGGCCGACTGCCCCTGGAGATGACGGGCGGCCCCGGCGAAGAAGGCGGTGTTGTCGACTGTGCCCGGGACGTCGAACTCGGTGGTGAGCCGTATCGGCTTGCCGCACTGGAGGGATTCGGCGTACGCGAAGTCGGCGGCCTGGTCCGAGAGGACGGAGGCGAAGCGGTGCAGTGCGTCGGAGCGCTCGCCCGGGGTCGCGCCCGCCCAGCCGGGGAAGGCCGCGCGGGCGGCGGCGACGGCCGCGTCGACGTCGGCGGTCCCGGCCGCCTCATAGCTGTGGACCGTCTCGCCGGTGGCCGGGTTCACGATGTCCTGCGTACGTCCTGAGGTGCCGGGCCGCAGCTGCCCGTCGATGTACTGTGCGCCGTCCGCGTAGCGGTCCTGCACCTGGAAGCGGTTGCCCATGAAGCTCTCCGTTGTTCCAGCTCGAATTGAGTGCCGATCCTGACAGAGCAACCATCCCCCAACAAGTGATTCCGTTGTTGCCTTTTGGTTACGCGACGGAATCGGTCGACCATGTGTCGGGTCGGGCGGCAAATACCCGTACGGAGTGTCAGTGGTGGCTGCCAGACTCGCGTGCATGGGGATGGAAGAGCTGATCCAGCAGGTCAGCGATGAGAAGCGAATCAAGTACTTGCACTTCTGGGGGCATGCGCCGCGCCGGGACGGGAGCATCGGCCCGAGCTGCCTCAGCCAGTGGTGGCCGTCACCCTTCGTGGTCGAGGGCGTTCGGTATGCCACGGCGGAGCACTGGATGATGGCGGGAAAGGCACGGCTCTTCGGCGACGCGGAAGCCGAGCGGCAAGCCCTCGCGGCCACCAGCCCTGCGGCGGCGAAGCGGGCCGGGCGGCTGGTGCGCGGATTCGACGACGCGATATGGGACCGCGAGCGGTTCGCGATCGTGCGCTCGGGCAGTGTGCACAAGTTCGCTCAGCATGCCGAGCTGCGCGACTATCTGCTGGGCACGGGGGACCGGGTGCTCGTGGAGGCCAGCCCGCTCGACCGAGTGTGGGGCATCGGGCTGGCCGCGGACGACGAGCGGGCGCAGGATCCCGCGCGCTGGCGCGGGCTCAATCTGCTGGGGTTCGCGCTGATGGAGGCGCGGGAGGAGCTGCGGGCGGCCCCGTAGCAGGGGCTCTGCCGCCGGACCCCGGGCCCAGTCCCCGGAACTCCGGAGCCCGCGCCCAGGACTCCGCGCTTCGGACTCCGCGCTTCGGACTCCGCGCTTCGGACTCCGCGCTTCGGAGCCTGGCCGGCTAGCGGGCTACGTCGTCGAGCACCAGGGTGTTCGAGTAGTCGTCGTACCCGTCGTCGTTGTTGTGCCCGTCCTTGATCGCCTCGGTGATGCCCCAGGCCATCAGGCCCGCGACGACCAGCCCGAGCACGATGCCGATGGAGCCGGTGATGATGCCCGCGAGTGCCATGCCGGCGTTGGTCGCCTCGCCGCGCTGGGCGCGCTTGCGGCCCAGGATGCCGAAGATCAGGGCGAGCACTCCGAGGACGATCGACACGATGCCGTACAGGCAGAACAGGCAGACGGAGAGGATGCCGAGCACCATCGCGGTGATGCCCATGCCGTTCGCCGGCTGGGACTGCCAGCCCGGCTGGCCGAAGTTCTGGTAGCCCGGGTATCCGGGGTAGCCGCCGTACGGATCGCCGGTGCCGGTGCCGGCGCCGGGCTGCGGGAAGCTCGGGGCGGCGGGGTAGCCGTAGGGACCCGCGGTGGGCTGGGCCGGTCCGCCCGGGGCTATCGGGGGCGGCGGCACGGTGCCCGCGTCGGGAACCGGACCGACACCCGGCATCGACGTGACCGTCTGCTGGTCGTGCACCGGCGAGGTCGGCGGCTGCTGCGCGGCTGGCTTGTCCAGCGGCACCTTGTTCTGTGCCGCACTGCTCTCCGGCGGAGCCCACGGGTCGCGGTCGCGGGGCTCGGGCCCGCCCGGCGGCTGGGCCTGGTAGTCAGACATGGTTCTCCCCCATCGTGGTTCGCCGTCATGCTACGGCCCCTCAACCTGTCCTCGGCCGGGCCCCCTACGATGATCCCTGACCCGAGCGGCGCATTGAACACGGAGGACCCCGATGACCGATCTGCACCCCTTCATCGCGGGGCTCCCCAAGGCCGAACTGCATGTGCACCACGTCGGCTCGGCCTCGCCGCGCATCGTCGCCGAACTGGCCGCCCGCCACCCCGACTCGAAGGTCCCCACCGACCCCGAGGCGCTCGCCGACTACTTCACCTTCACCGACTTCGCGCACTTCATCGAGGTCTATCTCTCGGTCGTGGACCTGATCCGCACGCCGGAGGATGTACGGCTGCTCACCTTCGAGGTGGCCCGTGACATGGCCCGCCAGAACATCCGCTACGCGGAGCTGACCATCACGCCCTTCAGCTCGACCCGCCGCGGGATCGACGAGAAGGCGTTCATGGCGGCGATCGAGGACGCCCGCAGTGCGGCCGAGGCCGAGCTCGGTGTCGTACTGCGCTGGTGCTTCGACATCCCCGGCGAGGCCGGGCTCGAAGCGGCCGAGGAGACCGCGCGGCTCGCCGTGGACCTGCACCCGGAAGGCCTGGTCTCCTTCGGGCTCGGCGGCCCGGAGATCGGTGTGCCGCGGCCGCAGTTCAAGCCGTACTTCGACCGTGCGATCGCGGCGGGACTGCACTCCGTACCGCACGCCGGTGAGACGACGGGCCCGCAGACGGTCTGGGACGCGCTGAACGACCTGCGCGCCGAGCGCATCGGCCACGGCACCAGCTCGACGCAGGACCCGAAGCTGCTCGCCCACCTCGCGGAGAACCGGATCGCGCTGGAGGTCTGCCCGACCTCGAACATCGCCACGCGCGCCGTCGCCGACCTCGACGAGCACCCCATCAAGGAGATGGTCGCGGCCGGTGTGCTGGTGACGATCAACAGCGACGACCCGCCGATGTTCGGCACCGACCTGAACAACGAGTACGCGGTCGCAGCCCGGCTGCTGCGGCTGGACGAGCGCGGTCTCGCCGACCTCGCCAAGAACGCCGTGGAGGCCTCCTTCCTCGACCCGGCGGGCAAGGCACGGATCGCGGCCGAGATCGACACGTACACCGCCGCCTGGCTCACGCGCTGACCGACCCCGACAATGGGGCCCATGCGCAGAGTCAGTGTCGTGGGTCATCGCGGCGATCCGTACCGCGTCCGTGAGAACACCCTTCCCTCGCTCCGCTCCGCCGTCGAGCAGGGCGCGGACGCGGTGGAGATCGATGTACGCCTCACCCGGGACGACGTGCCCGTGCTCCTGCACGACGACTCGCTGAAACGGCTGTGGGGCCACGACCTGCCGCTCGCCAAGCTCACCCAGGACGAGCTGCACGAACTCACCGGTGGCGGGGTGCCGACGCTGCGAGAGGCGCTGCTCACCCTCGGGGCGCACCGCGTGATGATCGATCTGCCCGGCGCCACGCGGGAGTCGGTGCGGACGGTGGTGGGCACGGTCCGCGAGTGCGGCGCGGGCGAGCGGGCGTACTACTGCGCGGGCCCGGTCACCATGCTGGCGGTGCGGGCCGCCGATCCGTCGGCCGAGATCGCGATGACCTGGACGTCGTTCGCCCCGCCGCGCCCCGCGCTGCTCTCAGCGGTGGGCCCGCGCTGGCTCAACTACCGCTTCAGCGTGCTCGACCAGGAGCTGACGGACCGTATCCACCGGGACGGCATGCTGGTCTCGGCCTGGGTGGCGGACACCCGGCGCAACATGCGGCGGCTGGTCGGATACGGCGTCGACTCGATCACCACCAACCGCGTCGACGCCCTGCACGGTGTCGTCACTCCACGGCCGAACTCCCCTGTCGGTGAACCCTCTTGATCCGTCCGGCATGATGGGCCCCACGCAGCCGTCCGAGGAGCACAACGTGACCGACAGGATCCGCACCGACGTAGCGCACAACGCCAGGGTCTGGAACCACTGGCTGGGCGGCAAGGACAACTACGCGGTCGACCGCGCTGTGGGTGACCATGTCACCGGCCTTTACCCGAGCATCGGTGAAGTGGCGCGAGCAGACCGGGCGTTCCTGGGCCGCGTGGTGACGCATCTGACGGCTGAGGCGGGGGTACGGCAGTTCCTGGACATCGGCACCGGGCTGCCCACCGTCGAGAACACTCACGAGGTCGCCCAGCGCATCGCGCCGGACGCCCGGATCGTCTACGTCGACAACGACCCGATCGTGCTGGCACACGCCCGCGCCCTGCTCACCGGCTCCCCCCGGGGCGCGACCGAGTATCTGGACGCCGATGCGCACGACCCGGAGGCGATCCTCGGCTCCGTTTCGGCGACGCTGGATCTGAAGCAGCCGGTCGCGGTGATGATGCTCGGCATCCTCAACTTCGTCCTGGACACCGACGAGGCGCTCTCGATCGTGCGCCGGCTGATGGACGCGGTGCCGTCCGGCAGCTATCTGGTCCTCACGCATCCGACCCTCGAGCTGGGCGGCGAGGGCAACGCGGCGGCGATGGACTTCTGGAACGAGAACGCGACGCCGCCGATCAGGACGCGCACCGGCGCCGAGTTCTCGGCGTTCCTGGACGGCCTGGAGATCCTGGCCCCTGGCATCGTCTCGTGCGCCCACTGGCGCCACGACCCGACGGCGGGCGAGCCCGCACTGGTGGCCCAGTTCGGCGCGGTCGGCCGCAAGCCGTAGATCTGAACCAGGGGGTGTCTTTTGGATCAGGCCGGATCAGTGAGCGGCCCGCCGCGGAGCGGCTGATGTCACTGCGGTGCGTGCGATCGCAAGGCGGAGGATGGGGGTCCCCCCGCCGAAGGCAGGGGGAGAGCCGACGCGGAGCGTGGCGACTGACGACAACGCAGCGTGGGGGCACCTCCCGTGCCCGAAGGGCTACGGGGGAGTGCGTGCCAGAGCACGCGAGCCCGGCAAGATTCGAAAGACACCCCCTAGCCCAGGGCGGCGGCTGGTTCCTGACCGGTCGCCTGCTGTGTCAGGGCCTCGAGTTGCTTGATCATCCGGCGCACGACGTACAGCGGGATCACTCCGAACACCCCGAACGACATGTCGATGACCGACCACCAGACGGGAATTCCGCGGATCGGACCGCAGATCAGGGCCAGCGGGATGATCCCGGCGCAGGCGATCATCCCGAACTCGACGACCCAGATGTTCCGTACGGGATCGCGGTACGGGCCGTAGAAGGCGACCGCGATCACCAGGTGGGCGAAGGCGAGCCAGTCCGTGCCGTACAGCACGAAGGCGTACTTCTCGTCGGCGGCGTCGAGCCCGGCCCGTACTCGCTCGATCCACTCCATCAGCGCCGGGAACCGGTCACCGGTGCCCGTGGAGCCCAGCAGGTCTTCCAGCCAGTGCAGTTCGTGCACCAGCGGGAAGGCGGTGAGCCCGCTCAGCACCAGACCCACGATGAAGACGGCCAACCACACGCGTATACGCCGCAAGAGGACGCTTCGCTCGTTCATGTCCGCAGCGTACCGCTGGCTTGAACATGTTCAAAACTAGAGTCCGACGATGGAGTTCCATCGCTTCGCGAACGGCGCCCGCTCCTGCGACGTGATGTCCCTGGCGATCGCGAGACGCCCACGCATCGCCTCGTCCGGAAAGATCAGCGGATCCTCCGCGAGCGCCGCCGTCTCCTCGTCCTTCGAGGAGGCCAGGACATCGCGCGCGGCCGGCACCGGGCAGACGTAATTGACCCAGGCCGCGAGTTCGGCCGCGACCTCCGGCTCGTAGTAGTGGTCGACGAGCGCCTCCGCATTGCTCTTGTGGCGGGCGAGGTCGGGGATCATCAGGCTCTCCGCCCAGAGCTCCGCGCCCTCCTCGGGCACCACGAACTCGATGTCCGGGTTGTCGGCCTGGAGTTGGATGACATCGCCGGAGTAGGCCTGACAGGCCAGCACATCGCCGGTGGAGAGGTCCTTGATGTAGTCGTTGCCGGTGAAGCGCCTGATGTGTTCGGTCTTCACCAGCCGCTCCACCTGGTCGCACATGGCGTGGAAGTCGTCCGCGGTCCAGCGGGTGACATCGACGCCGTTGCCCTGCATGAGCAGCGCGAAGGACTCGTCGAGCCCGGACAGCAGCGTGACCTTGCCGCGCAGATCGTCCGCCCACAGTTCGCCGGTGTGCCGGATCTCGCGGCCGAGCTTCTTGCGGTTGTACGCGATGCCGGTGATCCCGGACTGCCACGGGACGCTGTGCCGCCGCCCCTTGTCGAAGGCGGGGGTTCGCAGCTGCGGGTCGAGGTACTTGGCGACGTTGGGCTGCTTCGCGCGGTCCATCTCCTGCACCCAGCCGAGCCGTACGAAGCGCGCG
Source organism: Streptomyces sp. NPDC005408 (assembly GCF_040606445.1). Lineage (NCBI taxonomy): Bacteria > Bacillati > Actinomycetota > Actinomycetes > Kitasatosporales > Streptomycetaceae > Streptomyces > Streptomyces sp. NPDC005408. The sequence continues at coordinate 94,837 of NZ_JBEXEX010000016.1, read as the reverse complement.
GCCATCCAGTCGCTGACCACGATCAGATCGCGGCCCGTCTCCTGATGGTTCATCAGCGCGGGGCTGATCTTCCCGAAGAACTCGTCGTTGTCGTTGATCTCCTCGGTGTAGCGGACGGAGATCCCGGTGCGCTCGGTGAAGGCATTGAGGGTCGGCCGCTCGGAGGTGTTCTCGTCGTCGGTGTCGATGTAGAGCGGCCAGTTGGCGAAGTCGAGGCTCCGGTCGCGCTGCGAGTCGTCGCGCCGGGCGCGGTCACCTGGCTGAACGTACGCCGCGGGCACTCCGCAGCCGGTGAGCGCGGCGCCGGCGGCGAGGCCGAGCAGCAGGGACCGCCGTGACATGGGGTTCATCCGGATCGCAGGCACGTCCGAAGCATGCCGCCGGGTATGTGCGCGCAGCAATGGACGCTGCGTCGATCCGTACGCACACCGCCCGACACCCTGTCGATCCTGGGCATGTGTCTATACTTACCGGACATCTGTCCATGAGCTGAGGATCGACGATGAACACAACGGCAAACGTCCTGGTCGGCCTGGTGGCCGCGCTGCACATATACATCCTGGTTCTGGAGATGTTCCTCTGGGAGCGCAGGCCCGGCCGTGAACTCTCGGGCTTCGACGCAGAGATGGCGCGCGCGACCGCCCCGCTCGCCGCGAACCAGGGGCTCTACAACGGCTTCCTCGCCGCGGGCCTGATCTGGGGGCTGATCGCCGCCGACCCGACGGGATACCGCGTGCAGGTCTTCTTCCTCAGCTGCGTGCTCGTCGCGGGCCTGTACGGCGGCTTCACCGCGAACCGGCGCATCCTGGTCGCGCAGGCGCTCCCGGGGGCGCTCGCGCTGGCGGCCGTACTGGTGGCGGGATGAGCGCGCCCGCGGGAGACCCGCGAGCCGAACGCACCCGGGCCAGGCTGCGCGAAGCCCTGCTGGAGGAGTGCGCCGAGCGCCCGCTCGACGAGGTGAGCGTCGCGGCGCTGGTCCGCAGGGCGGGCCTGGGACGGGCCACGTTCTATCTGCACTACGCGGACCTCGAAGCCCTGGCGGTCGACGCCTGCGCCGAGGTCGTACGAGATGCGGTGGACGCACTCCACGCCTGGCGCGGCACACCGGATCCGGCGGCTCCCCCGCCCGCGCTGACGGCCTTCTTCACGGAGCTGGCCCCGCACGCCGCGCTCTACCGGGCGCTGCTGCGCGAGGGCGGCAGCGGCCCCCTGGGCGACCTGCTCCACCGCGAACTGCGCGACCGCAGCCGCAAGGAGCGCGAGCTCGCCGGAGCCCCGGCTGCGCCCCTGATCGCTTCGGCGGTGGCGGCGACCTTCGCGGGCGTCCTGGCGGACTGGCTCCACGGCGCGATCGAGGCGACGCCGGAACTGATGGCAGCTCAGATCTGGCGCCTGCTGCTGGCGTTGCACCGCACACCGCCTGCGTGAGGTGGCATGAGGCGGCATGAGGCGGCATGAGGCGGCATGAGTACGGGGCGCGGGAACAGTTCCCGCGCCCCGTCCACAAGGCTTACGCGTCGAGCGACGTCATCACGTGCTTGATCCGCGTGTAGTCGTCGAAGCCGTACGACGAAAGGTCCTTGCCGTAACCGGACTTCTTGAAGCCACCGTGCGGCATCTCCGCGACCAGCGGGATGTGCGTGTTGATCCACACACACCCGAAGTCGAGGTTCTTGGACATGCGCATCGCGCGCGCGTGGTCCTTGGTCCACACGGAGGAAGCGAGGGCGTACTCGACGCCGTTCGCCCACTTCAGGGCCTGCGCCTCGTCCGTGAAGGACTGGACGGTGATGACCGGGCCGAAGACCTCGTTCTGGATGATCTCGTCGTCCTGCTTGACGCCCGAGACGACGGTCGCGGCGTAGAAGTAGCCCTTCTCGCCGACCTGGTGGCCGCCCGCCTCGACCTTGGCGTGTGCGGGAAGCCGCTCGATGAAGCCGCTGACCTGCTTGAGCTGGTTGGCGTTGTTGAGCGGGCCGTACAGCACGTCCGCGTCGTCCGGCGCGCCCGTCTTCGTGTCCGCGGCGGCCTTCGCCAGCGCCGAGACGAACTCGTCGTGGATCGACTCGTGCACGAGCACACGCGTCGCGGCCGTACAGTCCTGGCCCGCGTTGAAGTAGCCCGCCACCGCGATGTCCTCGACGGCCTTGGCGATGTCCGTGTCCTCGAAGACGACGACCGGCGCCTTGCCGCCCAGCTCCAGGTGCACGCGCTTGACGTCCTTGGCCGCCGACTCGGCGACCTGGATGCCCGCCCGTACGGAACCGGTGATCGACGCCATCGCCGGAATCGGGTGCTCGACCATCGCGCGGCCGGTGTCCCGGTCGCCGCAGAGGACGTTGAAGACACCCTTGGGCACGATCGCGCCGATGATCTCGGCCATCAGCACGGTCGACGCGGGGGTGGTGTCCGAGGGCTTGATGACGACCGTGTTGCCCGCAGCCAGCGCGGGCGCGAACTTCCAGACGGCCATCATCATCGGGTAGTTCCACGGCGCGACCTGCGCGCAGACGCCGACCGGCTCACGCCGGACGATGGAGGTCATGCCCTCCATGTACTCGCCGGCCGAGCGGCCCTCGAGCATCCGGGCCGCACCCGCGAAGAAGCGGATCTGGTCCACCATCGGCGGGATCTCTTCGGTACGGGTCAGCTCCAGCGGCTTGCCCGTGTTCTCCGACTCGGCGGCGATCAGGTCCTCGGCCCGCTCCTCGAAGGCGTCCGCGATCTTCAGCAGAACCTTCTGGCGCTCGGCCGGGGTGGTGTCGCGCCAGGCGGGGAAGGCGGCCGCGGCAGCATCCATGGCGGCATCGACGTCGGCCTGCCCGGAGAGCGGAGACGTGGCGTACACGTCGCCCGTGGCCGGATTGACGACCTCGATGGTCCGCCCGTCGGCGGCGTCCCGGAACTCCCCGTTGATGTAGTTGCGCAGACGACGCAGCTCGGTGGTCACTGTTGCCACCCCTCCTGTCAGATGTCCGATGGGTGAGATACCCACCCTAATCTCTCTGGTGGCGCTTTCGACAGTGCCGACCCTCCACAACTTCGGATTCAGTAAGATTCGACCTCTTGAACAACGAATTTCATCGCTCAAGGGTTGCGGGACAGACGAGTCGCAGTGCAGAGTGAGCTCGTGGCCAGTCGTAACCCAGACTCCAGGAACGGCAGCGGATCGTCCCCGACGGTCGACGCCGTGTCCCTAGCAATCATCGAACAGCTCCAGGAGGACGGGCGCCGCCCGTACGCCGCGATAGGCAAGGCCGTCGGCCTCTCCGAAGCGGCCGTGCGCCAGCGCGTCCAGAAGCTGCTCGACCAAGGCGTGATGCAGATCGTCGCCGTCACCGACCCGCTCACCGTGGGCCTGCGACGCCAGGCGATGGTCGGCATCAGGGTCGAGGGAGACCTCGACCCGGTGGCCGATGCACTCACCGCTATGGCCGAATGCGAGTACGTGGTCATGACCGCGGGCTCCTTCGACCTGATGGTGGAGATCGTCTGCGAGGACGACGACCACATGCTCGAAGTGATCAACAAGCGGATCCGCACGCTCCCCGGCGTGCGCTCCACCGAGAGCTTCGTCTACCTCAAGCTCAAGAAGCAGACCTATATGTGGGGAACCCGATAGCCGTGAGCAAGGACCTCTCCAAGACCGCGTACGACCACCTGTGGATGCACTTCACGCGGATGTCGTCGTACGAGAACGCACCTGTCCCCACCATCGTGCGTGGTGAGGGGACCTACATCTACGACGACAAGGGCAAGCGCTACCTCGACGGCCTCTCCGGCCTGTTCGTGGTCAACGCCGGCCACGGCCGTCACGAGCTCGCCGAGGCTGCGTACAAGCAGGCTCAGGAGCTCGCCTTCTTCCCCGTATGGTCGTATGCCCACCCGAAGGCCGTCGAGCTGGCCGAGCGACTGGCGCAGCACGCCCCGGGCGACCTGAACAAGGTCTTCTTCACCACCGGTGGCGGTGAAGCGGTCGAGACCGCCTGGAAGCTGGCCAAGCAGTACTTCAAGCTCAAGGGCCAGCCGACCAAGTACAAGGTCATCTCGCGTGCGGTCGCCTACCACGGCACCCCGCAGGGCGCCCTGTCCATCACCGGCCTGCCCGCGCTCAAGGCTCCCTTCGAGCCGCTGGTCCCCGGCGCTCACAAGGTGCCGAACACCAACATCTACCGTGCTCCGATCCACGGCGACGACCCCGAGGCCTTCGGCCGCTGGGCCGCCGACCAGATCGAGCAGGAGATCCTCTTCGAGGGCCCCGAGACGGTCGCGGCCGTGTTCCTGGAGCCGGTGCAGAACGCCGGTGGCTGCTTCCCGCCGCCGCCCGGGTACTTCCAGCGGGTCCGCGAGATCTGCGACCAGTACGACGTGCTGCTCGTATCGGACGAGGTCATCTGTGCCTTCGGCCGCCTCGGCACGATGTTCGCCTGCGACAAGTTCGGCTACGTACCGGACATGATCACCTGCGCCAAGGGCATGACCTCGGGCTACTCCCCGATCGGCGCGTGCATCGTCTCCGACCGTCTCGCCGAGCCGTTCTACAAGGGCGACAACACCTTCCTGCACGGCTACACCTTCGGCGGCCACCCGGTCTCCGCGGCGGTGGGCCTGGCCAACCTCGACATCTTCGAGAAGGAAGGCCTCAACCAGCACGTCCTCGACAACGAGAGCGCGTTCCTCAACACCCTGAAGAAGCTCCACGACCTGCCGATCGTCGGCGACGTCCGCGGAAACGGCTTCTTCTACGGCATCGAGCTGGTGAAGGACAAGGCCACCAAGGAGACCTTCACCGACGAGGAGACCGAGCGCGTGCTCTACGGCTTCCTCTCGAAGGCGCTCTACGACTCCGGCCTCTACTGCCGCGCCGACGACCGTGGCGACCCGGTCGTGCAGCTGGCGCCGCCGCTGATCTCCACGCAGGAGACCTTCGACGAGATCGAAGGCATTCTGCGCAGCGTCCTCACGGAGGCCTGGACGAAGCTCTAGCCGCTGCCGGCTCACCCCTGGTTGCTTACGGCTGGTTGCTTACGGCGAACGGCCCGGGGCACCCTCACTCATTCGGCCATCCGAGTGAGATGGGGTGCACCCGGGCCGTGTGCTTCCCGCCACCCCGGTTCTGAATCCTTAGCGTGCCGAGTGACCGATCGGCCCTGTCTTCGTTCCCCCGGACGGGGGAGGGGAAATCTGATCAGAACCGAGGTGTACGCCATGGTGGCTCCGCCGGACAACGATGTGCTCTGGGCACGGTCCCTGCACCACTCCCACAACGGCTCGCCCGCGCTCGTCGGCGTATCGCTGGGCGTACGGGAGGGCGAGATCCTCGCCGTGTGCGGGCCGCGCGGAAGCGGCAAGACCACGCTCCTGAGATGCCTTTCCGGTCAACTCGTCGCGCAGGACGGCGAGGTCTGGTTCAACAGCTCCCCCGTGCACACGCTGAGCCCGCCGCGGCGCGAGCGGCTGCGCAGGGACCGCTTCGGGTGGATCGATCCCGAGCCGACGCTGGTCCCGGAGCTGACGGCATGGGAGAACGCCGCCCTGCCGCTGCTGCTGCGCGGCATCTCGCACCGCGCGGCGAAGACCGCTGCGATGGAGTGGCTGGAGCGGCTCGACATCGGCGCGTGCGCCCGTAAGCGGCCGCACGCGCTGCTGCAGGCGCAGCGGCAGCGGGTCGCGACCGCGCGTGCGCTGGCCGGTACGCCGTCGGTGCTGTTCGCGGACGAGCCGACGGCGACGCTGCACCGCGCGGACCGGGCGCATGTGCTGCGTACGATCACGGCCGCCGCGCGTTCGCACCGCATCACCGTCGTGCTCGCCACGCACGACCTGGAGGTGGCGGCGCTCGCGGACCGTTCGATCGCGCTCGTCGACGGACGGCGCGTCAACTCCCTCGCGACCGCCGACGCGGAAGGCCGGGCCGAGTGCTCGCTCTCCGTCTAGCCCGCGGCTCGCAGCCACTGGTCCTGCTGCGCCGGCTGATGGTGGCGGCGGCATCCGCGGGCGTCGGCTTCCTGCTGCTGTGCACGCTGACGTACGCGCTGTCCCATCCCACCGACTCCGGTACGTCAGGGGTACGGCTGCTGTGGTGTCTGATCCCGCTCGCGGCGACGGTGCACTTCGCGGTGGCGGTGGCGCGTACGGATCCGAGTACGCGTCCCAGAGCGGGGCTCTCGGCGATCGGCCTGGGGCCCGCCCGGCTCAGCGCGCTGGCCGCGGTGTCGACTGCCGTGTCCGGCACGCTCGGCAGCATGGTCGCGCTGCTGTTCTTCCTGCATCTGCGGGGCGATCTGACAGGGCTGCCGTTCGACGGGGCGGCGGCGGACGCACTGGCGGCGGACCAGCCACTGCCGCTCGCCGCGGCGCTGACGCTGCTCACGCTGGTGCCGGTGGCGTCGTCGGTGGCGGCGGCGCTGACGCTGCGCCCGCGCCGCGCTCCATTGCCCTCGCCCGCACCCTCTCCGGCCTCCTTTCCAGCCCCCTCTCCAGTCCTTGCTCCCGCGGCTTCTCCTGCGAGCGGACTGCCGTGGGGGGTCGCGCTGATGGCGTTGGGCCTGGCCGCCGAGACGTACGCGAGCCGTGGCGGGTCCGGATCCCCGCTCCCTCTTCCGGGCGAATTCGAGGGCCACTTCGAGGGCAACCCGGCCGGCGTGCTCGCGGGCTGGACCCTGACCGCCCTGGGCCTCGCCCTGGCGGGCCCCGGCATCACGCGCTTCTGCGGCCGCCTGCTCCAGTCCCACCGCCCGGGCCCGACCCGCCTGCTGGCGGGCCGCACCCTGATGGAGGAATCGAGCCGCATCGGCCGCCCGCTGGGCGTGGTGTGCGCGGTCGCCGCGGCGGCCCTGGCGGCGTCCACCCTCTACGACGAGTCGGCCCCCCGCTCCCTCGGCCCCCTCACCAGCCTGGGCGCGGCCCTGGTCATCACCTGCACCACGGCAACGCTCCTGGTCTCGGCCCTGGAGGCGAAGGAGGCCCGCGCCACGACGACGGAGTCCCTCCGCCGCCTGGGCACTCCCCCGGCCCTCCTGCGCCAAGCAGCGGCCCTGCGCGCGGGAACGCTGCTCGTGATCTTCACCCCGCTGACCTGCGCGGTGGGCGCGCTTGCGGCGTTTCCCCTCTCGGGCTGACGGCTCGGGCTGCCCTGGGCCCGGCTTCCGGAAGGGGTAGGGGTGGGGGGAAACCCACCCCCACCCCCTATCGTGGCCGCATGGCGCCTCCACCCGGACCCCACCCCGACCGCGAGATCGAATCCCTCGAAGAGTTCGATCTCGCCGTCACCCGCGGCACCCTCGCCGGACACCGCGTGCAGTCCGTCGACCTCACCGACCGCACCTTCGCGCTGTTCACCGCCGACACCACCGGCGCCGTATTCCTCGGCTGCCCCATGCAGCCCGACGCCGCCGCCAAGGTCAGGGCCGACGGTGCGCTCGTGTTTCCGCCCGTTCCCGATCTGCACTTCGACCCGTACCGCGGGCTCCTCTACTCCCCCGACGAGCTCTTCGAAGGCCTCACCACCGGCGGCTACGAGGCCACCCCGGACGCCCGCGCCTACGCCTGGTTCCAGGAGACCAAGGCCGACGGCGACATCTTCGCCTCGATGCTCCGCTCGATCCACGACGACGCCATCTCCGACGCCCTGGACGAGCACCTCGTCGGCGCCCGCGTCGTCGGTGTGATGGGCGGCCACGCCATGGCCCGCGGCACGGACGCCTACGCCGGCGCCGCCCGCCTCGGCCGCGTCCTCGCCAGGAGCGGGCTCACCGTCGCGACCGGCGGCGGCCCCGGCGCGATGGAGGCCGCCAACCTCGGCGCGTACGCCGCACCGCATCCCGACGAGATGCTCGACGAGGCGCTCGAACTACTCGCCAAGGCCCCCTCGTTCACCCCGTCCGTCACCGACTGGGCCGACGCCGCCTTCGAGGTCCGCGACCGCTGGCCCGGCGGCGGTGACTCCATCGGCATCCCCACCTGGTTCTACGGCCACGAGCCGCCGAACGCCTTCGCGGGCCACATCGCCAAGTACTTCGCCAACGCCACCCGCGAGGACGGCCTCCTCGCCCGCTCCAACGCGGGCGTGATCTTCCTGCCCGGCGCCGCAGGCACCGTCCAGGAGATCTTCGACAACGCGACCCCGAACTACTACGAGTCCCGCGGCGAGCCGACCCCCATGGTCCTCGTCAACCGCGCGCACTGGACGCAGACGCTCCCCACCTGGCCGCTGCTCCAGTCCCTCTCGGCCGGCCGCCCGATGGAGTCCCGTATCGCGCTCGTCGACTCGGTCGACGAGGCTCCGGCGGCGCTCATGAGCCTGACCGGCGGCGATCAGTCCGGCGAGCAGCGCGGCAAGTAGTCGCCGAAAAGCAACTTGCGAGGCCGAAGACGCGTCTGGCAGTCCAGCCGGAGTTGGACTGACCCCACGTGAACGGAGCCCTTGGTGCTGATCGGCCTACTGACCGCTGTCGCGGCCTCGATCTGTTACGGCACGGGGTCGGTGCTCCAAGCTGTCGGATCCCGCAAGTCCGCGCGCCGTGAGGCGGCCGCGGCGGGCGTCACGCAGCACGGCGGGCCGAGCCTTTCGTCCACCGCAAAGGCGGCGATGACCTGGGAGTTCATCGTCGGCACCATCCTGGATTTCGTCGGCTTCGGCCTGGGCGCGCTGGCCGCCCGCCTGCTCCCCCTCTTCCTCTCGCAGACCGTGATCAGCGCCAATCTGGTGATCACGGCCGTGCTGAGCGTCAAGCTGCTCGGCATCCGGCTCACCCGCGCCGAGTGGACGTCGATCGCCGTCGTCTGCTCGGCACTCGTGCTGCTGGCCACGGCGGCGGGCCCGGAGGGCAGCGGTCACACCCCGATCGCGACCCACTGGTGGCTGCTGGCGATCTCCGTGCTGCTGATGGCCGGTGGCACCGTCGTCGTACGCCTCCTCGGCGCGCGCGCCGCGATCCTGGCCGGTCTGCTGTCGGGGCTCGGCTTCGGCGCGCTCGGTGTCGGCGTACGGGTACTGAACGGCATCGACCCCTTCGACCTGGGCGCTCTGCTCTCGGACCCGGCGCTGTACGCGATCCTGGTGGCCGGGATCGGCGGCATGTATCTGCACACGGTGGCCCTGCAGATCGGCTCCGTGAACGGTGCGACGGCCGCGCTGGTCGTGGGCGAGACCGTACTGCCGGGCATGATCGGCGTGCTGTGGCTGGGTGACTCGTCCCGCTCGGGCTTCGCGTGGATGGCGATCCTCGGTTTCGTACTGGCGGTGACGGGCGCGGTCGCGGTCGCCTGGTTCGGCGCTCCGGAGGCCCACGGCACGGAGCCGGAGTCAGAGCCGCAGCCGCCCGGCGCAGACGAGACGCGTCCGGCAGACATGGTCACCGTTCGCTGAGCACGACCACATCCTCGGCTTCGAAAACCACGCCCACCTCGGCCCCTTCCTCTGGCGCGTCCCGCAGCGAGCACTCCGCCTCCAGCGGCGGCGCGTCAGCGGGCCTCAGCCGTACGGCGACGTGGTTGCCGCGGAACGTACGCCCCTCGACCCTGCACGGCAGCCCGGCAGACGCGTCGTCCAGCCGTACGCCCGCGGGCCGGACCAGCACCTTGCACTCGCCCTGCGTCGAACCGTCCGGAACCGGGATCTTGCCCCACACCGTGTCGGCGGCCGTCCCGCTCACCGTCGCCGCGACGACGTTGTCGAAGCCGAGGAAGCGGGCGACGAACTCGGACGCGGGCCGCTGCCAGACCTCCAGCGGGGTGCCCGCCTGGGCGATCCGGCCGTCCCCCATGACCACGACACGGTCGGCGAGCGCGAAGGCCTCGCCCTGGTCGTGGGTGACGGCGAGGACGGTGGTGCCCAACCGCCCGAACAGCTCGCGCAGTTCGACGACGAGCCGCTCGCGCAGCCCCCGGTCCAGCTGACCCAGCGGCTCGTCCAGCATCAGCAGCCGGGGCTCCGGCGCGAGCGCCCTCGCCAGCGCCACCCGCTGCTGCTCGCCGCCGGAAAGCGAGGCCACGGCCCGGCGCTGAGCGGCCGGCAGCCCGACGAGCTTCAGCAACTCGTTGACGCGGCGCGCCTGTTCGGCCCGGCCGACACCGCGCATCCGCAGCCCGAAGGCGACATTGCCGCCGACGTCACGCTGCGGGAAGAGCTGGTGGTCCTGGAACATCAGGCCGACTCCGCGCCGGTGCACCGGCACCCCTGCCTGGTCGACGCCGGACAGCAGCACCCGTCCGGCGTCGGCGGACTGGAGCCCGGCGACGATCCGCAGCAGCGTGGACTTGCCGCTGCCGCTCGGCCCCACCACGCAGACGATCTCGTGCTCGGCGACCTCCAGGTCCACCGAGTCGAGGGCCGCCCGCGCCCCGAACCGTACGGTCACGTCCTCCAGTCGCAGCAAGGCCATCAGAACTCCCCGGAGGTCTTGTCGGTACGGATGCGTTCGAGGAGCAACAGTGCCGCCGCGCACACCATCATCAGGATCGTCGAAAGGGCCATCGCCTGCCCGTAGTTGAGCTCGCCGGGTCGGCCGAGCAGGCGTGCCACGGCGACCGGCAGCGTCGGATTGTCGGGCCTGGCGATGAAGACGGTCGCCCCGAACTCGCCGAGCGAGACGGCGAAGGCGAACCCCGCCGCAATCAGCAGCGCACGCCGCACCATGGGCAGGTCGACCTCACGCCACACGCGCAGCGGCGAGGCCCCGAGCACGGCAGCGGCCTCGCGCAGCCGCTCGTCGACCGCCCGGAGGACCGGCAGCATGGTCCGTACGACGAACGGGATACCGACCAGTGCCTGCGCCAGCGGTACGAGAATCCACGACGTCCGCAGATCGAGCGGCGGCTTGTCGAGGGTGATCAGAAAACCGAAGCCGACGGTCACCGCGGAGACCCCGAGCGGAAGCATCAGCAGCGCGTCGAACCCGCGCACGAGCCGCCCCGCGCGCCGGGTGAGCGCTGCCGCCGCGAGCCCGCCGACGACCAGTGCGACAGCCGTCGCCGCCAGCGCGTACTGCATCGAGTTCCAGATCGCCTCGATCGGCGGGACGAGGAAGCTGCTGCCCGCATCACCTGTCGAATGCAGGGCCCGGTAGAAGTCGAATCCGTAACCGCCCGGCCCGTCCAACGAGCGTTCGACGAGCACCCCCAGCGGCATCAGGATCAGCAGCAGCACGGTGAGCAGCACCCCGCCGAGCAGCGCCCACTGCCCGGCGCCACGCGGCCTGCGTGCGGTCTGCGCGGGGTCGACCAGTCTCAGCGCGCTCTCCCGCCGCCGCACCATCGACGCGTGAACGGCGAGGATCGCGCCGACGGCGGCGAACTGCACCAGGGTGAGCACGGCCGCCGTCGGCAGATCCAGCAGCTGGGCGGTCTGCCGGTAGATCTCCACCTCAAGCGTGGAGAAAGTCGGCCCGCCGAGGATCTGTACGACGCCGAACGAGGTGAAGGTGAAGAGGAAGACCATCAGGGCGGCCGCGGCGACGGCGGGCCCGAGCGCGGGCAGCGTCACCCGCCGCCAGGCTGCGAGCCGCCCGGCACCCAGCACCCGGGCGGCCTCCTCCTGACGCGGGTCGAGCTGTGACCACAGGCCGCCCACGGTCCGTACGACCACGGCGTAGTTGAAGAAGACGTGTGCGAGCAGAATCGCCCACACGGTGGTGTCCAGCCTGATGCCCCACAGCTCGTCGAGCAGTCCGCCTCGGCCGAGGAGCGCCAGGAACGCGGTCCCCACGACGACGGTCGGCAGCACGAACGGGACGGTCACCACCGCCTTCAGCAGCCGCTTGCAAGGAAAGTCGAAGCGTGCGAAGACATACGCGCCGGGCAGCGCGATCAGCAGCGTGAGCGCGGTGGAGGCGAGGGCCTGCCAGAAGGTGAACCAGAGCACGTGCTGGATGTCGGCGCGGCTCAGCACCTCGCCGATCCGGCCGAACTGCCATACCCCGTCGACCTGGAGGCCGCGGCCGACGATCGAGACGACGGGGTAGGCGAAGAAGACCGCGAAGAACACGACGGGCCCGGCCATCAGCCCGAGCCGCGCCGCATTCCCGCGGACGGACTTCGTTACTTCAGTACGAGCGAGGACCATGACTGGACCCACTGCTCACGGTTCTTGGCGATCTTGTCGGGGGCGACGGTCTCCGGCTTGTCGATGACGGCGCCGAACTTGGTGAACGCCTCGGGCAGCTTCGCGCCCTTGACCACCGGGTAGACGAACATGTTGAGCGGCATGTCCTCCTGGAACTGCTTGGAGATCAGGAAGTCCAGCAGGGCCTTGCCGCCCTCCTCGTTCTTCGCGCCGTTCAGCAAGCCCGCGAACTCCGTCTGGCGGAAGCAGGTTCCGGTCGCGACCCCGGTCGGCGCCCCGGTCGGCTGCGGCTTGGCGAAGACCACCTCGGCCGGCGGGCTGGAGGCGTACGAGACGACGAGCGGCCGGTCCCCCTTGGCCTTCTTGCCGCCGGCGGAACCGGAGAACTCGTTGTTGTACGCCTGCTCCCAGCCGTCGACGACCTTGACGCCGTTGCTCTTCAGCTTCTTCCAGTAGTCCTGCCAGCCGTCCTCGCCGTACTTGCCGACGCTGCCGAGGAGGAAACCGAGGCCGGGCGACGACGTCGCCGCGTTCTCCGTGACCAGCAGGTTCTTGTACTCGGGCTTGATCAGGTCGTCGAAGGACTGCGGCGGCGCCAGCTTCTTGTCGGCGAAGTACTTCTTGTCGTAGTTGACGCAGATGTCGCCGGTGTCGACGGGCGTGACGCGGTGCTTGTCCTTGTCGAGCTGCACCTCGTCGGGCACCTGGTCCAGGCCCTTGGCCTCGTACGGAGTGAACAGATCATTGTCCAGAGCGCGCGAGAGAAGGGTGTTGTCGACGCCGAAGAAGACATCGCCCTGCGGGGAGCCCTTGGTGAGGATCTCCTTGTTGAGGGCGGCGCCCGCGTCACCGCTCTGGAGCAGCTTGACCGTGTAGCCGGTCTCCTTGGTGAACTGCTTCAGTACGGCGGGGGAGGCGACGAACGAGTCGTGGCTGACGAGCGTCACGGTCTTGGACTTCGGGCCGCTGTCGGTCGAGGAGTTCTTGGACTCCCCGCACGCGGCGAGCGTCGAGACGCCGAGCGCGACGGCAATGGTGGAAACCGCCCACTTCTTGGTGGTGCTCACTGAAATTCCTCCTGGAGTGACCAGGAAGAGACGCGGCCCTGCTCACACGGTGTGAGCAGGGCGCAACAGCTTGAGTGGTGACCGAACTTCCTACCCAGAATGACCTGGGCAAGGTTCAGAGGGTCTGCGACCTGACGGCGTCGCACTCTCAGCGCTGTGGCGCTCCCCTGTCGGAATATGCAAATGTTCGAGCCCAGACTACCGCTCGGATGCCGCGAGCTGTCCGCAGGCTCCGTCGATCTCCTGGCCACGGGTGTCCCGGACGGTCACGGGCACACCATGGGCCGCGATCGCCTCCACGAAGGCCTTCTCGTCCTCGGGGCGGGATGCCGTCCACTTCGATCCCGGCGTCGGGTTGAGCGGGATCAGATTGACGTGGACCCGCTTTCCCTTCAGCAGGCGGCCGAGCAGATCGCCCCGCCACGCCTGGTCATTGATGTCCCTGATCAGCGCGTACTCGATGGAGATACGGCGGCCGGACTTCTCCGCGTACTCCCAGGCTGCGTCCAGGACCTCGCGGACCTTCCAGCGTGTGTTGACCGGGACCAGGGTGTCGCGCAGCTCGTCGTCCGGTGCGTGCAGCGAAACGGCGAGACGGCACTTGAAGCCCTCGTCGGCGAGGCGGTGCATCGCGGGCACCAGACCGACGGTCGAGACGGTGATCCCACGCTGCGAGAGTCCGAGACCGTCCGGCTCCGGGTCGGTCAGACGGCGGATGGAGCCGACGACCCGCTTGTAATTGGCGAGCGGCTCGCCCATGCCCATGAAGACGATGTTGGACAGCCTCGCCGGGCCGCCCGGCACCTCGCCGTCGCGCAGGGCGCGCATGGCGTCGACGATCTGGTGCACGATCTCGGCGGTCGACAGATTCCGGTCGAGACCCGCCTGCCCGGTGGCGCAGAACGGACAGTTCATCCCGCAGCCGGCCTGCGAGGAGATGCACATCGTCACCCGGTCCGGGTAGCGCATGAGCACGGACTCGACGAGCGTGCCGTCGTGCAGCCGCCACAGGGTCTTGCGGGTGGTGTCGTCGTCGCACGAGATGTGCCGAACGACCGACATCAGGTCGGGCAGCAGCTCGGAAGCGAGCTTCTCGCGCGCGGCCGCGGGGATGTCGGTCCACTGGGCGGGGTCGTGGGCATACCGCGCGAAGTAGTGCTGCGAGAGCTGCTTGGCGCGAAACGGCTTCTCGCCGATCGCGGCGACGGCGTCCTTGCGCTCGGCGGGCGTGAGGTCGGCAAGGTGCCGCGGGGGCTTCTTGGCTCCGCGGGGCGCGACGAAAATGAGTTCTCCGGGCTTGGGCATGGTCCTACCAGTGTCGCAGAGATACGAAGAGGGGTTCGCCGCCCTGTGGACAACGAACCCCTCACGTCAAACGCGCAGGTCAGCCGGACCCGACGAAGATCACCATCAGCAGCCACACCACCGGAGCGGTGGGCAGCAGCGAGTCGAGACGGTCCATGATGCCGCCGTGTCCCGGCAGCAGCGTGCCCATGTCCTTGATGCCGAGATCCCGCTTGATCATCGACTCGCCCAGGTCGCCGAGCGTCGCACTGGCCGCGACCGCGAAGCCGAGCAGCAGACCCTGCCACCAGGTGCCGTCGTCGATCACGAACTCCATGAGCAGCGCGCCCGCCACCATCGCGAACGCCACCGCGCCGACCAGGCCCTCGCGGGTCTTCCCGGGGCTGATGCGCGGCGCGAGCTTGTGCTTGCCGAAGCGCCAGCCGACGGCGTACGCACCCGTGTCGCTCACCACGGTCAGCACCAGGAAGGTGAGCACCCGCTGCGGCCCGTCGTCGGCGGTGAGCATCATCGCGACGAACGTCGCCAGGAACGGCACGTAGAACGCAGCAAAGACGCCTGCCGTGACGTCCTTCAGATATCCCTCGGGGGGTTCCGTCATCCGCCAGACCAGCACCGCGAGCGCTGTGAGTGCCATCGCGACCCAGGCGCCCTCCGCACCGCGCACATAGCCGGCCACGACCATTGCCGCGCCGCCCACCGCGAGCGGCACCAGCGGCGCCTTGATCTGCTTGCGCTCCTCGAGACGCGAGGTGAGCTCCCACAGCCCGACGACGACGGCGACCGCTATCACGCCGACGAACACGGCCTTGACGATGAAGAGCGATGCCACGATCACCGCGCCGAGCCCGACACCGACCCCTATGGCCGCCCGCAGATCACGGCCGGCCCGCTTCTTCTGCGGCGGCTCTGGCGCCGGCGGCGGGGTGGGCATGGGCTCCTGCGGCATCTCGTCCCGGAACAGAGGGCCACTCAGCCGAGCGGCCCCCCGGTCGCGGTCGTCGTTCTGGTCGCGGTCATTACGGTCTTCGGCGTCTCTACCTGCGTCGGGAAAGTCCGGCACGATGGGCATGGGCCGAGTCTGCTGTGCGTCATGCTCATCGTATGCGGGACCCGCCGGGGCAGGTCCCTGGTCGGGCGGTCCCCAGAAACCGGCTCTCGGCGGGGCCCCCCAGGAAGAGTCGTTCATCAGACCTCGAGCAGCTCGGCTTCCTTGTGCTTCAGCAGCTCGTCCACCTGCGCGACGTACTTCGCGGTGGTGTCGTCGAGCTCCTTCTCGGCACGGCGGCCCTCGTCCTCGCCGACCTCGCCGTCCTTGATGAACTTGTCGATGGTCTCCTTGGCCTTGCGGCGCACGGAGCGAATCGAGATCTTGGAGTCCTCGGCCTTGGTCTTGGCGACCTTGATGTACTCCTTGCGGCGGTCCTGGGTCAGCTCCGGGAACACCACCCGGATGATATTGCCGTCGTTGCTCGGGTTGACGCCGAGGTCGGAGTCGCGGATGGCCTGCTCGATGTTGCGCAGCGCGCTCTTGTCGAACGGGGTCACCACGGCCATCCGCGCCTCGGGTACCGAGAACGAGGCCAGCTGGTTGATCGGAGTCAGCGCACCGTAGTAGTCCGCCACGATCTTGTTGAACATCGCCGGGTGCGCACGTCCGGTGCGGATCGCGGCGAAGTCATCCTTGGCGACCAGGACGGCCTTCTCCATCTTCTCCTCGGCCTCGAGGAGGGTCTCTTCGATCACCACTTGCTCCTGCGTGTCTTGAGTAGGCCCGGCGTTCGACTGGGCCGGCGGAACCTGTGTCGCGTCTTTCCTGCACGGTGTCCGACCGGCAGGACTTTGTCCATCCCTCGGGACGTCCCCCGGGTCAGGCCCTGGTGCCCTGGTCGCTCACGAGCGTGCCGATCTTCTCACCCTTGACGGCCCGCGCGATATTGCCTTCGGCGAGCAGTTCGAAGACGAGGATCGGAAGGGCGTTGTCGCGGCAGAGCGTGATGGCCGTGGCGTCGGCGACCTTGAGGTTGCGGGAGAGCACCTCGCCGTACTCCAGCGCGTCGAACTTCACCGCGTCGGGGTTGGTCTTGGGATCGGAGTCATAGACCCCGTCGACACCGTTCTTGCCCATCAGCAGGGCCTCGGCGTCGATCTCCAGGGCGCGCTGCGCCGCGGTGGTGTCGGTGGAGAAGTACGGCATGCCCATACCGGCGCCGAAGATGACGACGCGGCCCTTCTCCAGGTGGCGCACGGCGCGCAGCGGGATGTACGGCTCCGCGACCTGCCCCATGGTGATGGCGGTCTGGACGCGGGAGTCGATGCCCTCCTTCTCCAGGAAGTCCTGGAGGGCGAGGCAGTTCATCACCGTGCCGAGCATGCCCATGTAGTCGGAGCGGGCCCGGTCCATGCCGCGCTGCTGCAGCTCGGCCCCGCGGAAGAAGTTGCCGCCACCGATGACGACCGCGATCTGCGCACCGTCGCGGACGACCGCGGCGATCTCGCGCGCGATGGCGTGTACGACGTCGGGGTCGACACCGAGTGCGCCGCCACCGGCGAAGGCCTCACCGGACAGCTTCAGCATGAAGCGCCCGGCGTTCTTGACGTCGTGGTCGCTCTTGTCGTCGGCAGCCTGGTTGGCGTCCGCGCCCTTGTTCATGGAGATCTCCTCGTGCACATACAAAGAAGGCCATTGCCTTGGGGTGCTGGTGTCCCTGTCGGCAATGGCCTCCTCGTCAGATCTGCGGTCGTCCGGCGCGAGCGCGACCGGCGACTGCGTAAGGAACCCTAGCGGGCTCCCGTGTCGATCGCTTAACGGGTCAGATGCCGACCTTGATGCGCGCGAAGCGCTTCAGCGTGACACCGGCCTCGTCCAGGACCTTCTGGACGGACTTCTTGTTGTCGAGCGCGTACGGCTGGCCCAGGAGGGTGGCCTCCTTGAAGAAGCCGTTCACGCGACCCTCGACGATCTTCGGGAGGGCGGCCTCGGGCTTGCCCTCGGCGCGCGTGGTCTCCTCGGCGACGCGGCGCTCGGTCTCGACGACCTCGGCCGGGACGTCCTCACGGGAGAGGTACTTCGGCGCGAAGGCGGCGATGTGTTGAGCGACGCCCTTGGCGATCTCGGCGTTCTCCTTGTCGAGCTCGACAAGGACACCGATCTGCGGCGGGAGGTCGGGCATGGTGCGGTGCATGTACGCCGTGACATAGGCACCGGAGAACTGCGCGAAGCGGTCCAGGACGATCTTCTCGCCGAGGTTGGCGTTGGCCTCGTCGACGTACGCCTGGACGGTCTTGCCGGGCTCGATCTCGGAGGCGAGCAGCGCCTCGATGTCCGCCGGAGAAGTGGCGGCGGCGTGCGCGGCGAGCGCGCCCGCGACGGCCTGGAACTTGTCGCCCTTGGCGACGAAGTCCGTCTCGCACTTCAGCTCGAGGATGACACCGGAGGTGTTGTCGTCGGCGATCAGGGAGACGACGGCGCCGTTCTCGGCGGAGCGGCCCTCGCGCTTGGCGACGCCCTTCTGGCCTCTGATGCGCAGAGCCTCGACGGCCTTGTCGACGTTGCCCTCGGCCTCGTCCAGCGCCTTCTTGCAGTCCATCATGCCGGCGCCGGTGAGCTCGCGGAGCTTCTTGACGTCAGCGGCGGTGTAGTTCGCCATGTCCTTTGAATCTCTCTCGAAAGTCGAAAGTCGAAGATCTACGGGTGAGCGGCGGGGGCCGGTGCTTGTGGCACCGTCCCCCGCCGTCAACTACCGAACCTCTGAGGTCAGGCCTGCTCGGCGTCCGCGGCCGGCGCCTCGTCAGCCGGGGCCTCGGCGGCGGCCGGAGCCTCAGCAGCCGGAGCCTCGGCGGCGGCCGGGGCCTCAGCAGCCGGAGCCTCAGCAGCGGCCTCGGCCGGCTTCTCGGCCTCGGCGGCGGCCGGAGCCTCGGCGTCGTCGGCCTTCTTCTCGCCCTCGAGGAGGTCGCGCTCCCACTCGGCGAGCGGCTCGCCGGCGGCCTTCTCGCCCGGCTTGGAGTCACCGGTGGCGACGCCGGAACGGGCGATGAGGCCCTCGGCGACGGCGTCGGCGATCACGCGGGTGAGCAGGGTGACGGAGCGGATCGCGTCGTCGTTGCCCGGGATCTTGTAGTCGACCTCGTCGGGGTCGCAGTTGGTGTCCAGGATCGCGACGACCGGGATGTGGAGCTTGCGCGCCTCACCGACGGCGATGTGCTCCTTCTTGGTGTCGACGATCCAGACGGCGCTGGGCACCTTCTGCATCTCGCGGATACCACCGAGGGTCTTCTCCAGCTTGGCCTTCTCGCGGGAGAGGACCAGGAGCTCCTTCTTGGTGAGGCCGGACGCGGCCACATCCTCGAAGTCGATCTGCTCAAGCTCCTTCAGACGCTGAAGGCGCTTGTAGACGGTGGAGAAGTTGGTGAGCATGCCGCCCAGCCAACGCTGGTTGACGTACGGCATACCAACGCGCGTCGCCTGCTCGGCGATGGCCTCCTGGGCCTGCTTCTTGGTGCCGACGAACATGATGGAGCCGCCGTGGGCGACGGTCTCCTTGACGAACTCGTAGGCGCGGTCGATGTACGACAGCGACTGGAGCAGGTCGATGATGTAGATGCCGTTGCGCTCCGTGAAGATGAATCGCTTCATCTTCGGGTTCCAACGACGGGTCTGGTGACCGAAGTGGACGCCGCTTTCCAGCAGCTCCCGCATCGTGACGACGGCCATGGCCGTATCTCCTTGGATTCTCGGTTATGTCCTGACGCCCCGACGCGCCGTGCCACAAGGGACCGAGGAGCGCGGCCACCGACCTGAAGAGGGTGTGGTGGCGGGGCGTGCGAAGTCGACCCGGTGACCCGGATCGCCAGAAGAAGTGTACGGGACCCGCGCAGTGCCGGGTGACGGCGCTGTCCACAACCGGCCGGTACTCCACAGATCTGGACCATGATCCACTCTGTTGCGGATTTCGCGGGACGGTCTGTGCCATGTACCGCGCCATGTGTCTGAGACTTCTCGTCCTGCTGCTGACCCTGCTCTGGGCTGGCACAGGCCCGGCCCGGGCCGACGATTCCGGCGGCCGGAGCTGGCCGCTGGGGCCGCCGCGTCCCGTGGTCGTGTGGGGGTGGGAGCCGCCGGCCTCGGCATACGGGGCGGGGCACCGCGGGGTGGATCTTGCCGCGCGGCCGGGCACAGAGGTACGGGCGGCCGCGCCCGGCCGGGTCTCGTTCGCCGGCCGGGTCGCGGGCCGGGGCGTGCTCACCCTGACCCTCACCGGTACGGGGGACCCGCCGCTGCGCACGACCTATGAACCGGTGCGCCCGCTGCTGCCCGAAGGCGCACAGGTCAGCGCAGGCCAGGTGGTGGCGGCCGTCGAGCCGGGGCCTTCGCACTGTGCGTCGGGGTGCCTGCACTGGGGACTGCTGCGCGGGGGCGAGTATCTCAATCCGCTGTCACTGCTGCCGCCCTCGCTGCTGCGTCGCGCGCCGTCCCGGCTGCTGCCGGTGTTCGGCGTCCCGCCTGTCGATCCGGCCGCTGCAGCGCCTGTCGATCAGGTCGGCGAGCCGCTTGGCACACCGGTACGCGCACCGGTTCTGGCGGGGGCGGGCGGGGCGCTGCACACGGCGCTACTGGTGGCGGCGGCCGCGGTGTCCCAGTGGGTACTGCGGCAGGGCCGGGCGACATTTCCGCGCGGGACGGGTCCGCGCCTTCGCGGGGTCAGCCCTGTACGCCTCGCAGTGCCATCGACACGGCCGCTTCGGCGATCGCCTCCGGGTCCTCCGCCGCGCCGATCTCGATGCGGCGCACCGCCGCGTCCACCACACCCTGCAGCAGCATCGCCGCCAGCCGGGGCTGCTCCTGGCCCAGCTCGCCCAGCGCCTCCACGATCATCGCGATCAGCCCGCCGTGCGCGGCGCGGATCTTCTCCCGCGCACCTGCGTCCAGCTCGCTCGCGGAGATCGCGACAACGGCCCGGTGCCGCCGGTCGCCCACGAGCTCCAGCTGCTTGCGTACGTACGCCTCGACCTTGCCCTCGGCCGTGTCCGCCTGCTGCATCGCGGACTCGACCTCGGCAGCCCAGACGGGGAAGTCGACCGCGCACAGGTCTTCGACGACCGCGGCTCGCGAGCGGAAGTACTCATAGACAGAAGACCTGGCCAGGCCCGTGCGCTCGGCGAGGGCGGGGAAGGTCAGCGCCTCCGTACCGCCCTCGGACAGCAGGGAGCGCGCGGCGTCCAGCAGGGCGCCTCGCTGCATGGTCCGGTGCTCGGCCACGGAGGCCGCTCGAATCCTGGGCACGCCTCCACTGTACGGATGTGGCGAATGAGGCAGGGACGATTCCGCGTCAGCGCCCGACGTCGGCCAGCTTGGCGCGCAGTTGCAGCACCGACTTCGTGTGGATCTGGCTGACCCGGCTCTCGGTGACCCCGAGGACATTGCCGATCTCGGCGAGGGTGAGGCCCTCGTAGTAGTAGAGGGTGACGACGGTCTTCTCCCGCTCAGGCAGGGTGTTGATGGCGCGAGCGAGCAGTCGGCGCAACTCCCGGTCCTCGGCCACCTCGACCGGGTTGTCGGCGGCCGTGTCCTCCAAGGTGTCCATCAGGCTGAGCCGGTCACCGCTCTCGCCGCCGACATGCAGCAGCTCCTCCAGCGCGACGACGTTCGCCAGTGACAACTGGCTGAAAACCGCATGCAGTTCGTCCACCGGGATCCCCATCTCGGCGGCGACCTCGCACTCCGTCGGCGTACGCCGCAGCTGCGCCTCCAGAGTGCCGTAGGCGCGCTCCACGGCCCGCGCCTTCTGCCGCACGGACCGCGGGATCCAGTCCAGGGCACGCAGTTCGTCGATCATCGCGCCACGGATCCGGGTGATCGCGTACGTCTCGAACTTGATGGACCGCTCGATGTCGAACTTCTCGATGGCGTCGATGAGTCCGAAGACTCCCGAGGAGACGAAGTCCGCCTGTTCAACATTGGACGGAAGCCCCACGCTCACCCGTCCCGCGACGTACTTCACCAGAGGTGAGTAGTGCAGGATCAACTGCTCGCGCAGCCGCTCGTCACCCGTGCCCTTGTACGACCGCCACAACTCGTCGAGCGACGAGGGAGCGGGGGGCCGCACGGTGCCACGGGCAGCGGGTGGCACTGCCGCGCGATCAGACCCGGAGGTGTGCTGGGGCATGCGTTGCCTTGAGCCGTTCTGCTGTGAGGGGGGAGGGGGACGAGCGTCTGGGCCGGGAACCAGGTGAGCGTAGCGTGACTGTGGTGTCGCGGTGGGCGAAGGACGGGGGAACGCACCTCTGCGGGTATCCGCCCTCGCCCACACCTTCGAACCGGGGCCGACGCCGCGCGCGCCGGCCCCCGAGGCGTCGCAGAGAGGCTTGCAAAGGTCATCGGCATCACCTTTTCACCCGAATGCTCCAGGTCAAGGACCGCCTCGCCGCGCGTTCGAACCGCGGATGGCGCTGTGGGTCAACTGCCATCCGTCCCCGTGCCGTTCGACGAACCCCAGGCTGTGCAGTTCGTACAGCCTGCCGAGCGTCTCGTCGGTCGTCGTCCCGGCGGCCCGGGCGAGGCGCTCCCCGTCGACCGTGCCACGGGCGGGCAGGGCCTCAAGGACCCGGGCGCTGACGGGATCCAGCAGATCCCTCGGGAGCACGGGACCCCGGCGCTCCGGGGCGAGATCGCCGATGTCCCCGACCAGCTCGGCCACTTCGGCGGCGTCCGTGACCAGCACACCCTCCCCGCGCAGGAGTTCGTGAACGCCCGCCGAGAGCCCGCTGGTGGCCGGTCCCGGGACTCCTATCGTGTAGCGGCCGAGGGTCAGTGCGCTGCGTGCCGTGACGAGCGAACCGCTGCGGTATTCGGCCTCCACGACGACGGTGCCCCTGGTGAGGGCTGCGATCACCCGGTTCCGCAGGACGAATCGGCTGGGCGTGGGATGGTCCCCCGGTGGTAACTCCCCAACGACCAGCCCCTGTTCGGCGATGCGTCCGATCAACTCGGCATGGCCGCGCGGATACACGACATCGACCCCGCAGGCGAGTACGGCGACGGTGGCGCCACCCGCGGCCAATGCGCCCCGGTGCGCCGAGCCGTCGACCCCGAAGGCCGCCCCCGACACCACGACCCAGCCGCGCTCCGCGAGCCCCGAACCGAGAGTGGCCGCCATGTGCGCCCCGTACGGAGTGCAGGCCCGCGCCCCGACGACGGCGACCGAGCGCAGCGCCCATTTCCGCAGGTCGGCCCGTCCTCGCACCCAGAGTCCGATCGGTCTGGCATCACCGAGATCGTCCAGCTGGGTCGGCCATTCCTGGTCACCGGGGCAGACGAAGCGGCCTCCGACCGCTGCGACCGCCGCCAGATCGCGGTCGGGGTCGGCCGCCGCCGCCCGTATCCGGTAGCCCGCGAGCCGTCTCGCCTTGGGTCCCGTCAGCGCGTCCTCCTCATGCTCCGGTGCGGTGAGCCGCGCCATGAGCTCCCGGGCGCCTAACTCGCGCAGCCATCGCCCGCCGTGCTCGTCGCCCGGCTCGATCACCCGCGTCAGCGCAGCCCGCGCAAACCGCTCCTGCTCCCCTGCGCCCGCCCGCGCATCTCTCCCTGTCCCTGAGCCTGCCCCCGCCTCTGCCGCTCCCCCTGCTGTCCCTGCTTCGGGCATCACGGTCCTCCCGCGCCGACCGGCATCGATGCACCACGCGAGATGCCCGTACGCAGCCCCAGGGCCAGATCGACGTCGTACGCCTGCGGCCGGTCTCTTCCCCCGAGGTCCGCGATCGTCCACGCCACCCTCAGCACCCGGTCGAGGCCCCGAGCCGTCAGCAGTCCCCGTTCCATGTCCCGCTCCGCCGCGGCCAGCGCCCCGGGCGCGACCTGCCAGCGCGTACGCAGTTCATGGCCCGGCACCTCGCTGTTGACGGTCCACGGTGTGCCCTGCAGCCGGGCCGCGGCACGCTCTCTGGCCTCCCGCACCCGGGCCGCGACGGTCGCCGTCGGCTCGCCCCGGCCGCCCTGGCACATCAAGTCGCCGCGGGTGACGGGCTCGACCCCGACCCGCAGATCGACCCGGTCGAGCAACGGCCCGGACAGCCGCGCCTGATAGCGCCGGATCACCGACGGCGGGCACTCGCACCCCGCGCCGTGCAGGGTGTGCCGCCCACAGGGGCAGGGATTCGCCGCCAGGACCATCAGGAAGCGGGCGGGCAGCCGCACCACTCCCGCACTCCGCGCCACCACCACATGCCCCGATTCCAGCGGTTGCCTCAGAGCGTCCAGCGCCTTGCCCGAAAATTCGGGAGTCTCATCGAGGAACAGCACGCCCCGATGGGCGAGCGATACTGCTCCCGGTCTCGGCAGACCGTTCCCCCCGCCGACGAGCGACTGCATCGTCGCCGAGTGGTGCGGCGCGCAGTACGGAGCCGTCCGCACCAGAGGCTGGCCCGGCGGCAGAATGCCCGCCACCGAGTGAACGGCTGTGACCTCCAGGGACTCCCGCCTGGTCAGCGGAGGCAGCACCCCGGGCAGCCGTTCCGCCAGCATCGTCTTGCCGGCGCCGGGCGGCCCGTGCAGCAGCAGATGGTGGCCGCCCGCCGCCGCGACCTCCAGCGCCGTCCGCGCCGCGCGCTGCCCTGCGACATCGGCCAGGTCAGGCCCCTCGGCGGGCTCCCTCGCCAGCCCCGCGCCCACGCCCGCGCCAGGCACCATCAGCCCCGCCAGCATGGGGTCCGGACTGCCCTCCGGGACCGGCTCCTCCTGCGGCACCGGTTCATTGGTCAGTACGGCGATGAGCTGGCGCAGACTGCGGACGCCGAGCACGGAGACTCCCGGCACCAGCGAGGCCTCCCCCGCCGTCTGCTCCGGGACCACCACCTGCCGGTAGCCCGCCTCGGCGGCCGCGAGGACGGCCGGAAGCACGCCACGTACCGGCCTCACCCTGCCGTCCAGGCCCAGCTCGCCGATCAGCACCAGATCGGCGATGTCCTTGGCGTCGATGCGCTCCGCCGCACCGAGCACCGCACAGGCCACCGCGAGATCGAAACCGCTTCCCCCTTTCGGCACGGAAGCCGGGCTGAGCCCCACGGTCAGCTTCTTCTGCGGCCACTCGGCGCCGGAGTTCACCACTGCCGCCCTGACCCGGTCCCGGCTCTCCGAAAGGCTCTTGTCCGGC
Organism: Streptomyces sp. NPDC005408; assembly: GCF_040606445.1. Classification (NCBI taxonomy): domain Bacteria; kingdom Bacillati; phylum Actinomycetota; class Actinomycetes; order Kitasatosporales; family Streptomycetaceae; genus Streptomyces; species Streptomyces sp. NPDC005408. Next base: position 70,253 of record NZ_JBEXEX010000016.1, on the reverse strand, counting down.
AGCCCCACCAGCGTGAAGGCGGCCAGGCCCGGCTCCAGGTCCGCCTGGACCTCGACCACCACACCCTCGACGCCGACCAGCGCCACGGAACACGCTCGCGCGAACCCCATCAGGCCACCCCCTGCACATGCTCGACCAGGGGTGCGCCACGCCTGGGCAGCACCACTCCCACCAGGTCGATGCGCACGCCCCCGGGCGGCGGCCCGCCGTGGCGGTCAAGCCAGCATTCGGCGAGCCGTCTCAGCCGCTCCGCCTTCGCCGGCGTGACTGCGGCCATCGGATGCTCGAACGGGCCCGCCCTGCGGGTCTTGACCTCGCAGACGACCACCGTGCCGCCGTCACGGGCCACGATGTCGATCTCACCGGCCCGCCCGCAGCGCCAGTTCCTGGCCAGCACCGTCATTCCGGCCTCGGCCAGCAGCCGCGCCGCCAGATCCTCGCCGTACCGCCCCAGTGCCCCCGTCGCGTTCATATCGGCACCACCTCCGGCACCGACTGTGACGCGTCAGACCATCCTTAGTGGATCTTGGTGGACAGCCTGTTCATTGTGGATAACCCGCTCACCCTTGGAGATCAGCCACCCGCGAGATCAGCCACTCGGCAGTTCGAGATCGCTCTTGTTGAGCTCCTCGATATTCACGTCCTTGAACGTGAGCACCCGCACCTGCTTGACGAACCTGGCCGGTCGGTACATGTCCCAGACCCAGGCGTCCGCCATCGAGACTTCAAAGAAGACCTCGCCCTGCACCGAATGCACCTGCATCTCGTAGTCATTGGTGAGGTAGAAGCGGCGCTCGGTCTCGATCACATATTTGAACAGCCCGACGACATCTCGGTACTCCCGGTAGAGCTTCAGCTCCATCTCGGTCTCGTACTTCTCGAGGTCCTCGGCGCTCATGGCATGTTCCCCTTCAGCCGTGCGTCCCCCCATTGTGCGCCAGCCCCATGCACCCCTAGACGATTTCGGGGGCCAGGACGACCGGCGTACTCGGAGGACCCTCGTCGAGCAGCGTGCGCAGCAGCTCGGCGAGCCTGGTCGGATACACCGTCTCACGGGCCGCCGACAGTTCGGCGGAGGTCCACCACCTCAGACCAGCGACACTGCGCTGCTCAAGCTCCGTCAGCCCGCCCGGGGCCGTGGTCGTCTGTGCCGTACGCGCCAGGAAGTACCACTCGTCCTGGTCCCAGCGGCATCCGTCGAACGGAAACGAGCAGGTCCGCCGCCACAGCACCGGTCCCAGCTCGACCTCTGTGATCCCGGTCTCCTCGGCCAGCTCGCGCAGCGCGGCCTCCTCCCGGGTCTCGTCGCCCTCCAGACCGCCGCCCGGCGTGAACCACCAGCGGTCGGCCGGATCCTCCGGCTCGTACCCGTGCATCAGCAGAATGCGGTCCTGGGGATCGAGCAGTACGACCCGGGCCACCCTCCGCAGCTCGCCCGTCTCCGACTCCCGCAGCTCGCCCGTCTCCGGCTGCCCCGGTTCGCCCGCCTTCCGCTCCCGCAGCTCGCCAGGCCCCGGTACCTCATCCGACACCGGCGGTCGCCTTCCTGCGTCCGCCGCCGCCCGGCGCCCCGCGCCGCTTCCTGAAGAGCCGCGTCGAGATGGGACCGTACAGCGCCCCGCCCACGATCAGCGCGGCCCCGACCACCACCGACCCGACCACCAGCTTCACCGGCCCCGGCTGGGACACGCCTCCCGGCAGCGCGGCGAAGCCCTTGGGCCGCTCCAGCAGACCGCCGTTCAGAGGCCACGCCACGGCGTCCAGACGCGCCTTCACGGCCGAGCGCGGCACCGACCCCTGCCCGGGGTCCTGAAGGTGTACGCGGGAGTCCAGCGAGCCCATGCGCTCGTCGCCCAGCATGAACAGCTGGCCATCGGGCACGGTCGCCGTGAACTTGTTCGACGCGGGTCCCTTGGTGCGCAGATACGGTTCATCAATGGCCTTGCCGTTGACGGTCAGCTTGCCGCCGTCGCCGCAGCAGGCGATCGTGTCGCCGCCCACGCCGACCACGCGCTTCACCATCGGCATATCGCCCCACTGCTTGTCGCGGAAGACCACGATGTCCCCGCGCCGCACCTGGTCGCCGTCTATCCGCTCGGCCAGCACCCGGTCCCCCGCCTGCACGGTCGGGGTCATCGAGTCGGTCGGCACGGTGTACGGCTGGTAGACCACGGCCCCCCAGATGAACCCTCCGAGGAAGAGCACACAGCCGACGGCCACGGCCAGGCCCGACAGTGCATTGCCGAGCCGGCCGCGGCCGTCGTCCGTACGTACTGTTCCGCTCATCCCAGCGCTCCCCACCTCGGAGATTCAGTCCCCGGGCATCCGGGCCCCGGGGATCGGCGATCTGGGACGGCACCCTACCCGGCGGTACGCCCGGAGGTCAGCCTCCTCCTGCGCCAGAGCACGATCGGCAGTGCACCGATCGCGCCCATGGCCAGGGGCGCGGCCGTGGTGGCAGCGGCGGCAGCGGAATTGATCCCCGGCTGGTCGAAGGTGTCGGGGACCGGCAGCGTCGCCCAGCGGTTCAGCGGCCAGGCCACCACCACGGCGCGTCCGACGACCTTGTCGACCGGTACGAAGCCGCCGTTCTTGTCTTCCATGTGGTAGCGGGAGTCCCGGGAGTTCTGCCGGTGGTCGCCCATCACCCAGATCCGGTCCTTGGGCACCTTGAAGGGGCCGAAGGGCTGGTCGTCGCAGGGGGTGTCGCCGGGGAAGATGTACGGCTCGTCGAGCGCCTTCCCGTTGACCTTGACCGGGCCGCCCTTCTTGCACTCCACGGTGTCGCCTGCGACCGCGATCGTCCGCTTGATCAGGTCCTTCTCCTCGGCCGACGGCATCAGGCCGATGAAGCTGAGGAAGTTCTGCACGGCGTTCGGGGTCGGGGTGGGCTCACCCTCCAGCCAGCCGCCCGGGTCGTGGAAGACGACGACCTCGCCCCGGTCGGGCTCCGAGCCGAACCACGGGGTGAGCTTGTCGACCAGCACCCGGTCGCCCCGCTGCAGGGTGTTCTGCATCGAGTCCGAGGGGATCGAGAACGCCTGCACCAGGAACGTCTTGATGAGCAGCGCGAGAAGCAGCGCGATACCGATCAGGAGCGGCAGTTCCTTCCAGAAGGATCGCTGCTTCTTCTGTCCCGTACCACTGCCCTCGGACGATCCGCCCTCAGCGCCCTCGACGCTGTCGTCGTCCACGGTGCCCGCCGTCCCCGGCGTACCCGCCGCCGATTCGTCCGTCACGGCTGCGGGCGACTCGGCGGGTTCCCCCGGCCTCTCCTCCGGCCCGTCGTGTCCGGATCGTGCGCCGACCGCCACATCCCCCACATCCACTCCTCACTCCGTGCGAACCGCCTGCCCCGAAGGCGGAGCAGGCCCACTACTCCCATAACGAGCGGGAGTTCCGCAGGGCTCGGGAGCGGGATCATTCCGTTCAGATCCTGAGGTGACACCCTATTCGACGGTTGGAGTGCTGATGTCGACCCGGCACGCGCATTCGGTACGGAGGCGTACGTCTCGGGCTCCTCCAGCTTCCGCCAGTGGCCGAGCGGCCAGGCGATGACGACCGCGCGTCCGACGACCTCGCCCTCCGAGACCGTGCCGCGGTCCTTCTCGTCGAGATGGAAGCGCGAGTCAGCCGAGTTGGCCCGGTGGTCGCCCATGACGAAGATCCGCCCGGCCGGCACCTTGACCTCGAACTTCAGCGTCGAGGGAACGTTTCCGGGGTTCAGATACGGCTCGATGAGCGGTACGCCGTTGACGGTTACCCTGCCGTCCTTGTCGCAGCACTTGACGGTGTCCCCGCCGACGGCGACGACCCGCTTGATCAGATCCTGCTCGTCGTCGGAGGGCAGCAGTCCGATGAAGGTCAGGCCCTGTTTGACCTGCTTGACGACGACCGGGTCGTCCTTCTTCGGCTTCTGCTCCTGCCGGAGCCAGCCGCCCGGGTCCTTGAACACGACGACGTCCCCCCGCTGCGGCTTCGAACCGAACCAGGGGGTGAGCTTGTCCACCAGCACGCGGTCCTGGATCCGTATCGTCTGCTCCATCGAGCCCGACGGGATCACAAAGGCCTGCACCAGGAACGTCTTCAGAACGAGAGCGATCATCAGCGCCACGGTGATCAGGAGGGGTATCTCCTTCACGGCCGAACGGCGGCGCTTGCGCTTCACCTTCTGGGCGAGCCTGCGCCGTTCGGCACGGCCCGGCAGTGTCCGGCTGCCGTTCGTCGGCCGGGTCCCGGTGGGCAGCCGAGTGTCGGACCGGTGGCTCGCTCGACGCCCGCGGTTACCCATGGGCGCCGCCCGGCATTCGTTCCGCCTCCGGAACGCGCGCAAAGGCGCCGGACGGCTCCAGCGAAGTCCAGCGGCCGACCGGCCAGCCGATCCAGTCCGCGCGCCCGATCACCTTGTCGACGGGCACCATGCCACCGCCGGGCTCCCCGAGATGGTCGCGGGAGTCGCGCGACTTGCTCCGGTGGTCCCCCATGACCCACAAAGTGCCCTCTGGGACGACGATGTCGAAGGGGACCTCTGAAGGGACGTCGCCGGGATGCAGATATCTCTCGTCGACGGGTACGCCGTTCACCTCGACCCTTCCCCCCTTGTCGCAGCAGACCACGCGGTCACCGCCGACGCCGACCACGCGCTTGACGAAGTCGGTCTCGGCGGGCTCGGCCAGCCCCAGCGCCGCGAACACACCGCGCGTCGCCGCACTGACCGGGTTCTCCTCCAGGCCCTCCCGTACGAAGGATCCCGTGCCGTCGAAGACGACGACATCCCCCCGCTCAGGCCCCGAACCGAAACGGTACGCCAGCTTGTTCACCAGCACCCGGTCCCCGACCTGAAGGGTGGGCTCCATCGAGCTGCTGGGGATCTGGAAGGGCTGCACCACGAAATGGCTGAACAGCAGCACGACGACGGTGCATCCGAGACCGAGCAGCCCGGCCCTGTTCCAGGACATCCCGGAGAGACGTTTACCCCGCTGTCCGGAGGGGCGCGATGAACGCACAGAGCGCGACCCCTCTCCCTCTTCCCCGGCTTCGGGGGCGGGAGAGCGGTCGCGCTCCGTGTGCTTCGCTTCGGTGTCCATCGGGGCCAGAGCCTATCCGGCGACCATGTGAACCCGGCGTGAGTGTGAGCCGAAGCTCAGGCGCGAGAGGCGAGCCGAGGCTCAGTTGTCGCGCTTCTCCTTGATCTTGGCGGCCTTGCCGCGCAGCTCGCGGAGGTAGTACAGCTTCGCGCGACGGACGTCACCGCGGGTGACGAGCTCGATCTTCTCGAAGATCGGGCTGTGCACCGGGAAGGTGCGCTCGACGCCGACGGAGAAGGAGACCTTGCGGACCGTGAAGGTCTCGCTGATGCCCGAGCCCTGGCGGCGGATGACAACGCCCTTGAACTGCTGGATACGGGAGCGGTTGCCCTCGATGACGCGAACGTGGACGTTCACGGTGTCGCCCGGACGGAAGGCGGGGACGTCGCTGCGCAGCGACGTGGAGTTGACGGAGTCGAGCAGGCTGGCCATGAAGGTCTGCTTCCTCGCCGATGCCACAGGTCATCAGCGGAATGATCGAGATGAGAATCAGGGTGCTGTCCACATCGAGCGGGCGTCGTTCCCCCTGTGGCAGGGGCGCCCACTGGACGTACAGCAGCGGCCTATTCTTCCACGGCCTCGGGCCTGCGCCAAAATCGGCCGCCGGGCTCCGGTGCCCAGCCCAGGATGGACAGGATCTCCCGGTCCTTCTTGTCGAAGGCGGACGGATCGCAACGCTCAATCAGATCGGGCCTGTTGGCGGCCGTACGCCGCAGCGCCTCGTCCCGCCGCCAGCGCGCGATCTTCCCGTGGTGCCCGCTGACCAGCACCTCCGGAATGGCGCGACCACGCCACTCGGGCGGCTTCGTGTACACGGGACCTTCGAGCAGATTGGCCATCGCGCCGGGGGCGAAGGAGTCGTCCCGGTGCGATTCGGCGTTGCCCAGGACGCCCGGCAGCAGCCGGGCCACGGCCTCGGTGATCACCAGTACGGCAGCCTCACCGCCGGCCAGGACGTAGTCGCCGATGGACACCTCGTAGACCGGAATCCGGGTCGCGTACTCGTCGACGACCCGGCGGTCGATGCCCTCGTAGCGGGCAGGCGTGAAGATCAGCCACGGCCGCTCGGAGAGCTCGACGGCGAGTTCCTGGGTGAAGGGCCGGCCGCTGGGGGTGGGCACGACCATGACCGGTCCGTGCGCGCCCGCCTCGTAGCCGCTCGCCAGCGCGTCGTCGAGAGCGTCGCCCCAGGGATCGGTCTTCATGACCATGCCGGGACCGCCGCCGTAGGGGGTGTCGTCGACGGTGTTGTGCCGGTCGTACGTCCACGCGCGCAGGTCGTGCACATGGACATCGAGCTGTCCACGCGCGCGTGCCTTGCCGACGAGCGAGACATTCAGCGGTTCGAGGTACTCGGGGAAGATCGTGACGACGTCGAGCCGCATCAGTTCTCGTCCCTCGACGATGCGATCTCCGCCTCGCTGTCGTCGATGAGCCCGGGCGGCGGTGTGATGACGGCCCGCTGCTTCTCCAGGTCGATCTCGCTCACGATCTCCTCGACGAAGGGGATCATCACCTCGCTGCCGTCGGGCCGCTCGACGATGAAGAGGTCCTGCGAGGGAAGGTGGCTGATCTCAGTGATCCGGCCGATCGCGGTGCCGTCGGAGAGGACGACATCGAGGTCCATCAGCTGGTGGTCGTAGTACTCCTCGGGTCCCTCGGGGAGCTCCTCGGGGTCCACGTCGGCGATCAGCAGAGTGTTGCGCAGGGCTTCGGCGGCGTTGCGGTCCCGTACGCCCTCGAAACGCAGCAGCAGACGGCCGCTGTGCACCCGGCCGGTCTCGATCGTCAGCGGCCCCGTGCCGGCCGGGTCGGTGGCCAGTACGGCGCCGGGGGCGAGCCGCAGTTCCGGCTCGTCCGTGCGCACCTCGACGGTGACCTCGCCCTTGATGCCGTGGGCGCGGCCGATCCGCCCGACTACCAGCTGCACTCTTCTCTCTCCTCCGATACGACTACGGGCCGGGGCGGGCTCGTAAGCCCTCCCCGGCCCGAGCCGGTGTTCAACAACGTGTCAGTGAACCTGATCCACGTCGACGAGGTCGACGCGAATGCCACGGCCACCGATGGCGCCCACGACGGTACGCAGGGCGCGTGCGGTGCGGCCATTGCGGCCGATCACCTTACCGAGGTCGTCGGGGTGGACCCGGACCTCGAGCACACGCCCGCGGCGCAGGTTGCGCGAGGCGACCTGCACATCGTCCGGGTTGTCGACGATGCCCTTCACGAGGTGCTCGAGAGCCTCCTCGAGCATGCTCAGGCCTCGGTCGACTCGGTGGACGCGGCCTCGGCCTCGTCCGCCTTCTTGTCGGCCTTCTTCGCCTTCGGGGTGATCGCCTCACCCTTCGGCTCGTCGCCCTCGATGGCCTTGGTGAAGGCCTCGAACGCGGCGCGCTTGTCCTTCGGCTCGGCCACGAGCAGCGGCGCCGGGGCCGGCAGGCCCTTGTGCTTCTGCCAGTCGCCGGTGAGCTTCAGGATGGCGAGGACGGGCTCGGTCGGCTGGGCGCCGACGGAAAGCCAGTACTGCGCGCGCTCAGAGTCGACCTCGATGCGCGAGGGGTTCTGAACCGGGTGGTACAGACCGATCTCCTCGATGGCCCGGCCGTCACGGCGGGTACGGGAGTCGGCGACGACGATGCGGTAGTGAGGCGAACGGATCTTGCCCAGACGCTTCAGCTTGATCTTGACTGCCACGGGAGTGGTGTCTCCTGGTCTTGACGTGGTTGGGCACAACGAGATGCCACGTGGGGTTGCGGTACTCGGGTGCCCGATGGACGCGTCAGCCGGAGGCGAGAGGGTTCCTGTGCGGCTGTCGAGTACAGCTAGCCATTGTGCCACACACCTGCGGCGGGCTTGCACCCGGCCGGCTCGCACCGCCCCCGTCGGCGGCCCGACCCGGCGGGCGTCGGCGATCAGCTCGCCGCGGCGACCACTTCCGGGATCCGGAAGGGTTTGCCGCAGCCGCCGCAGACGATGGGTGCCTGGGCGAGAACGGACGGAACGACCCGGACATTGCGCCCGCAGTCGCAGACCGCCTTCACGCGCACACCGCCGCCGGACGAGCCGTGCCGGGCGGCAGGCCCGCGGAAGGTGCGCTTGGTGTCGGAGGCCGTGGCCACCGTGTGCGCCTTGAGGGCGCGCTGAAGTCTCTCGATCGTGGGTCGGTACCGCCTCTTTGCCTCGGGATTGAGCGCGACCAGCGAGAAGCCGCTGCTGGGATGCGGCTCGTCGACATGGTCCAGGCCCATCTCCTCGGCGATCGCCAGGAATCGGCGGTTGTGATAGCGGCCGGCGCGTGAGGTGTCGCGGACACCTCGGGCGGCGGCGATGCCGTGGACTGCCTCATGGAGCAGTCGCTCGAAGGAGAGCTCGGCGCCACAGGCGGACGAGGACTCTCCGATCAGGGACTCTGGCGCGGCAAGATCCGGCAACTCGGGGTGGTGCCGCTGAATATCGGCCCACGCCTGTGCCAGCTCTGCGGCGAGAACAGGTGGTGTCGTGCTCACGTCGTGATAACGAGCCGAGGCGCTCGCGGGTTCCATTCCGGGGCATCCCAAATAATTTGCACGTACCCGTCAGTTGCCACTGATGCGTCCTGACGAGGGCGGGTGCGCTGATCTGCGGAGAAGCTTCGCAGCTCACAACAAGGTGGTACGTAGCGGCGCGTACGCCCCAGCGCGTAGACAACGTCCGCGCGCCGGGGCTGCTACCCGGTACCGGGTCGCTCAAGCCTCAGTAGGCGCGGGCCACGATCGCGACAGTACCGGGGGCGTCGTCGGCCTCGGGCACCGACCCGTCCTCGGCGACCAGACACCGTACGGACACGGCCTGCTCGGCGAGCTTGGCCTCGCCGTCCTGCCCCAGCGTCGACCAGGGGATACGGGCCCAGCCGCCCGCGACTGCCGCCTCGGCGGCCTCTTCGATCGTGCTCACCTCGGTCGTACGGGACTCACGGCGCTCCCGCGACTCCCGCAGCAACTGCGCCTGGTCCTCCTCCAGAAGCGCGGGCAGCAGCTCGGCCAGGACATCGAGCCGGACCGGCTCCTTGCCTCCCGGGATACGGCGGGCGAGCATCGCGGTGCCCGCCTCCAGGTCGCGCGGGCCGATCTCGATCCGTACCGGAACGCCCTTGAGCTCCCAGTCGACAGCGCGACGGCCGAAGGGGGTGTCGGTGCGGTCGTCGACCTGCACCCGCAGGCCCGCGGCCTTGAGCCGGTCGCCGATCTCGCGGACCTTTGCGACGGCCTCGTCGCCCTTGATGGCCATGACGACGACCTGGACGGCGGCGAGGCGGGGCGGGACGCGCAGTCCGTTGTCGTCACCGTGCGACATGATCAGGCCGCCGACCATCCGGGTGGAGCTGCCCCACGAGGTCTGCCAGGCCAGCTCCTGCTTGCCGTCCTTCGACAGATACGTGGTGTTGAAGGCCTTGGAGAAGTTGGTGCCGAGCTCATGGCTCGTACCCATCTGAAGAGCCTTGCCGTCGCCCATCATGCCTTCGAGCGTAAGGGTATTGATGGCTCCGGCGAAGCGCTCCCTGGGCGTCTTGCGGCCGAGCACCACGTCGATGCCGAGGACGTTGACCATGAAGTCCGCGTAGACATCCCTGTGGATGTACGCGGCGTAGTCCCGGGCGTCCTCGTAGGTGGCGTGGGCCGTGTGGCCCTCCTGCCAGAGGAATTCCGTCGTACGGAGGAAGACCCGCGGGCGCATCTCCCAACGGACCACATTGGCCCACTGGTTGATCAGGAGCGGCAGATCGCGGTAGCTCTGGATCCACTTCGAGAAGTAGTCGTTGATGATCGTCTCGGAGGTGGGGCGTACGACGACGGGCTCGTCGAGCTCCTTGCCGCCACCGTGGGTGACGACCGCGAGCTCGGGCGCAAAGCCCTCGACGTGCTCAGCTTCCCGAGTCAGGTAAGACTGGGGGATGAAGAGCGGGAAGTAGGCGTTCTGGGCACCCGCGTCCTTGATGCGGGCGTCCATCTCCTGCTGCATCCGCTCCCACAGGCCGTATCCGTACGGTCGGATGACCATGGTGCCGCGCACCGGGCCGTTGTCCGCCAGCTCGGCCTTGTTGATCAGGTCCTGGTACCAGCGTGGGAAGTCTTCCGCCTGGGGCGTGAGAACGGGTGCCTTTGCCATGGCGCGCATCGTACGGCGACAGCGGTACCGAACGTGAATCGGCCTGCGCCCTGGGGGCGCACGCCGGTGGCACGCAAGCATTGCCTTTCAACCCCTGGACTTGCGGACGCATGCGGAGTTCTCTGGCATACGGGGGGAGCGCAGGCGTACGCACACGGGGGGCTGTCCTTCAGGGCTCGGCTGACCTCTTGGCGGATTGGGGCGCTTTCTGATGACACCAACGCTCGTCCAGCACCGACCCCACGCGACGTCCGCGGCTCCGTCCCCGGCGGAGGCGTGTGCGCGGGCCCGTGACTGGGCCGAGATCCAGGAACGGATGCTGGTGCCGCTGTACGAGGCGGTGTACGAGCGCCTGGAGGTCGGTTCGGGGACGCGACTGCTCGGCCTCGGCTGCGGGTCCGGTCTGGCGCTGCTGATCGCGGCCGCGCGCGGTGCGAGCGCGACCGGCTGCGACACGCACCGCGAGCGGCTCGCGCTGGCGCGGGAACGGATGGCTCCGGACGCGGGTGAGCGCCGTGACGTCGAGCTGGTGGAAGGCGATCCTGCGGCGGATCCCGCGCGGCCTCCGTACAACCTGATCACCGCGTTCCAGCCGATCGGGTGTGCGGCGGGTGACTCGGAGGGCCTGGGGCCGGCGCTCGCGGCGGCCGTCGAACTGGCCGACCACGGCAGCGCGGTGGTCCTGACCGGCTGGGGCCCACCGGAGCGGTGCGCCACTTCGGGCGTGCTGCGGGTGGCGGGCCGGCTGACCGACCCTCTGCGCACGGGCGGCTGGCGCCCGGCCCTGCGGGACGACCTGGAGGACGTCGCCTCCCGTGCCGGCCTGAAGCCGGACGGCTCGGGGCGTGTGGCCTGCCCCTTCGGCTACGCGGACATGGAGAGCGCGGTGCGCGGACTGCTGTCGACGGGGCTGTACGGGGCGGCGGTGCGGGCGACGGATCAGTCGCAGGTGGAGAAGGAGATTACGGAGGCGCTGCATCCGCATCGACGGCGGGACGGGACCGTGTGGATGCCGAATGTGTTCCGGTACTTGATCGCGCGGACGCGCTGAGGGAGGCGGTCCGGCGGCCGCGGTGGGGTGAGGGACGCTCCGCAGCTTACGGTCCCCCGGCGGCGCCTACGCGTCCTTGTCGAGGCGCGCGATGCCCGCCGCTCGGTATGCCGCGTCCTCGTCCAGCGTTTCGTGGGCCAGGAGCGCCGTGGCCAGTGCGTCCAACCGGTCGCGGTTGTCGCGGAGTTGGCGGCAGGCGCTCTCGTAGCACTCGTCGACGATGCGGCGCATCTCGTGGTCCACGGTGTCCAGGGTCGCGGGGGCCGCCGCAAGGCCGTACGGCTGCTGGGGGTCGCCCGGGATCGCGGTCAGTCTGCCGACCCGCTGGCTCATGCCCCAGCGGCCGACCATGCCCCGGGCCAGCTGGGTGACCTGTTCGAGGTCGCTCTCCGAGCCCGTCGTGATCACGTCGTAGACGACATGCTCGGCCGCCATGCCGCCCAGCGCGCCGACGATGCGGCCGCGCAGATACTCCTCGGTGTACGCGTACTTGTCGGCGTCCGGGGTGGAGAGCGTGACGCCGAGCGCCCGGCCGCGCGGCACGATGGTGACCTTGCGGACCGGGTCGGCGCCCGGCTTAAGCATGCCGAGCAGGGCGTGGCCGCTCTCGTGGTAAGCGGTGCGGCGGCGTTCCTCCTCCGGCATCACCAGCGGGCGCTCCGCGCCGAGCTGGACCTTCTCCAGGGCGTCGAAGAGAGCTGACTGAGTGACCGCGGGCTGCTTGCGCTTGACCGCGAGAAGCACTGCTTCGTTGGCTAGATTGGCGAGGTCCGCGCCCGTCATTCCCGGTGTCGCGCCTGCGATCCGGCCCAGGTCGACATCATCGGCGAGCGGGATCTCCCGGGTGTGGATCCTGAGGATCGCCTCCCGGCCTGCCCTGTCCGGCGGTGAGACCTGGACGACCCGGTCGAAGCGGCCGGGCCGGGTCAGCGCGGGGTCGAGAACGTCCGCGCGGTTGGTGGCGGCGAGGACGATCACGCCCTCCGAGCCGGTGAAGCCGTCCATCTCGGTGAGGATCTGGTTGAGCGTCTGCTCGCGCTCGTCGTGCCCGCCCATGCCCGCGCCGCCGCCGCGAGCCCGCCCGATGGTGTCGATCTCGTCGATGAAGACGATGGCGGGGGCCACCTTGCGCGCCTCGGCGAAGAGTTCGCGGACGCGGCTCGCGCCGACGCCGACGATCATCTCGATGAACTCCGACGCCGACGCCGAGAAGAACGGCACCCCTGCCTCGCCCGCGACCGCCCTCGCGAGCAGCGTCTTCCCGGTCCCGGGCGGCCCTGCGAGCAGTACCCCGCCCGGCATCCTCGCGCCCATCCGCCGGTACACCTGCGGGTTCTTGAGGAAGTCGACGACATCATCGAGCTCGCCCTTGACCTCGTCGATCCCGGCGACGTCCTCGAACGTGGTGCGTTTGCCCGGCTCGAGCTCGACCGGTCTGGGCGGCGGCTTGGGCCGGAGCATGCCGCCCAAGCCGCCGCCCAACGCGGCGCCCATACGACGGGCGATGAACACCCACAGCAGTACGAGCAGCGCCATTGGTGCGAGCGAGATCAGCAGATTGGCCAGAAAGCTGCGCTCTTGGACGACCGGCTGGGCCGTCACGGTGACCTTCTGCCGACTCAGCTCGTCCCACAGCTTGTCGTCGGCGAAGGCGGGACGCTGGGTCTTGAACTTGGTGTAGTCACCCTCGCCGTCGGGGGCCGGGGCCTTCTTCTTGAGCTGGCCCTGGATCGCGTCGCCCTTGGAGTAGATCTTCGAGACGTTGCCCGCCGTGACCTGCTTGCTGAACTCCGTGTACGGGATGGTGGGCTCGCCGACGCCGTTGAAGAAGGACAGCAGGAGGTTGGCGATCAGATAGACGACGAGCGCGGTGAGGACCAGCCCGATCCAGCCGCCGGGCATCTTCCTCCTGGGCGGAGGCGGCGGGGGCGCGCCCTCGGAGCGCCACGGCTGGTCCGTCCGGTCGCGTGGGGGTACGGGGTTGGCCACGCCTGCTCTCCTCCGCCCTGCCTGGGCCCCTCTGCCCATGACCGCATGGATCCTTTTGCGTCGCCAGCCGAGGAGACGGGGCCTGGCCGCCGGGCCCGAGTGAGCAGAAGGGCCCGCGGCCGGTACTGGCCGCGGGCCCTTCAAGGCTCTGTCTGAGGGCTGACGTCAGCCCATGAACTTCTTGAACTCGTCCGGCAGTTCGAAGTCCTTGCCCTGCTCACCGGCCGGCAGCCCGAACGCCCCGCCCTGCGCCGCCTGCTCGCGGCGGGCCGCTGCCGCCTGCTCATCGGCCTTGCGCTTCATCGGGTTGCCGCTCTTGCGCTTGCCCTTGGCCTGCTTGATCTGCTTCTTCTGGCGGCCGGGGCCGCCACCCATGCCCGGCATGCCGGGCATACCCGGCATCCCGCCGCCCTGGGCCATCCTCGACATCATCTTGCGGGCCTCGAAGAACCGCTCCACCAGGCTCTTCACGGCGCTGACCTCGACGCCCGAACCCTTGGCGACACGGGCCCGGCGCGAGCCGTTGATGATCGTCGGGTCCTGGCGCTCGGCCGGGGTCATCGACTTGATGATCGCGGCGGTACGGTCCACTTCCCGCTCGTCGATGTTGTTGATCTGGTCCTTGATCTGGCCCATCCCGGGCAGCATCCCGAGCAGCTTGGAGATGGAACCCATCTTCCTGACCTGCTCCATCTGGGCCAGGAAGTCGTCGAGCGTGAAGTCCTTGCCCTGACTGCTCGCCAGCTTGGAGGCCATCTTGGCGGCCTCTTCCTGGCTGAAGGTCTGCTCGGCCTTCTCGATCAGGCTGAGCATGTCGCCCATGCCGAGGATGCGGGACGCCATGCGGTCCGGGTGGAACGCGTCGAAGTCGTCCAGCTTCTCGCCGTTGGAGGCGAACATGATCTGGCGGCCGGTGACATGCGCGATGGAGAGCGCGGCACCACCGCGGGCGTCGCCGTCGAGCTTGGAGAGCACCACGCCGTCGAAGCCGACGCCGTCGCGGAAGGCCTCCGCGGTGTTGACCGCGTCCTGACCGATCATCGCGTCGACGACGAAGAGGACCTCGTCGGGGCTGACGGCGTCGCGGATGTCCGCGGCCTGCTGCATCAGCTCCTGGTCGATGCCGAGGCGGCCGGCGGTGTCGACGATGACGACGTCGTACTGCTTGGCCTTCGCGTGCTCGACGGAGTCCTTGGCGACCTTGACCGGGTCGCCGGCGCCGTTGCCCGGCTCCGGCGCGTAGACCGCGACGCCCGCGCGCTCGGCGACGACGGCGAGCTGGTTGACCGCGTTGGGACGCTGCAGGTCGGCGGCGACAAGCAGCGGCGAGTGGCCCTGGCCCTTGAGCCAGAGGCCCAGCTTTCCGGCGAGCGTGGTCTTACCGGCACCCTGGAGACCCGCGAGCATGATCACGGTCGGCGGCTGCTTGGCGAAGCGCAGCCGGCGCGTCTCGCCACCGAGGATGCCGATGAGCTCCTCGTTGACGATCTTGATGACCTGCTGGGCCGGGTTCAGTGCCTGGGAGACCTCGGCACCGGTCGCGCGTTCCTTGATCTGCTTGATGAAGGCGCGGACGACGGGCAGCGCCACGTCCGCCTCGAGCAGCGCGATACGGATCTCGCGCGCCGTGGCGTCGATGTCCGCCTCGGACAGGCGGCCCTTGCCCCGGAGGTTCTTGAATGTCGCGGCAAGGCGGTCGGAGAGGGTGTCGAACACGGTGGTCGCGGATCCTCAGATGTCGGGAGCGGGCGGACAGTGTCCCCCAGGGTATCCGGCCGCGCGCGGTGGGGTCTGCCCCGTGGGGGGTCTCACAGTCAGGCGCGCAGTACCGCCTCCAGCGCACGGGCCGTCCTGGCCGCCTCCTCGGCAGGCAGTGGCGCCCCATCGGGACCGGTCACATAGAAGGCGTCGACGGCGTTCGAGCCGAGCGTGGAGACATGGGCGCTGCGCACCCGTACCGCCTCACCCTCCAGTGCCCGGCCGATCCGGTGCAGCAGCCCCGGCGCGTCCTGGGCACGGACCTCGATGACGGTGGCCAGGCTCGAACCGGCAGCGGCGACCGTGACCCGCGGCGGCGGTGCCTGCACCCCGCGGCGGCGCGGATAGGCGGCCTCCCGCTCGGCGAGCCTGGCCGGGATGTCGAGCGAGCCGTCCAGGGCTCGTACGAGATCGGCGCGCAGCCGGGCGGCCTGCGGCAGTGAGCCGTACTCCGCCGCGACCCGCCAGCTCAGCAGGAGTACGCCGGAAGTGCCGCCGAGTTCGCTCGGCAGGTCGATCGAGCTCAGGTCGGCGGCGCGGACGGTCAGCCGGTGCAGGGCGAGGACTCCGGCCGCGGCGGGCAGTACGCCCGGCTGGTCGGGCAGCGCGATCAGCAGCTCGACGCCGACGGGTTCGGGTTCCTCCCCCGCGGGCTGCTCGGTCTGGGCGTGCAGCGCCAGTACGGGTTCGCCGATGCGCAGCGCCTCGATGGCGAGTCGTTCCTGTTCGGCGCTGGGAGCGGCGGGCTCCGGCTCGGCCGGGACGTTGCCGGCGAGGACCGCGGCGACCCGTTTGACCAGGTCGGCCACGAGCGAGCCGCGCCAGGAGGACCAGGCGGCGGGCCCGGTGGCGAGCGCGTCGGCCTCGGTGAGGGCGTGCAGCAGCTCCAGGGTGCTAGCCGAACCCACGACCTCGGCGACGGAGGCGACCGTCGCGGGGTCGTCCAGATCGCGCCGGGTGGCCGTTTCGATCAGCAGCAGGTGGTGGCGTACGAGGGTGGCGATGACGGCCACGTCGCCGCGGTCGAATCCGATGCGGGCGGCCACGTCCCGTGCGATGGTCTCCCCGGCCACCGAGTGGTCGCCGGGCCAGCCCTTGCCGATGTCGTGCAGCAGGGCGGCGATCAGCAGCAGGTCGGGGCGGCCGACGCGGCGGGTCAGCGACGATGCCTTGACCGCCGCCTCGACGAGATGCCGGTCGACGGTCCAGGTGTGTACGGCATTGCGCTGCGGCCGGCACCGTACGCGCTCCCAGTCGGGCAGCAGCCGGGTGATCAGGCCCTCGGCCTCCAGCGCCTCCCACACCCCGACCGTCGACTCCCCCGCGCCGAGCAGGGTGATGAGCTCTTCGCGGGCCTCGGCGGGCCAGGGCACGGGCAGCGGCCGGGTGGTGGTCGCAAGGCGCCGCACGGCGTGCAGCGAGATCGGCAGGCCGGACTGGGCGGCCGCCGCGGCGGCCCGCAGCGGCAGCACGGGGTCGCGCTCGGGCTTGGCGGCGCGGGCGAGCACCACCTCGCCGTCCTGCTCGACGACGCCTTCGGCGAGCGGGGTGCGCTCGGGCTCCGGGCGACGGCCGCCACCGAGCATGGCCCGCAGCCGGGGGCGCATGGAACGCGACCTGAGCACCCGGTTCACCTCGCGCCAGGTGACATCGGTGGCGTACGAGACCGTGCGCGCCGCCTCGTACACCTGGCGCAGCAGCGCGTCGGCGTCCAGCAGGCCCAGCTCGGCGGCGACCTGGTCCTGCTCCTGCAGTGCGAGGCGGTCGGTGGCCCGCCCGGTCGTCAGATGCAGCGCGTCGCGGGCGTCAAGCAGCGTCCGGCGCGCCTCGGCGAGCCCTTCGCGCGGCGCGTCGGCGAGCCAGGAGGCGGCGACGGCGCGCAGCGCGGTGGCGTCCCGCAGCCCGCCGCGCGCCTCTTTCAGGTCGGGCTCCAGGAGGAACTGCAACTCGCCCTGGCGCTCGGCCCGTTCACGGCAGAGCTCGTCCAGCTCGGGCAGCCGCTTGGGGGCCTGGTTGCGCCAGTCGGCCAGTACGGCGGTGCGCAGCCCGGCGACCAGACCCAGATCGCCCCCGACGGGGCGCGCGTCAAGGAGACCCAGCTGCACCTTGAGGTCCTCGCCCGCGGTCTTGCGGGCCTCGCCCGGAGTGCGTACGGAGTGGTCGAGTGCGAGCCCCAAGTCCCACACCGGGTACCAGATCCGGTCCGCCAGCCCGGCGAGAGAGCGCGCGTCGGCGCTTCCGTCGTGCAGCAGGAGCAGATCGAGGTCGCTGCGCGGGGAGAGCTCGCCGCGTCCGTAGCCGCCGACGGCGACGAGCGCCGCGCCCCGCACCTTCGCCTCCAGGCAGGCGGTGGTGAACAGCGCGGACAGCCACTCGTCGGTCAGCTTGGCCAGAGCAGCACGGCGCGGCGGCCCGGACTGCTCCTTCTCGTTGAGAAGGCGCAGCCGGGCCGCCGCATAGCCGCTGGGTCCCGAGTCTTCCGCTTCGGTGGTCACTTCGAGGCTCGTCACCCAGCAGCTCCTGTTCTGTCAGCGGTCCGCGACTCAGAGGGCGTCGGGGCCGCGCTCGCCGGTCCGCACCCGTACCGCCGTGTCGACCGCGACGCTCCAGACCTTGCCGTCGCCGATCTTGCCGGTACGGGCCGCCTTGACGACGACATCGATGAGCTGTTCGGCGTCGTCGTCCTCGACCAGTACTTCGATACGGATCTTGGGCACCAGGTCGACGGTGTACTCCGCGCCCCGGTAGACCTCGGTGTGACCGCGCTGGCGGCCGTATCCGCTGGCCTCCGTGACCGTGAGGCCCTGGACGCCGAAGGCCTGCAGGGCCTCCTTGATCTCGTCCAGCCGGTGTGGCTTCACGACTGCGGTGATGAGCTTCATGCGTCCACCTTCTTGTTCTCAGCAGCTGCCACGGTGTCGGCCGGCGCAGGCACGGCCTTGCGGGAGCCGGCGCCGCCGCCCGCACCGCTGAAGTCGTACGCCGTCTCGGCGTGCTCGTCCTGGTCGATTCCGGAGACCTCGACGTCCTCGTCCACCCGCATACCGATGGTCTTGTCGAGGAGGAAGGCGAGGATCGCCGATGCCACCAGAGAGTAGGCCAGCACGGCGCCGACACCGATGGCCTGCTTGCCGAGCTGGTCGAGGCCGCCGCCGTAGAAGAGGCCCTTGGCGTCGGACTGGACGCCGCCGGTGGCGAAGAAGCCGATGAGGAGGGAGCCGGCGACACCGCCGACGAGGTGGACGCCGACGACGTCGAGGGAGTCGTCGTAGCCGAACTTGAACTTCAGGCCGACAGCCACGGCGCACAGCACACCGGCGATGGCGCCGACGGCGATCGCACCGAGCGGGCTGACGGCGCCGCCCGACGGGGTGATGGCGACCAGGCCGGCGACCGCGCCGGAGGCGGCACCGAGCGTGGTGAACGCACCGTGGCGGATCTTCTCGTACGCGAGCCAGGCGAGCATCGCGGCGGCCGTGGCGACCTGGGTGTTGACGAACATCACCGCGCCGACGCCGTCGTCGTTGCCCAGCCAGGAACCGGCGTTGAAGCCGAACCAGCCGAACCACAGCAGACCGGCGCCGAGCATCACCAGCGGCAGGCTGTGCGGCCGCATCGGGTCCTTCTTGAAGCCGACCCGCTTGCCGATGACCAGGATCACGCCGAGGGCCGCGGCACCGGCGTTGATGTGGACGGCGGTACCACCTGCGAAGTCGATGACACCGAGCTCGAAGAGCCAGCCGCCCGCGCCCCACACCCAGTGCGCGACCGGGAAGTACACGACGGTGACCCACAGCGCGATGAACAGCGCCCAGGCGGTGAACTTGACGCGGTCGGCGAGCGCACCGCTTATCAGCGCGGGCGTGATGATCGCGAACATCAGCTGGAAGACGGCGAAGACGTACACCGGGATGGTGTAGCCGTCCCACAGCTGGGTGAGGCCGAGGCCGCTCAGTCCGACAAAGTCGGAGGTCCAGCCGATGAAGCCGCCCTTGTCGGTGCCGAACGCGGCGCTGAATCCGTACAGCACCCACAGGATCGTGACGATCCCGAGGCTGATGAAGCTCATCATCAGCATGTTCAGGGTGGACTTGACCCGGACCATGCCTCCGTAGAAGAAGGCCAGGCCCGGAGTCATGATCATCACCAGAGCGGAGCAGATGAGCATGAAGCCGGTGTTGGCTGCAGACAGCGTCGGAGTGTCTGCTGCAAGGGTCGAGATGCCTGGGGGCATCGGCGTCTCCTCGTCGTCGGTGCGGCCGCGTGCGGGCGAAACCTGAGCGGAAGGGCGGGCCGGTTATGCGCCCTGAGATTGGCCCAATGCGGTTTCCGTCGATGCCGCACGATGTTTCGCCGCAGTGACGAAGAGGTCCGGCGTGTTACACCGCCATGAACTACGGGGTCACGAGTACGTAACGGGAGTACCCTCTGCCCACGTCACGGGTCACCGGAAAACAGCCTCATGAGCCACCCCGCAGAACCGGCCGCGACGTCACCCGGCTGACCTGGCGGCGGGGGAGCCGAGTCGGGCATTTCGGGGGAGCGTCGCGGCCGGGGCCTGGTGGCAACCGCCCTCTCAGACCGCTTCTGCGGTCTCGGGCAGCTGGGATGTGAGCTGGTCGGTGAAGTGGGCGACCTCGGCGACGTCACCGAAGTCCCGGGCCGCCGTGTCCACGGTCTTGCGCAGCCGGGTGTTGACCCGCTCGGAGCGGACCCGCTTGGCGACCTTCAGCGCCTGCCCCGCCAGGGCCGTCGACTCCTCGGGCTCCCTCTTGAGCAGATGGACGGTGGCCATGCCGATCAGATTGAGTGCGTACGAACGCTGGTGCTCCTCGTCCTTGCCGAAGAGCTCCACGGCGCGCTCCATGACCGGCTCGGCGAGCGAGGCGTACGTGGGGCTGCGGCCCGCCACATAGGCCAGATCGCGGTACGAGTGTGCGTTTTCGCCATTGAGCTCGGCCTCGGAGAAGAAGCGCATCCAGTCGGGCTCGGGCTCGCCGTCGAGACCGGCGTCGGCGAAGGTGTCCTCGGCCATCCGGACGGCCCGCTTGCACTTGCTGGGCTGGCCCATATTGGCGTAGGCGCGGGCCTCCATCGCATACAGCATCGCCTGGGTGCGCGGAGTCGCGCAGTCCCGGCTGCCGTACTGCGCGAGATGCACGAGCTCCAGAGCGTCGTCGGGCCGCCCGAGGTGGATCATCTGGCGGCTCATGGAGGACAGGATGTACGAGCCGAGGGGCTTGTCGGCCGCCTCCTTGGCGGCGTGCAGCGCGAGCACGAAGTACTTCTGCGCAGTGGGCTGGAGGCCGACGTCGTAACTCATCCAGCCGGCCAGCTCGGCGAGCTCGGCGGCACACTTGAACAGCCGCTGGGCGGTGGCCTCGGGCTGCGGCTCCTGCAACAGGTCGGTGACCTCGTGCAGTTGACCGACGACGGCCTTGCGGCGCAGTCCGCCGCCGCACTGGGCGTCCCACTGGCGGAACATCGCGGTGGTCGACTCCAGCAGATCGAGCTCGGGCTTGGAGAGCCGCGAGGACCTGCGCAGGGCGGACGGCGGCTCGGGCGCTCCCGGCTCGCTTCCCGGGGAGGGCACCAGCCAGCGCTGCATCGGCTCGACGAGGGCGGGGCCCGCTGCCAGGGCGAGCGAGGTGCCGAGGAAGCCGCGCCGCGCCAGCATCAGATCGCTGCGCGAGAACTCGCTGAGGAGCGCGACGGTCTGCGGGCCCGCCCAGGGGAGGTCGACCCCGGACACCGACGGTGACTGGTGCGCCGTGCGCAGACCGAGATCCTCGATCGCGACGACACTGCCGAAGCGCTCGGAGAACAGCTCGGAGAGGATGCGCGGGATCGGCTCGCGCGGCTGTTCGCCGTCGAGCCAGCGCCGTACCCGTGAGGTGTCGGTGCTGATGTGGTGTGCGCCCATCTGGCGCGCCCGGCGGTTCACTTGGCGCGCCAGCTCGCCCTTCGACCAACCGCTGCGCACGAACCACGAGCTCAACTGCTCGTTCGGGCGCTTGCCGGTATCCGTACCGCCTGCGCCGGTGCCACCCACTCGATTGCTCCCATCCGCTGAAAGCCTTGTCGCCCGAACCCTTACCAGAATGCCGTGAGTTGAGGCTCTCTGTATCGAGGTTGCGCCCTATCGAACAGGAAACCGAGTTGCCTCCGGCATACCCGCGGGTGCGCAGAACTCCAGGGCTCGTGTACTGAAAGTAATCCTACGATCACCCCTCTAGCGAGGGCGATTCCAGAAACGCCACCATTCGCCACCCCTTCGAATGAACTCCCCTGCTGTCAGGCGCGATTCACTTGACAGGCGACGATCAGGAGTGAGCGGAGCGGTGCACGCACAGGCGCGCGACCCGGTCCGCACCACCCCTCCCGCCACTGTGCGCCGCCGGACCTTCACTGGTTGCGACGCAGTGTCACGAGGAGACTTCGGGTCGTAACCACCGGCGATTCCGACCCGTTGGAGGGGGCATGGGCTTCACGATCGGCGGCAGCCGGGGGATCAGGGAGATCAGGCCCGGTTCACGGCGCCGTGCCCGCACCACGGAGTGCACCGTGGTGGCGGAGTACACGGGACTGTGGGGCTGGGACGTGACGCCGGGCGCGCGAGCGGCTTCCGGCGAGTGTTCGTGCGGCGCGGCGGACTGCGCGTCCCCGGGGGCCCATCCGCTCGGCTTCGCCCCCGAGGTCCCCGCGGGCGCGACGGTGGACGAGGTCACCAAGGCGTGGGCGGAGGTACCGGGCGCGGCGCTGCTGCTGCCGGTCGGCCGCAGCTTCGACATCCTGGACGTCGCCGCGCCGGCGGGCCGCCGGGCGCTGGTGCGCCTGGAGCGGATGGGCCTGCCGCTCGGCCCGGTGACGGCAACCCCGGACGGGCGCTGCCAGTTCTTCGTGGCGCCGGGCGCCGCCGATGAACTCCCGCAGCTGCTCTACCGGATGGGCTGGGACGACGCGGACCTGGACCTGCACTGCCTGGGCCCGGGCGCGCACATCACGGCCCCGCCGTCGGACCACGCGGGCCTGGGCCCGGTGAGCTGGCTGCGCCCACCGTCCCTGGACACGGCGGCGGCGCCACCGGAGGCGCGGTTGCTGCTGGGCACGCTGGCGTACGTCTGCCACCGTTCCTGAACCAAGGGCTCCGCCCCGGACCCCGTCGCCGCCGAGGGCGTACCGGGATCCGGGGCGGAGCCCGGGCTAACAGCTAGGTCCTGTCCGGTCGATCAGGCCGGATCAGTGAGCGGCCCGCCGCGGAGCGGCTGATGTCACTGCGGTGCGTGGGGGCACCTCCCGTGCCCGAAGGGCTACGGGGGAGTGCGCGCCAGGGCACGCGAGCCCGGCAGATCGGCCGGACAGGGCCTAGTCGCCGATCAGCGCGTCCACGAAAGCGTCCGGCTCGAACGGCGCCAAGTCGTCCGGACCCTCACCCAGGCCCACCAGCTTCACCGGTACGCCCAGTTCGCGCTGGACCGCGACCACGATGCCGCCCTTGGCCGTGCCGTCCAGCTTGGTCAGCACGATGCCGGTGATGTCCACGACCTCCGCGAACACGCGCGCCTGCACCAGGCCGTTCTGACCCGTCGTGGCGTCCAGGACCAGCAGGATCTCGTCCAGCGGGCCGTGCTTCTCGACGACGCGCTTGACCTTGCCGAGCTCGTCCATCAGGCCCGTTTTGGTGTGCAGCCGGCCCGCCGTGTCGATCAGTACGACGTCCGCGCCCTCGGCAATGCCTTCCTTGACCGCGTCGAACGCGACCGACGCCGGGTCGCCGCCCTCGGGGCCGCGCACCGTGCGCGCGCCGACCCGCTCGCCCCAGGTCTGGAGCTGGTCCGCGGCCGCCGCGCGGAACGTGTCCGCCGCGCCGAGCACCACGGAACGGCCGTCCGCGACGAGCACCCGCGCCAGCTTGCCGGTCGTGGTGGTCTTTCCGGTGCCGTTGACACCGACGACCATGACGACGCCCGGGGTGTCCAGACCGCTCTCGGTCTTCACCGCGCGGTCGAAGTCGGTCCCGAGGAGATGCAGCAGCTCCTCGCGGAGCAGCCCGCGCAGCTCGTCGGGCGTACGCGTGCCGAGCACCTTCACCCGCTCGCGCAGCCGCTCGACCAGCTCCTGGGTCGGCGCGACGCCGACGTCCGCGGTGAGCAGGGTGTCCTCGATCTCCTCCCAGGTCTCCTCGTCGAGGTGCTCACGCGACAGGAGCGTGAGCAGCCCCTTGCCGAGGGAGTTCTGGGAGCGGGCGAGACGGGCGCGCAGCCGGATGAGGCGGCCTGCGGTCGGCTCGGGAATCTCGATCTCGGGGGCGAGGGGCTCCTCGACGACGACGGGAGCCGTGGCTCCTGTGGTGTCGGGGAGGTCGACCTCCTCGATCGTGCGGCGCGGCTCCTCGACCGTCGGGGCGGCGTCCTCACCGACCTGAGGCTCGGCGGGCGGGGCAGTGATGGTCGGCGTGCTCGACGGTGCCGAGGGCGGCAGCTGCTTCTTCTTGCGGCTGCTGACCACGAGCCCGCTGATCGCGCCGACCGCGACCAGGGCGATGACTACAGCAAGGATGACGATGTCCATAACCCGTCCAGTATGCGTGACCTCACGGATGGCCGTTCGTTCCCGCTGCAGGGCTGCTGCCGATGGTGCTGACGGGCGCGGTGACGGCGGTCTCCGCCCCGGTCCTGGGCGGCGCGAGCGACCCGGTGGGCCCTTCGGCGTACATACGACGGCGGCCGGGTCCGCCCAGAACCCGAGACCGCCTCTCTATCCATCTGACGCAACGTCAGCTACCGTCCCTCTTCGCCGTGCTCATACGCAGCGAAGGGGGACGTTTCCCATGGCCTTCACGGTCGCCCGCTTCAATCTCGTCGATCCCGACGCGACGCCAGAGACCCTCGCGGCCCGCTATCGCGCCGCCCTGGAGATGGCCGCGTACGCCGACGACCGCGGCATCGACACCATCCAGACCGAGGAGCACCACGGCGCCGGCAACAACTGGCTGCCCTCCCCCTTCGTCTTCGCCGGAGCGGTCCTCGGCTCCACCCGCCGTGTCGCGGTGACCGTCTCCGCGATCATCGGCCCGCTCTACGATCCGCTGCGGCTGGCGGAGGACATCGCCGTACTCGATCTGATCGGCAAAGGTCGGCTGGTCACGGTCGCGGGCATCGGCTACCGGCCCGAGGAGTACGAGGCCCACGGCGTCGACTGGGGCAGGCGCGGCAAGCTCCAGGACCTGCTCCTGGAGACCCTCCTCAAGGCGTGGACCGGCGAGCCCTTCACGTACCAGGGCCGCACGGTACGGGTCACCCCGCGCCCGTACACCCAGCCGCACCCCCTGCTGCTCGTCGGCGGCTCCTCGCAGGCCGCGGCACGGCGCGCCGCCCGCCTCGGGCTGCCGTTCTTCCCGAGCGCGCATCTGCCGGAACTGGAGGCGTACTACCAGGAGAGGCTCGCCGAATACGGCACCGAGGGCTGGACCATGATGCCCGCCGAGAAGACACCGCTCCTGCACGTCTCCGAGGACCCGGACCGCACCTGGGCCGAGTACGGCAAACACTTCCTGCACGAGGCTCAGATGTACGCCTCGTGGCAGTCGAAGGACATCCGCTCGGCGGTGAAGTCCACGGCCACCACGGTCGACGAGCTCCGCGCCGAGGGCGTGTACCGGATCGTCACGCCGGACGAGTGCGTGGCGCTGGGCGCCGAGAGTCTCGTACTGCACCCGCTGTGCGGCGGCATGCCGGTGGACGAGGGCTGGCGCAGCCTTCAGCTGCTGTGCGAACACGTACTGCCCCGGCTCACTGGGTGAGCCGGGGCAGTTCCGTGGTGAGGAGAGGGGCAGCGGGGATTAGCCCATCTCCTCCAACGCCTTGCCCTTGGTCTCCTTCACGAACAAGAGCACGAAGGGGATCGAGAGCACGGCGAAGAATGTGTAGATCATGTACGTGCCCGAGAGGTTCCAGTCCGAGAGGCTCGGGAAGCTCGCGGTGATGGCCCAGTTGGCGATCCACTGCGCGGAGGCGGCGACGCCCAGCGCCGCGGCGCGGATCCGGTTGGGGAACATCTCGCCCAGGAAGACCCAGACCACAACGCCCCAGGAGAGGGCGAAGAAGAGCACGAAGACATGTGCGGCGACCAGGGCGACGACGCCCTGGGTGGTGGGCAGCTTGCCGTCGACGAGATCGGCGGAGAAGGCCCAGGCTTCGACGGCGAGCGCAATCGCCATACCGGCCGAGCCGACGAGCGCGAGCGGGCGGCGGCCGATCCTGTCGACCAGGAGCATCGCGATCACGGTGCCGATGATGTTGATGATCGACGTGGTGAAGGAGTAGAGGAACGAGTCGGTCGGGTCGATGCCGACGGACTGCCACAGCGTCGAGGAGTAGTAGAACGCGACATTGATGCCGACGAGCTGCTGGAAGACCGAGAGCCCGATGCCGACCCAGACGATGGGCAGGAAGCCGAAACGGCTGCCCAGCAGGTCGTTGAAGGTCGACTTGTGCTCGCTGCGCATCGCATGGTCGATCTCGGCGACGCGGGCGTCCAGGTCGATGCCCCGGCCCTCGACCTCGCTCAGGACCTCCTTCGCGCTGTCGACCTTGCCGACGGAGATCAGGAAGCGCGGCGACTCGGGAATCGCGAAGGACAGCAGTCCGTAGATCACCGCGGGCACCACCATGACGCCGAGCATCCACTGCCAGGCCTCGATCCCGCCGATCTCGCCGCGCTGCTCACCGTCGGCGAGGTGCAGGATGCCGTAGTTCACCAGCTGGGAGATGGCGATGCCGATGACGATCGCCGCCTGCTGGAAGGAGGCGAGCCGGCCGCGGTAGGCGGCCGGAGAGACCTCGGCGATATAGGCCGGGCCGATGACCGATGCCATGCCGATGGCGAAGCCGCCGATGATGCGCCAGAAGGCGAGGTCCCAGAGGGCGAAGGGGAGGGAGGAGCCGATCGCGCTGATGGTGAAGAGCACGGCGGCGATCTGCATACAGCGGATGCGGCCGATGCGGTCGGCGATCCGGCCGGCGGTGGCGGCGCCGATGGCGCAGCCGATCAGGGCGATCGCGATGACCTGGGCGAGCGTTCCGGAGCCGATGTCGTAGCGGTCCCGGATGGCTTCGACGGCGCCGTTGATGACCGAGCTGTCGTAACCGAAGAGGAAGCCGCCCATCGCGGCGGCGGCCGTGATGAAGATGACATGCCCGAGGTGTTCGGGGTGGGCCTCACGGGCCCCCGATGCCGGCGGTGGCTGCGCGGTGCTGGTCACGTGTACTCCTGGGGCCGTCCGGCAGCGTCGCCGTTGGGCGTGGGGGGCGAGCCCTTCAAGTGGCGCACAACAAGCCGACGCCCACCACTTGAAGGTAAAAGCAACGTTGCAGAGACTATTCCTTCAAGTTTCGAAGTCAAGAGGGGCCCTGCAGGAATCCAAGCAGCAGGCGATTGGTGTTGAGTTCAAGTGTTGAAGAGGGGTCAGCGAAGGCGCTGGCTGATGACCTTGGAGACACCGTCACCCTGCATGGACACGCCGTACAGCGCGTCCGCGACCTCCATGGTCCGCTTCTGGTGCGTGATCACGATCAGCTGCGAGGACTCCTGGAGCTCCTGCATGATCCGGATCAGCCGCTGGAGGTTGGTGTCGTCCAGCGCCGCCTCGACCTCGTCCATGACATAGAACGGGCTCGGCCGGGCCTTGAAGATCGATACCAGCAGCGCCACGGCGGTCAGCGACCGCTCGCCGCCCGAGAGCAGCGAGAGCCTCTTCACCTTCTTGCCGGGCGGCCTGGCCTCGACGTCCACGCCCGTGGTGAGCATGTTGTCGGGATCGGTCAGAATCAGCCGACCCTCGCCGCCCGGGAAGAGGCGCGAGAAGACACCCTCGAACTCGCGGGCGGTGTCCCGGTACGCGTCGGTGAAGACCTGCTCGACGCGCTCGTCGACCTCCTTGATCACCTGAAGGAGGTCTGCCCGGGTCTTCTTCAGGTCCTCAAGCTGCTCGGAGAGGAACTTGTGCCGCTCCTCCAGTGCCGAGAACTCCTCGAGCGCGAGCGGATTCACCTTTCCGAGCTGCTGATAGGCCCGTTCGGCAGACTTGAGCCGCTTCTCCTGCTCACCGCGTACGAAAGGTTTCGGCAGGTTCCGCGGATGCTCGGGGTCCTCCGGCAGCTCCTCGCCCTCGGCGGGCGGTGACGGCGGCACCAGCTGGTCCGGCCCGTACTCCGCGATCAGCCCGGCCGGTTCGACGCCGAGCTCCTCCAGGGCCCTGGTCTCCAGCTGCTCGATACGCATCCGCTTCTCGGCCCCGAGCACCTCACCGCGGTGGACGGAGTCGGTCAGCTTGTCGAGTTCGCCCTTGAGGTCGCGCCCCTGGTTGCGGGCGGCGCTCAGGTCCCGTTCGCGCTCGGCCTTGGCCGCCTCGGCCGCGACCCGTTCTGCCTCGGCACGTACCAGTGAGACCTCGACATGCGCCAGCAGCTGGCGGGCGCCGCTCGCCACCGCGGAGGCGACCTCGGCCTCGTGGCGCAGCCGAGCGCGCCGCTGTTCGGCGCGTGCCCGTGCCTCGCGCTCGGCACGCGCGCCTCGGTCGAGGGAGTCCGCGCGTCCCGCGAGCCCCTTGACGCGCTCCTCGTGCGTACGGACCTGGAGGCGGGCCTCCATCTCGGTCTGGCGGGCGTTGGCGCCGTCGGCGGCGAGCCGGTCCCGTACATGCGTGTCGGGCTCCTCTTCGACCGGAGCCTCCTCGGCCACGAGCAGCCGCTCGGCCAGCTCCTCGGCCTCCTCGCGCGCCCGCTCCAGCGCCTCCTGCGCCCGGGCGGCGGCCGCGGTCGTCCGCTCGGCCTCGCCCGCGGCGCCGCGCGCCTGCCCGGCGAGCCGCCCCAGCTGCCCCGACACGGCCGACTTCTCGCGGTCGGCGGCCCGGCGGCGCTCCCCCAACTCCTCCACCAGCTCGGCGCATTCACTGCGGCGGGCCGCTGCCTGCTGCTGGGCCGCGGCGAGCTCCTCGCACTGGACGGCCAGCTCCTCCAGCTCGGCGGCGGCCTCGTCCACGGAGGCCTGCACCTCCAGCAGGCTGGGCGCACCGGCGGAGCCGCCCTGCGCGAAGTGCGCCCCGAGGACGTCTCCCTCGGCGGTCACGGCGGTGAGTTCGGGCCGCGAGTAGACCAGATCCTCGGCGTCCTCCAGCGTGCCGACGACGACCATGCCCTGGAGCAGCCTGCGCACGGCGGGCATCAGCTCGTCGGGCCCGCGCACCAGATCCGCCGCGTACGGAGGGCCGTCCGGACGCCGCTCGGACGCCACGGATTCCGGCGCGCCGCTCAGCAGTATCGCCGCGCGTCCGGCGTCGGTCTTGCGCAGCAGCCGCAGCGCCTCGGCCGCCGTCGCCGGGGTCGACACGGCCACCGCGTCCGCGGCCGCGCCCAGTGCCGCCGCGACCGGGACCTCGTAGCCGGGGGCCACCGTGAGCAGCTCGGACGCCGGCCCGAGCAGTCCGTTCAGCCGGTCCTTCGCGGCGAGCAGCGCGCCCGTGCCGTCCTTGCGGCGCAGGCCCAGGGCGAGGGCTTCGCGGCGGGCGGCCACGGCAGCGCGCTTGCGTTCGGCTCCGGTGAGGGCCTCGCGGGCCGCGCCGAGCGCCGCTTCGGCCTCGGCCAGTTCCCGCTTGGCGGCGTCGTGCTGCTCGCCGAGCGCGGAGTCATCGGCGTCGAGCCCGTCGACCTCGGCCTTGAGCTGCTCGTACTCCTCCTGGGCGGCGACGGCCCGCTCCTGGGCCTCGTCGCGTGCGGCGGCCAGCCGGTCGATCTCGGCCTGGGCCGATGCGGCCCGCGAACGGGCGGCGTTGACCTGCCCGTTGAGCCTGGCAAGACCCTCGCGCCGGTCGGCGATCGCCCGGGCGACGTCCTTGAGCCGCCGCTCCTCGACCGTCAGCTCCCGCTCCAGCTCGGCACGGTGGGCGACGGTGTCCTCCAGCGCCCGCTCGGCCGCCTCAAGAGCGGCTTCCAGCTCCGCCTCCTGCTCACGGATCCTGGCGGCCTCGCGCTCCATGTCCTCGGGGTCGCGGCCCCGCCGCTCGTCCGCGGGCGCCGCGCTCGCGCTCTTGACCCGCGCATCGGCCAGCGAGATCGTGCCGCGCACCCGCTCGGCCAGCTGGGAGAGCTCGTACCAGCTCTGCTGCGCCTGCTGCAGGCGCGGCGCGAGCCGCCGTACCTCGTCCTCCAGCTCCGCCTCGCGCGTGAGAGCGGCCTTGAGCTCCGCCTCGGCCGCGTCTTTACGTTCCTTCAGCGCGGCCTCGTCGGCGATCTCGCTGCGCAGCGCTTCCCGGAGCCGCATGAGATCGTCGGCGAGCAGCCGCAGCCGGGCGTCGCGCAGATCGGCCTGGATGACGGCGGCCCGCCGGGCAACGGCGGCCTGCCGCCCCAGCGGCTTGAGCTGGCGGCGCAGTTCGTCGGTCAGATCCTGTACGCGGGCGAGGTTGGCCTGCATCGCGTCCAGCTTCCGCAGCGCCTTCTCCTTGCGCTTGCGGTGCTTGAGTACGCCGGCGGCCTCCTCGATGAATGCCCTGCGTCCCATCGGGTCGGCGTGCAGTACGGAGTCGAGCTGGCCCTGGCCGACGATGACATGCATCTCGCGGCCGATGCCGGAGTCGGAGAGCAGCTCCTGGATGTCGAGGAGCCGGCAGGTGTCGCCGTTGAGCTGGTACTCACTGCCACCGTTGCGGAACATGATCCGCGTGATGGTGACTTCGGCGTAGTCGATGGGGAGCGCGCCGTCGGAGTTGTCGATGGTGAGAGAGACCTCGGCGCGGCCGAGCGGGGGCCGCCCGGTCGTCCCGGCAAAGATGACGTCCTCCATCTTGCCGCCGCGCAGCGACTTGGCCCCCTGCTCCCCCATGACCCAGGAAAGCGCGTCCACCACATTGGACTTGCCCGAACCGTTGGGGCCCACGACACAGGTGATGCCCGGCTCGAAGCGCAGCGTCGTGGCGGACGCGAAGGATTTGAACCCGCGCAGGGTCATGGCCTTGAGGTGCACGCAGCCGGACTCTACCCTTCGCTCTCGGTTTCACCTATGAAGGTGCAGGGCACATCAGACGGTAAGGGCGGGACTGTAAGGGGCGGGACAGGGGGCGCAAAAGAAAGAAGGGACGCCGAGGCGTCCCTTGCATATCTTGCGCGATGATTCTTCTCCAGCGATCGCCGTGCTCAGGTGAGCGCAGGCTCCGCCTGGGGTACGTCGATGTCGATGCCTTCAAGCAACGACTCTCCAGGGTGCTGAGCGACGGCAGCATTGAGCGCGTCATTCTCGGACTGGATCCGTACAAGCTCGGATTCGAGGTCCTGGACGCGCTGCTGAAGCCGTCGCATCTCGGCGAGGAGTCGCGGGTCGGAACCGCCGACGTAACCGAGAAGCGCCTTTGCCATGATGGATGGTCCTCCACACTGAGTGACCGACCGAAGCGGTGTGGGTCGTGAGGGATTCGCACCCGCGGTGCTCGGCAGTGCTTGTTAGTGCTTGATATGGCTGCGGTGCTTACTGCCAAACAGCTAAGGTGCGCGGGGCTTCCAGAGTCTCACCAAAAAGTTTGACGGTCAACACGATCACGCCCCGTATCGACGGGCAAACCCGGGGGCGTACGGCCGCGGAACGTGCGGCGAAGCCTCTGCAGCGGGGCCCAGGGGGCGTAGAGATCATCCTTACTGGCGCAGCCTGGCACGACAACCCCTTCTTGGCAACCACCAGGCAATTTCTGCCGGCGGCAGGTGCCCGGGGCATGCCCGCCCGACCGTCTTCCGCCGGGAATTGCGCGATGACCTCAGCGAATTGCGAAGCCGTCGTAGCCGCCGCGCGGGGTGTCCCAGATCTCAGTGACACCCTCGACCCGCCCGGGTGTGTCGTCCGAGCGCAGCCACTCCAGCAGACGGTGGCAATTCTCACGTGGACCTTCTGCCACAACCTGCACTCTGCCGTCGTCGAGATTCACGGCGAATCCCGTGATGCCGCCGATCTCCAATGCATTCGCCCTGGTGAACCAGCGGAAGCCCACTCCCTGTACTCGGCCGCGTACCCAGGCGGTGAGCCGTGCAACATCATTCATGCGTGCAAGGTAACTGGCCAATTGCTCACGGAGCACTTCACCCCCACGCGTCATGGCGTACAGTCCCGTCGGAATAAGCCTCACCCAATTGGGTGAGTCAGTTTGACGTTTGACCGTCGAGCTTCGTCGAGCATGAGGAAGGCACAGCAGATGGGACGCCATCGACGCAAGCGTTCGGGCATGCCCGTACGCACCGGGCTGCTCGGCGCCTCCGCAGCCATGGCCGTAGGCGCTGTCGCCGTCGCGTCCGGCCTGCTGCCGGGCGGCGACAAGTTCAACGTCAGCGGCGGCAGTGAGTCGAGCGGGCAGGTACGCACCGAGGGCTCCGCCCAGTTGCAGACCCAGGGCGACGCGAGCGCCGAGCCGACGAGCGGCACTTCGGCCTCCCCGAGCCGGACCGCGCCGCGCCCGCAGGCGCCGTCGAAGACCCCCTCGCCCAAGCCGACCAAGCCGACCAAGCCGTCCGCGACGCCGTCGAAGCAGACGAAGGCTCCGGCGCCGAAGAAGACGACGCCCCCGACCCGTACCGAGACGCCTGCCGCCGACCGCGCGTCCGAGCGGGCCAAGCCCGTCCTTTCGGGCGCGGCGGCTGCCGAGGCCGAGGTGCTCACCCTGGTCAACAAGGAGCGCGCGAAGGTGGGCTGCAGCCCGGTGCGCACCGATACCTCCCTGGCGGATCTCGCCGGGGACTTCAGCGCCGACATGGCCTCGCGCGATTTCTTCGACCACACCGACCCTGACGGGGACACTCCCTGGGACCGCGCCGACCAGGCGGGCGTGAAGGGTCTGGGCGGCGAGAACATAGCTCGCGGGCAGGCCGACGCGGCCGCGGTGATGAACTCATGGATGAACAGCGACGGTCACCGCGCGAACATACTCAACTGCGACTACAAGACGCTGGGCGTCGGCGTGGTCATGGGCGACGGCGGCCCCTGGTGGACCCAGGACTTCGGCTTCTGAGATAGCCGCAGGTCAGAGCCCTAAGAACTCTTCTGGGCCGTCTCCGGGCCGTCGTCCGCAGGGTCTTGGTTCCTGACGACCCGACCACGGCGGCCCGGGTGACCGAGGGTGCCGCAGTGGACCCGCGCTGATCGCTCAGGCGGGCACTCAGTGCTTGAGCGCGACCTTGAGAGCCACGATGATCAACCCGAGGAGAAGGTTGATCGCACCGGCGAGCAGCATCAGACGGCGCGGGGCGCCGGCGCGGCTGGCGGCCACGGTTCCCCAGCCGACCTGTCCGGCCAGAGCGACCCAGAGTGCCAGCCATGCTGTCCCCTCGATGCCCAGTCCGAAGAGTGGACTGATGGCCACGGCACAGGCCGGTGGGACAGCCGCCTCGATGATCGGGCGCTCTTCTGCGCACGCGCGGCGGACCTCCCTCCAGCTCAAATGGTGCACCATTCGGGCCCCGAAAAGGCCGGAGAAGACGTGCGCGGCCCAGAACACGACACTGGTGCACAGCAGCAGCAGAACGAGTTGGACCCGGGTGAACGAGCCGAGCGCTCCGGTGCCGGCCACCACGGAGGCGGCAAGCAGCGAGCCATAGACAGCGCCGGAGTAATCGATCTGGGCCGCGTTGTCCGCCGGGGTCTCCGCGGGACGCTCAGGGGTCCGACTGTTCATACGTCCAGGGTCGTTGAGCAGACCACGCTCCGCACGGGCGGGAAGCCTCGGGCCGCGGCACTTCTTCGGCTACTGAGACCCCGGTCCAGCCCCGACGTAGAACACTTTCGAATAGTTAGCGCGCCGGAGTAGGGTGGCCGTCATGGATGACGACGGCCGCCCCTTCGACGTTTTCTCCAAGCAGTGCCCCTCGCGCGGCACGCTGGAGCATGTGACGGGCCGCTGGGGCAGCCTGACGATCGGCGCCCTGTACGAGGGGACCCTCCGCTTCAACGAAGTGCGCCGGCGGGTCGACGGCGTCAGCGAGAAGATGCTCTCCCAGACGCTGCACGCCCTGGAGCGCGACGGCCTGGTGCACCGGGAAGCACAGCCCACCAATCCCCCGCGCGTGGACTATGAACTCACCCCGCTGGGGCGGGCCGTCGCCGAGCGGCTGCTCGGACTGATCGGCCTGGTCGAGGGCCGGATGCCCGAGGTGCTCGCCGCGCGCGAGCGCTACGACGAGGTGCGCGCGAGTCTCGGCGCCCGCTGACAGCGCGGGCAGTAGTAGCTGGAACGGTTCATCCACGGTCGTCGGCGTATGGGAGTGCCGCAGCGGCGGCAGGGCTCGCCCTCGCGGCCGTACGCGTCCAACGACCGGTCGAAATAGCCCGATTCGCCGTTCACGTTCACATACAGGCTGTCGAAGCTGGTGCCGCCGACGGCCAGGGCCGCGTTCATCACGTCCCGTACATGACCGAGGAGTTCGGCCGAGCGGGGACGCGTGAGGGTCGCGGTGGGGCGCTCGTAGTGGAGCCGGGCGCGCCAGAGCGCCTCGTCCGCGTAGATGTTCCCGACCCCGCTGATCAGCGACTGGTCGAGCAGGGCGCGCTTGACCGTCGTACGGCGCAGCCGCAGCGCGATGTTGAAGGCCGCGTCATCGAAGGCCGGGTCCAGCGGATCGCGGGCGATGTGCGCGATCGCCTCCGGGAGTCCTTCGGGGGTGTTGTCGTGCAGCGACAGACCGCCGAAGGTGCGCTGGTCGACGAAGCGCAGCTCGGTGCCGAGCCCGTCGTCGAAGCGGATCCGGATGCGCAGATGCTTCTCGTCGGCGGCGTCCTCGGGCTGTACGAGCAGCTGCCCGCTCATGCCGAGGTGGCCGAGGATCGAGGTGTCCGTGTCCGCGAGCGGCAGCCAGAGGTACTTGCCGCGGCGGCGGGCGATCCCGACGCTGTGGCCCTTGAGGCGGGCCGCGAAGTCGCCGGCGCCGGCCGGATGACGGCGGACCGCGCGGGGGTGCAGAACCTGCACGTCGGCGATCGTCCGCCCGCTGACCCAGCGCTGGAGTCCGCGACGTACGACTTCGACCTCGGGCAGCTCGGGCACGGGGCTCCTTCTGGGCAATCTCAGGGTGACGCCCGCAGCGTACCTCCGTGCCGGAGGCGGAAAACCGCGAGGCCCCTGCGCTCCTGACGAGCGAGGGGCCTCACGGGGAAAGTGGAATCGTGGACTCAGGCCGAGGCCTGATCCGCGGGTTCCGAGGTTGAAGGGATGTCGGCGGCCCCTTCGTCACCAGCAGCGGCAGCATCCGCCTCGGCCTGGGCCTGGGCCTTCGCCCCAGCCTCCGCTTCGGCCTTCGCAGCAGCCGCGCGCTCGTCCGCGGCGGCACGGATCTCCCGCCACGCGGACTCCGCCGCCTGCTGCTCCGCTTCCTTCTTGCTGCGGCCGGTGCCGGTGCCGTACGAGACACCACCGACGCGGGCGGCAGCAGTGAAGGTCTTCTCGTGGTCCGGGCCGGTCTCGGTGACGAGATACTCCGGAACTCCGAGCCCCTCGGCGGCGGTGAGTTCCTGGAGACTGGTCTTCCAGTCCAGGCCCGCGCCCAGGTTCGAGGACTTCTCGATGAGCGGGTCGAAGAGCCGGTGCACCAGCTCCGAGGCCGCTTCGAGGCCCTGGTCGAGATAGACCGCACCGATCACCGCTTCAAGGGTGTCGGCGAGGATGGATGCCTTGTCCCGGCCACCCGTGCCCTCTTCGCCCCGGCCGAGCCGGATGAAGAGGCCGAGTTCGAGGCCGCGGCCGACCTCCGCCAGCGCACGCGAATTGACCACCGCGGCCCGCAACTTGGCCAGCTGGCCTTCGGGCAGGTCGGGGTGGGTACGGTACAGCGTGTCGGTGACCACCAGGCCGAGCACCGAATCCCCGAGGAATTCGAGCCGCTCGTTGGTGGGCAGACCGCCGTTCTCGTACGCGTACGAACGGTGGGTCAGCGCACGCACCAGAAGGGCGGACTCGAGGTGATACCCGAGCCGCCCTTCCAGAAGCGTGTGGGACGAGGCTGCGTTGACGTTGTCCGCCTGCTTCTTGGCATTGGACAGTTCAGACATCGTGCCTCTCACCAGCCGCTCAGACCTCGAGGACCTGGCGCTTGTTGTAGGTGCCGCAGCTCGGGCACGCGATGTGCTGCTGCTTCGGCTCCTGGCAACGCTCACACGAAACCAGGGTGGGGACCGCAGCCTTCCACTGCGACCGGCGGTGGCGCGTGTTGCTGCGCGACATCTTCCGCTTCGGAACAGCCACGGCTACTTCTCCTGCTTCTCGTCGACGCCCGCTTCGGCGCCGCCCATGTTGTCCTTCTCGCCGTCCTGAATGGTCTCGGCGAGTCCCTGCAGTGCCGCCCAACGAATGTCGACGGCGTCATGGTGGTGGTCCGGGTTCTCGTCCAGCCTGATCCCGCACTCGGGGCACAGACCGGCACAGGTCTCCCGGCACACCGGCTGCATCGGCAGTGCGAGCACTACCGCATCACGCAGCAAGGGCTCGAGGTCGAACAGGCCGTCCTCGAGAAAGAGCCTGTCCTCGTCCTCGGCGTCGTCGACCGGCTCCGCAGCGCGACTGCGGCTCCGGTCATCGGCGTCGGGGTACGAAAACATCTCCTGGAAGTCCACCGCGACCTCTTGGCTCAGCGGCTCCAGACACCTTACGCACTCCCCCTCGGCCGATGCACGGGCGGTGCCTGTGACAAGCACCCCTTCCATGACCGACTCCAGGCGGAGTTCAAGCTCTACGGGCGCGCCTTCCGGCACACCGATGACCCCTTCGATACCGAAGTCCTTGGGGGCATCAACCGAGCGGGTCAGCCGCTGGAGAGCACCAGGACGCCGCCCCAGCTCGTGTGTGTCGAACACGAGGGGGTTGCGGTGGTCGAGGCGCGTGCTCAGGGCTTTTCCTGCTTTCGGTTCGTGGGGAGGGGCCGTCCCGCATCTGGGTGCGAAGCGGGCAGCTGTGATCGCGGAGCTACGCGCGACCGAAGAGCCAGGATACTGGACGGGCCGCCGTAGACCCAATCCGTGCTTCCCGGCGGCGGCTCAGCGCCCCTGCTCGTACCGGCGCAGCTGCTCCAGGTCGATCATGCTCGTGTCGAACAGGCTGGTCTCGTCCAGGGCGGCGCCCTGCTGCTGGACCTGCTGAGGCTGGTGCTGGGGCTGGACCTGCTGCTGGTAGGCGTACGGATCCTGCTGCGCGTACTGCTGGTCGTAGCCCTGCTGCTGGTACGCGGCGTACGGATCCTGCTGATAGCCGGCGTACGCCTCCTGCGGCTGGTAGGCGTACGGATCCTGCTGGGCCGGGATCTGGGGCTGCTGCTCGGCCACCGGCTGGTACTGGTGCTGCGGTTGGACCTGCTGCTGCGGCTCGGACAGCTCCGCGAGACCAGCCAGATAGTCGGCGTCGCTGGCGTGCTGCTGGGTGCCCGCCGCGTCCTGGGCGGCCATGTGCTCACCGAGGGCGTCGCTCGTGGTGCGACCGTGGAGCTTCTGGCGGCCGCGGCCGACGGCGTCGAGGGTTTTGGAGAGCACGGCCTCGAAGGCGCCCAGCTTGGTGTCCACGTACTCGTCGGCACGCTGGATCAGGGTCTGCGGGTCCGCGCTGTACTCGGGGGCGTCCTCGTCGGCGTACCCCTGCTCGTCCAGACCGGGGCCGCGGCCGAGCAGCTTCTCGCGGCCGCGGTCGACCGAGCCGATGGTCTTGGTGAGGACGACCTCGAAGTTGGCCAGCTTGGAGTCGACGTAGTCGTCGGCCTCCGCCCGGATCTCCTCGGCGTCCCGGCGGGCCTCCGCGAGGATGCGGTCGGCCTCCTCCTGGGACTGGCGGGCGACCTGGGTGTCCGAGATCAGCGAACCGCGCTCGGCGTGGGCGGTCTCGATGATCCGCCCGGCCTCCTGGCGGGCCTGCTCGACCAGCTGCTCACGGCCGCCGATCAGCTCCTGGGCCTGGGCCAGGGAGCCCGGCAGGGCCTGGCGGACCTCTTCGAGCATGGCGAGCAGGTCGGCGCGGTTCACCACGCAGGAAGCAGACATGGGCATGGACCGTGCGCTGCCGACCGCCTCGACGATCTCGTCGAGCTTCTTCTGGACGTCCACCGTGGTTCGCCACTCTCTGCCTGATATGAGCCGGACGGGACGACTGTACGGGCAGTCGGCGCCCGCCCGACACCGGGTGACGGACTGTCAGTTCGTCACTTCTGGGCGAGGCGCCGGGTCAGGGCCTCGTGAACGACAGGAGGCAGCAGGTGGGAGACGTCACCGCCCCAGGCGGCGACCTCCTTGACGAGGCTGGAGGAGAGGAAGCTGTAGGTGGGGTTCGTCGGGACGAAGAGGGTCTCGACACCCGAGAGGCCGTTGTTCATCTGGGCCATCTGCAGCTCGTAGTCGAAGTCGCTGACCGCCCGCAGCCCCTTGACGATGGCGGGGATGTCGCGCTGCTTGCAGAAGTCGACCAGGAGCCCGTGGTGGGACTCCACGACGACGTTCCCGTACTCGCTGGTGACCTGGCGGATCATCTCCATCCGCTCTTCGACCGTGAACAGCCCCTGCTTGGACTGATTGATCATCACCGCGACATGTACGACGTCGTACAGCTTGGAGGCGCGGGCAATGATGTCGAGGTGCCCATTGGTGATGGGGTCGAATGACCCCGGACAGACTGCGCGGCGCAACTGAAGTCCCTCGCTCTCCGAACCGGTCATCGTGCGTCTTCGCATGTAGAGGCGGCGCGACCGTACCAAAGCGTGCCCTCGCCGTAGCGACGGGCCCGCAGAGGTTCGAAGCCCTGCGGCCAGACGAATTCGCCGCCTCTGGTGCTGCGCTCCACGGTGGCGAGCGCATCGTCCGCGAGCCAGCCCTGGCGCCGGAGTGTGAGCAGAATCTCCCGAAGATCGTCATCGGTGACGGCGTACGGAGGGTCGAGAAAGACGACGTCGTACGGGTCCGCGGGGGCCGGACCTGTCACGATCTGTTCCGCTTTGCCGGTGCGCACCTCGGCGCCGGGCAGTCCGAGCGCGCGGACGTTCTCCCGGACGATGCGGGCGGCGCGGTTGTCGGCCTCGACGAGGAGGGCATGGGACGCACCGCGGGACAGCGCCTCCAGGCCGACGGCGCCGGAGCCCGCGTACAGATCGGCGACGCGGATGCCGCTGAGCGTGCCGAGGAGCGACTCCCAGCTGGAGAAGAGCCCCTCGCGAGCGCGGTCGGACGTGGGGCGGGTGCCGGTGCCGGGCGGGACGGCGATACGGCGTCCGCCGGCCGCACCGGCGATCACGCGGGTCATCTGAGTCCGATCCTTCGAGACGGGGGCGGATGTGCTGAGCGGTTCCGCTGAAAGGAGCCGAGCGGATGTGCTTAAACGATAGGCCGTTTCAGGTGCTGTCGGCTCAGCATCATTCTCCGGTGCCCAGCTGCCCCAGGCGGGCCTCCAGGAAGTCGCTCTCCACAGCATTCTCCGTGAGCAGGAGCGCCTCCTCGTACGCCGATCGTGCCTCCGCGGTGCGGCCGAGCCTGCGCAGGAAGTCGGCGCGGGCGGCTGCCAGATAGCCGTAGCCCGCCAGCTGCGGCTCGGCGGCCAGCGCGTCGACCGCAGCGAGCCCGGCGGCCGGGCCGCCCGCAAAGCCCACCGCCACCGCCCGGTTGAGAGCCACCACCGGCGAGGGCCAGATCTGGACCAGCAGGTCGTAGAGCGCCACCACCTCCCGCCAGTCCGAGCGCCGCCCTCACTGTGGCCGGCGTCGGGACGTCGATGTGCTTCCCGACCGTGGCCAACGCGGTCATGGGCTCCGTACCGCAGCAGGAGGCCGGAGTCGCATCGGGTACGAACAGCGCGATCCGTGGACTCGGCGGTGTCTTCGGTGTCGCCGTCCTCGCGGCCGTCTTCACGGGCCCGGCCGTCTTAGGGTCACCCGACGCCTTCGTCGACGCCTTCAAACCGGCCCTCTGGGTCGGAGCGGGCCTGGCAGCGGTCGGTACCGTCTCGGCGCTGCTCGCACCCCGGCACCAGGGCCCGCAGCCGGTCGAGGCCGCCGACTCCGCCGCGGCCGAAGCCGATGCCGTGCCTCAGATGGCGCGGACCGATGCGTGACGGTGAAGTCTCCGTCAGCCCTTGTCGAGGTACTGCTCGCGCTCCGTGTCGAGCAACGCGTCCAGCGCCGTACGCAGCTCGGGCAGCTGCTCAAGATCCGGATCGGCGGCGACGATCGCCACGGCCTCCCCGCGGGCGGCCGCGATGATCTCCTCGTCGTCGATGACCGTGAGCATCCGCAGCGAGGAGCGCACACCGGACTGGGCCTGGCCGAGCACATCGCCCTCGCGGCGCTGTTCGAGGTCGATACGGGAGAGCTCGAAGCCGTCGAGTGTGGCGGCGACCGCGCCCAGCCGGGCCCGGGCGGGGGCGGCCTCGGGCATCTCGGTGACCAGAAGGCACAGCCCGGGGGCCGAGCCACGGCCGACGCGGCCGCGCAGCTGATGCAGCTGCGACACCCCGAACCGGTCCGCGTCCATGATCACCATCGCGGTGGCGTTGGGGACATTGACTCCGACCTCGATGACGGTGGTGGCGACGAGGACGTCGACATCGCCGGCGGCGAAGCCGCGCATGACGTCGTCCTTGTCGTCGGGTTGCATCCGCCCGTGCAGGATCTCCACCCGCAGGCCCTTGAGAGGGCCCGCCGCGAGCTGGCCGGCAATCTCGACCACGGCGAGCGGAGGGCGCTTCTCCGCCTCGTCCTCGGCGGATTTCTTCTTCGGCTCGTCCTCGCCGTCTCCGATGCGGGGGCACACCACATACGCCTGATGGCCGTTCTCCACTTCCTCGCGCACGCGCTCCCAGGCGCGCGCCAGGAAGTGCGGCTTGTCCTGGGCGGGGACCACATGGCTGGCGATCGGCGAGCGCCCCGCGGGCAGCTGGTCCAGGACCGAGGTCTCCAGATCGCCGAAGACCGTCATCGCGACCGTACGAGGAATGGGGGTGGCCGTCATGACCAGCAGATGGGGCGGCTGCTTGCCCTTGGAGCGCAGGGCATCACGCTGCTCCACACCGAAACGGTGCTGCTCGTCGACGACGACCAGGCCCAGATCGTGGAACTGCACCTTGTCCTCGATCAGCGCGTGCGTACCGATCACGATCCCGGCCTCACCGGTCACCAGATCGAGCAGCGCCTGTCTGCGCGCGGCCGCGCCCATGGAGCCGGTCAGCAGCACGACCTTGGTTGCGTGCTCGGCTCCGCCGAGCATCCCGCCCTCCGCGAGCTCGCCCATCATCTCGGTGATCGAGCGGTGGTGCTGCTGGGCGAGGACTTCGGTGGGCGCGAGCATGGCCGCCTGGCCGCCCGCGTCGACGACGGTGAGCATGGCCCGCAGGGCCACCATCGTCTTACCGGAGCCCACTTCGCCCTGGAGGAGCCGGTGCATGGGGTGCTCGGTCGCCAGGTCGTCGAAGATCTCCTTGGTGACCTTCTGCTGGCCCTCGGTCAGGGTGAAGGGCAGCTTGGCGTCGAAGGCGTCGAGCAGCCCGCCGGGCCGCGGTTTGCGGGCCACCGCGGGCAGTTGGGTGTCGGCATACCGGCGGCGGGCGAGGGCGACCTGGAGGACGAAGGCCTCGTCCCACTTCAGCCGGTCGCGTGCGTCGGCGATGTCCGCCTTGGTGTGTGGCCGGTGGATCTTCAGCAGGGCCTCGGGAAGCGGGACGAGGTCGCGGCCTTCGCGCAGCGCCTCCGGCAGCGGATCGACGGCCTCCCGGGCCCTGGGCAGTGCCGCGTCGACCGCCTTGGCGATCTTCCAGGACTCCAGTTTCGTGGTGGCCGGATAGATCGGGATGAGGGCTCCGGCCCAGGAGTCGACGGCCTCGTCGCTCTCTCCGTGGAGCAGTTCGTACGCGGGGTGGGCGAGCTGCAGCTTGCGGTTGAAGACGGACACCTTGCCCGCGAACATCGCGCGGGTGCCCGGCAGCAGATCCTTGTGGGGCTTGTGAACACCCTTGCCGAAGAAGACCAGTTGGAGCTGACCGCTGCCGTCCGTGATGACGACCTCCAGGCGCTGGCCCCTGCCCTTCGAGCCGCTGAACGTCAGCACGCGCGCGCTCGCCACCTGGGCGACCACCGTGACGTGCTCGTCCAGCGGCAGGTCGGACAGGTGCGTGAGCTCGCCACGCTCCGCGTACCTGCGCGGGTAGTGGTGCAGCAGATCACCGAGGGTGTGCAGGTCCAGATGCTCGGCCATCACCTTCGCGGTGGCGGCTCCGAGCGTCTTCTTCAGGGGTTCGTCGAGCGCGGACACGCGATCCATTGCACACCACCGCACTGACAGACGTCGCGCACCTGTGGATAACCGCTGGTCACGCCGGTGCCGCGAGCCAGGCGCCGGCATCGCGATCCGCCGGGCAACCCCGCGCCCCGCCGGCCGGGCACCCCCGCACCGGGCAACCCCAAGACCCGCACCGCACCGCACCTACTCCACCCCGATCAGCAGCGGCGACGCCCCCCGGCCGCCCCGGTACACCACCGTGTCGACCGCCAAGTGGCCCTCCCGTACGTGCCTTTCCAGGCGGTCCGCCACCGCGTCGCCCTCAGGGACGTCCTCGCCCAGGATCAGCGTCACCAACTCGCCGCCCGCCGCCAGCATTCTGTCCAGGACCGCCTCCGCCGTCCCCGGCAGGTCCGCGCCGATCACCGCCACGTCGCCGTCGATCAGGCCCAGTACGTCACCGGCCTGGCACACGCCCGCCGTCGTCCACGACTGCCGTTCCGCGACGGCCAGTTCGGCGTAGCGGGTCGCGCCCGCCGCCGCTGTCATCGCGACGACGTCCTCGTCGAAGCGGCGGTCCGGTTCGTGGACGGCGAGCGCCGCGATGCCCTGCACCGCCGCGCGCGTGGGGATGAGGGCGACCCGTACGCCCTCCGTACGGGCCTGTTCCGCGGCCGCCGCGGCCGTGTGCCGCAGATCCGCGGAGTTCGGCAGCAGGACCACTTCCCGCGCATGCGCGCGCCGGATCGCGTCGACCAGTTCACCGCTGGCCGGCGGTTCCCCCGGGCGTGCGAGCACCGTCGTCGCGCCGGCCTCCGCGCACAGGCCCGCCAGGCCCTCCCCGGGCACGACCACGACGACCGCCCGCTGCACCTGCTCGCGCGACACCGCCGCAGCACTGTCGAAGTGAGTGATCCGAATCCGGTACGGCCGCCCGGCCTCGACGCCCGCCTCCACCGCCGCGCCCGCGTCGTCGACGTGCACGTGGACGTTCCACAGCCCGTCGCCGCCGACGACGACGAGCGAGTCGCCCAGCCCGTCCAGCCGGGTCCGCAGCCGGGCGACGGCCGCGTCATCGGCTTCCAAGAGGTAGATCACCTCGAAGGCGGGACCCCCGTCGGCGCACGGCTCGCCACCGGCGACGGAACCCGCGGCCACCGCCACAGCCGCGTGCACATGCGTCGGCCCCGGCGGCCCCGGCGCCTCCCCCGTCACCGCCTCCACCAGCGCCCCCAGCACCGCAAGCAGCCCGCGGCCGCCCGCGTCGACGACCCCGGCGCGGTCCAGGACCGCAAGCTGCCCGGGCGTCGCGTCCAGCGCGGCCCGCGCCCCCTCGTACGCGGCACGCACGGCATCGTCCGGTGAGGCCTCCGCCGCGTCCGCCGCCGCCCCCGCCACCGTCAGGATCGTGCCCTCGACGGGATGAGCGACTGCCTCGCGCGCAAGCCCGGAGGCCCGGCGCAGCGCATCGGCCAGATGATCTCCGGCACCGAGCCGCTCGGACATGCCCCGCAGCAGCTGCGCCAGGATCGTCCCGGAGTTGCCCCGCGCGCCGATCAGCGCCCCGTGGGCCATCGCCCGGACCACATCGGCGGGCGCGGGCGCGGAGGTGCCGGTCTCGTGCGCGGCGAAGACGGCCTCCACAGCGGCCGCCGCGGACTCCACGGTCAGATACAGATTCGTGCCGGTGTCCCCGTCAGCGACCGGATAGACATTGATCGCGTCGATCTCCTCGCGCTCCCGGCCCAGCGCTTCCAGCGCCAGTGAGCACCAGGCGCGTACCGCTGCGGCGTCGAGGGTCTGCGGCACCTGGTGATCCTCCTCGATCGGCCGGAAGGGCCGTGGGCAGCGGGTTGCACCGCAGGGTAGACCCCTGGTGGGAGCAGGGTCCGGGGTGGGGGCGGGAGAAGCCATGGTAGTTTCGTATCTCGGACGCAGTCGTTGTATGCTGCTCCGGTTGCCCGATGAGAGTCGGGCCAATTCCCCCGGCAAAGCCACCAATCAGATCACTGATCCGGCGCGCCGGAATTCACTGTAAGTGCATCTGAAGTCTTTGGAGTGACCCGTGGCTGCCAACTGCGACGTCTGCGGCAAGGGGCCGGGCTTCGGCAACAACATTTCGCACTCGCACCGCCGTACGTCCCGTCGCTGGAACCCGAACATCCAGCGTGTGCGTGCCGTGGTCGGTCGGACGCCGAAGCGGCTCAACGTCTGCACCTCGTGCATCAAGGCCGGCAAGGTCTCGCGC
The DNA here is from genome assembly GCF_040606445.1 of Streptomyces sp. NPDC005408. NCBI lineage: Bacteria > Bacillati > Actinomycetota > Actinomycetes > Kitasatosporales > Streptomycetaceae > Streptomyces > Streptomyces sp. NPDC005408. Next base: position 26,722 of record NZ_JBEXEX010000016.1, on the reverse strand, counting down.
TAACCGCGACGTTTCGTCGTAGCGCAGCCCCTGCGGTTGCCTTGAAAGCCGGTCCACCTCGGTGGGCCGGCTTTTCGCCGTACCCGGACGGGAATCAGCCGTACCCGGACAGGAATCAGCGCAAGCGCCAGCCGTGATCCACCGGGCCGATCCCGCCCCCCAGCGCGAACCCCGCGGCGATCGCCCCCGTGACGTACTCCTTCGCGGCCCGTACGGCCTCCGGCACTGCCAGCCCCTTCGCCAGCCCCGAGGCCACCGCCGACGCCAGCGTGCAGCCCGTCCCGTGCGTGTGCCGGTTGTCGTGCCGGGGCGCGCGCAGCCAGTGCTCCTCCGCGCCGTCCGTCAGCAGGTCCACCGCGTCGCCCGCGAGATGCCCGCCCTTGATGAGCGCCCACCGCGGCCCGAAGCCGAGCACGGCGTCCGCGGCCCGCCGCATCCCGCGCTCGTCGTCGACCACCAGGCCGGTCAGCTGGGTCACCTCGTCCAGATTCGGCGTGGCGACGGTCGCGACCGGCAGCAGCTTGGTGCGTACGGAGTCGAGCGCGGAGGCGGCCAGCAGCGGATCCCCGTGCTTGGAGACCCCCACCGGGTCCACGACCACCGGCGCGTCCGTCCCGGCCAGCAGTTCGGCGACCGTCTCGACCAGGGGCGCGGACGCCAGCATGCCGGTCTTCACGGCCTGTACGCCGATGTCGTCGACGACGCTGCGGTACTGGGCCCGTACCGCATCGACGGGCAGTTCCCACGCGCCCTGCACGCCCAGTGAGTTCTGCGCGGTGACCGCGGTGAGCACGCTCATGCCGTGCACGCCGAGCGCCAGCATCGTCTTCAGGTCGGCCTGAATGCCCGCACCGCCGCCGGAGTCGGACCCGGCGACGGTGAGCACACGAGGAGGCAGGGATATGTCCATGCCCAAGAATCTACTTGCCGTCCTCGATGTCCCCGAAGTGGTCCCAGCCGCTCTTCTTGGTCCACGGGGCACCGTCGACCGTCACCTGCGGCAGAGCCGACGGGTTGAGCACCTCGCCGATCACCTTCCAGCGGGCCGGCAGCTTGGCGTCCGGCGGGAAGGTCGCGACGATCGCGTGGTCCTCTCCACCGGTCAGCACCCACTGCAGCGGGTCGACGCCGACGGCCTGACCGATGTCGTTCATCTGCGAGGGGATGTCGATGGAGCCCGAGCGCAGGTCGATACGGACCTTGCTGGCCTCCGCGATGTGCCCGAGGTCGGCGACGAGTCCGTCGCTGACGTCGGTCATGGCGGTGGCGCCGAGCCCAGCCGCCGCGGGGCCCGCGTGGTACGGCGGTTCGGGCCGCCGGTGTGCCTCGACGAAGGCGCGCGGCGAGCGGAAGCCGCGCGAGAGCACCGCGTGCCCGGCGGCCGACCAGCCCAACCAGCCGGTGTACGCGACGACATCGCCGGGCTGGGCGCCGGCCCGGGTGACCGGTTCGTGGTTGCGCAGATCGCCGAGCGCGGTGATGGCGAGGGTGATGAGGTCTCCGCGCACGACATCGCCGCCGACCACGGCCGCCCCGGCGACCTGGCACTCGTCGCGGATGCCGTCCATCAGCTCGGTGGCCCAGGTGACCGGGAGTTCGGCCGGGACGACCAGGCCGAGCAGCAGCGCGGTCGGCACCGCGCCCATCGCTGCGATATCGGCCAAGTTCTGCGCGGCGGCCTTGCGGCCCACGTCGTACGCCGTCGACCAGTCGCGGCGGAAGTGCCGTCCCTCCAGCAGGACGTCCGTGCTCGCCACGACCCTGCGGTCGGGTGCGGCCACGACCGCGGCGTCGTCACCGGGTCCGAGCCGGACCGCGGGGGTGGAGGTGAGCCGTGAAGTGAGCTCCCTGATGAGCCCGAACTCCCCCAACTCGCCCACAGTGCCCTTCACCGAGTCTCACCTCTCCGTCGTCCTGCCGGGAGATCCGGCAGTGCTGCTCGCTTGCGGTCGCGAGCCGTCTGCGCCCTGGGTACCGTCAAGAGATACGTCAACTTCTGCTTTCCGTACGCCACGCTGCGGGCGTCACCCGGCGCGCGGGTCTCCCCGCGGCCCTCGGCGACGCGATACCGTGGCGTCCCTTCCCCCCACATGATCCTCGTGGCCGCCCTGGAGGTTCCGTGGTACAGGCGTACATCCTCATTCAGACCGAGGTGGGCAAGGCGTCGACCGTCGCCGAGACCATCGGCAAGATTCCGGGAGTGATCCAGGCCGAGGACGTAACCGGTCCCTATGACGTGATTGTGCGCGCCCAGGCCGAGACGGTCGACGATCTCGGTCGCATGGTGGTCGCCAAGGTCCAGCAAGTGGACGGCATCACCCGCACCCTGACCTGCCCGGTCGTGCACCTGTAGCCCCCGTCTACGCTTGGCCGGTGACTTCTTCCCGCCGCCGGCCCTTCTTTCTGTCCGCTGCCGCCCTGATGCTGCTGGCTGCCGCGGGCTGCTCCTCCACGGACGCAGCGGCGTCGGTCGCGGTTCCCAGCCCGCCGTCGGAGGAAGCCGCCCTGTGCGACGCACTGCACAAGGAGCTGCCGAAGTCCGTGGCCGGAGAGGACCGCAACGACCCTGAACCGGCTTCCGATCTGACCGCCGGCTGGGGCGATGCCGCGATCGTACTGCGCTGTGGTGTCCCCCGGCCCGAGAAGATGAACGACTCCCGGTCCAAGGGCGTGGAGGCGGACGGCGTCAACTGGCTCCTCGAGCAGGAGCCCGACGGGCCGCGCTTCACCACCACGTACCGCAAGACCTATGTCGAGGTCACGATGGACAAGCGGTACGCCCACGACATCACGCCGCTCGCCGAACTGGCCGACGCCGTCAAGAAGACGGTGCCGGCCAGACTCGAGGTCCCCTAGCGCCTGGCTCTAGCGCAGGCCGGTCGAGCGGCGCAGTGCCGCCTGGATCAGCCGGTCGACGAGCTCGGAGTAGCCGACGCCGCTCTCCTGCCACATCCGCGGGTACATCGAGATCGGCGTGAAGCCCGGCATCGTGTTGATCTCGTTGATGACGAACTCGCCGTCCTCGGTGAGGAAGAAGTCCGCGCGGACCAGGCCCTCGCAGGACGCGGCGTCGAAGGCTTCGACCGCGAGCCGACGCACCTCGGCGGTCTGCTCCTTCGTCAGCGGCGCGGGCACCAGACCGGCCGCCGAGTCGATGTACTTGGCCTCGAAGTCGTAGAACTCATGAGCCGTGACGGGCGGGATCTCGGCCGGGACGCTGGCGCGCGGGCCGTCCTCGAACTCCAGCACGCCGCACTCGATCTCGCGGCCGCGCAGCAGCGACTCGACCAGGATCTTCGGGTCGTGGCGCTGCGCTTCCTCGATCGCCTCGTCGAGGCCGGAGAGGTCGTCGACCTTGGTGATACCGATGGAGGATCCGGCACGCGCGGGCTTGATGAAGAGCGGCCAGTCGTGCTCGCCCGCGAAGTCGATGATCTTCTTGCGGGCCGCGGACGGGTCGAGCTCCCACTCGCGGGGGCGGATCACCGTGTACGGGCCGACGGGCAGGCCGAAGGAGATGAAGACGCGCTTCATGTACTCCTTGTCCTGGCCGACAGCGGAGGCAAGAACGCCCGAGCCGACGTACGGGACTCCGGAGAGCTCCAGGAGGCCCTGGAGGGTGCCGTCCTCGCCGTACGGGCCGTGCAGCATGGGGAAGACGACGTCGACCTCGCCGAGTGCCTTGGGCACGGCGCCGGGCTCGCTGTAGACGACCTCGCGGTTGGCGGGGTCCACGGAGAGGACCACGCCACCCTCGGTGGAGTCGGCGAGCTGCTCGACGCTGGGCGTACGGCGGTCGGTGATCGCCATCCGCTCCGGCTCGTCGGCGGTCAGCGCCCATCGGCCGTCCGTCGTGATGCCGATGGGCAGCACGTCGTACTTCGTACGGTCGATGGCGCGCAGCACGGCGCCGGCGGTGACCACGGAAATCCCGTGTTCGGAGCTGCGACCGCCGAAGACGACGGCTACGCGCGGCTTGCGGAGCTGCTGCTCAGGGCTCTGGGGGAGGTTCTCGCTGCTCATATCGCGATGAGACTACCCGTTGGTTTCGGACAAGTCAGTGCCGCTCGGGCTTGGCGCTGCGTGACATCAGTTCCTTGAGCGCGACGACCGGCGGCTTGCCCTCGTGGACGATGCCGACGACCGTCTCCGTGATCGGCATGTCGACGCCGTGCCTGCGGGCCAGATCGAGCACCGATTCACAGGACTTGACGCCCTCCGCGGTCTGCTTGGTGACCGCGATGGTCTCCTGGAGCGTCATCCCGCGGCCGAGGTTGGTGCCGAAGGTGTGGTTGCGCGAGAGCGGCGAGCAGCACGTGGCCACCAGGTCGCCGAGTCCGGCGAGCCCGGAGAAGGTCAGCGGGTCCGCGCCCATCGCGAGGCCGAGGCGGGTGGTCTCGGCGAGGCCGCGGGTGATCAGGGAGCCCTTGGCGTTGTCGCCGAGGCCCATCCCGTCCGCGATGCCGACGGCGAGGCCGATGACGTTCTTGACGGCGCCGCCCAGTTCGCAGCCGACCACGTCGGTGTTGGTGTACGGGCGGAAGTACGGGGTGTGGCACGCGGACTGGAGCCGCTGGGCGACGCTTTCGTCGCGGCTGGCGACCACCGCGGCGGCGGGCCGGCGCTGGGCGATCTCCTTGGCGAGGTTGGGGCCCGTGACGACGGCGACGCGTTCGGCTGAGACCTTGGCGACCTCTTCGATGACCTCGCTCATGCGCTTGGCGGTGCCGAGTTCGATGCCCTTCATCAGGGAGACGAGCACGGTGTCCGGCGCGAGCAGCGGCACCCATGCGGCGAGGTTGCCGCGCAGGGTCTGGGACGGGACGGCGAGGACGGTGAACTCGGCACCGTCCGCTGCCTCGGCGGGGTCGGTGGTGGCCCGTACCGCCTCGGGAAGCTCAATTCCCGGCAGATAGTCCGGGTTGGTACGGGTGGTGTTGACCGATTCGGCGAGTTCGGCGCGACGGCCCCACAGGGTCACATCGCAGCCGGCGTCGGCGAGAACCATCGCGAAGGCCGTGCCCCAGGAGCCGGTTCCGAATACTGCTGCCTTCGTGGCGGCGCGCGTCACTTGGTGCCCTCCTCGGCGGCCTTGCGGCGCTGCTGCGCGAGTACTTCGCGCAGATCGTACGGCTTCTCGGGCGACTTCTCGCCGCGCAGCTCCTCCAGCTGGACGGTGATCGCGGCCATGATGGCTTCGGTCGCGGCCTTCAGCACCTCGGGCGTCGGGTCCTTGCCGTAGAAGCGGTCGAGGTCGACCGGCGGACCCGCCTGCACGATGAGCGTCTTGCGCGGGAAGAGACGGATCTTCTCCTCCTTGGCGTACGGCGGCATCGCCAAGTTGGCGCCCCACTGGGCGATCGGAATGACCGGCGCCTTGGTGAGCAGTGCCGCACGCGCGACTCCGGTCTTCGCGGTCATCGGCCACATGCCCGGGTCACGAGTGAGTGTGCCCTCGGGGTAGAAGGCGACGCATTCACCGCTCTCGACGGCTTCGACGGCTGCGCGGAAGGCGCCGAAGGCGTTGGAGGACTCGCGGTAGACCGGAATCTGGCCCGTACCTCGCAGCAGGGTCCCGACAACGGGCGCCTTGAAGAGCGCGGCCTTGGCGAGGAACCGGGGCACACGTCCGCTGTTGTACTGGAAGTGCCCGTAGGAGAACATGTCGAGATACGAGTTGTGGTTGATAGCGGTGATGAATCCGCCGTCCGCCGGAATGTGTTCCATTCCCCGCCAGTCCCGGTTGAACAGAACCAAAAGCGGCGGTTTAGCGATGACCGCCGCCAGGCGGTACCAGAAGCCGATTCTACGGCGGGACACTCGGACACCTTCCTCTATTGCCGGGCCAGTGCCCGGCTGCTGGGGGTCAAGTGTCGCCCCAGGCCCCTGGTCTGTCGAGAACACCGTACGCCTCGGCTTCGGGCCCGGGCCTCCGCCCCTTCGCGGGCTCGCGCCACAATGGGGCCCGATGCGCATGGACGGAGAGCTCGCCACGAACACCGACTCGACGTACGGCTGGTCCCTGGTGGTCCCGCTGAAGCCCCTCCTACTGGCCAAGAGCAGGCTCGCCGAAGCCGCGGACGACATTCTGCGGCCGCATCTCGCGCTCGCCTTTGCGCAGGACACCGTGGCCGCGGCGCTGGCGTGCACAGTTGTACGGGATGTGGCGGTCGTCACGGACGATCCGGCGGCCGGCGCGGAGCTGGCCGCGCTCGGGGCGCGGATAGTGCCGGACACCCCGGCGGCCGGTCTCAACGCGGCGCTGGCGCACGGCGCGGACGCGGTGCGGGCGCTGCGGCCCGACCGGGCCGTCGCCGCACTCAACGCCGATCTGCCCGCATTGCGCCCCGCGGAATTGGCCCGGGTACTGGCACGCGCTTCGGCATTTCCCCGGGCATTTCTGGCTGATGCGGCCGGAATCGGCACGACTTTCCTGTCCGCGGCGCCGGGCACGGAATTGCGCCCCGCTTTCGGCGGCCGCTCCCGCCGCCGACATTTGGCGTCGGGGGCCGCGGAAATACTGCTGGACGGCGTGGATTCGGTACGGCAGGACGTGGACACCGGGGACGATCTGGCCGTCGCGCTGGCGCTTGGAGTGGGCCCGCGGACCGCGGAGCGCTGGGCGGCCGGCACCCATGCTCTCGACGGCTAGGGGGTGTCGTTTGGATCAGGCCGGATCAGGGAGCGGGGTCTGGTGCGTGCGATCGCAAGGGCGGAGGAAGGAGCCGACGCGGAGCGTCGGCGACTGACGACAACGCGGCGAGCGTGCCAGGGCACGCGAACCCGGCAAGATCGGCCGGACAGGACCTAGACACCGCCTGAGCCGCCACAGGGCCTAGGCTGGCGCGTATGCAGGCGACCTCGTACACCTACGACTTTGATACCCGCAGCGGGAGTGTGCTGCTCGACGACGGCACCCCGGTGGAGTTCGACGCCGCGGCCTTCGACGCGGGCGGTCTGCGGCTGCTGCGGCCGGGCCAGCGGGTCCGTATCGAGACGGAGGGCGACGGCGAGGCCCTGCGCATCACGCTGGTGACACTGGCAACCCTCTGAACACGCCGCGGGCCGGGCTCCCCGAGGGGAGCCCGGCCCGGCGCGTGAGTGGCCCTGTGACCTGTTGCCGCTTACTTCCTGGCGGCGGTCTTCTTGGCGGCGGTCTTGCGCGCCGTCGCCTTCCTGGCGGGCGCCTTCTTCGCCGTCGCCTTCTTGGCCGGCGCGGTCTTCTTGGCGGCGGCCTTCTTCGTGGTCGCCTTCTTGGCCGTGGCCTTCTTGGCCGTAGCCTTCTTGGCCACGGTCTTCTTCGCGGTCGCCTTCTTCGCGACCGTCTTCTTCGCCGCGGTCTTCTTGACTGCGGCCTTCTTCGCCACGGTCTTCTTGGCCGCGGCCTTCTTCGCCACCGTCTTCTTGGCGGCGGCCTTCTTGACGGTCGTACGCGCGACAGTCCCGCCCGAGAGGCTGCCCTTGGGCGCCTTCTTGACGGAGACCTCGCCACCCCTGGGGAGCTTCTTCGAGCCGCTCACCAGGTCCTTGAAGCCCTGACCCGCGCGGAAGCGCGGCACCGAGGTCTTCTTGACCCGCACGCGCTCACCCGTCTGCGGGTTGCGGGCGTAACGAGCAGGACGGTCGACCTTCTCGAACGAGCCGAAGCCGGTGACCGAAACCCGGTCTCCGCCGACAACTGCGCGGACGATCGCGTCAAGTACCGCGTCGACAGCCTCCGCGGCCTGCTGACGGCCGCCGACCTTGTCGGCAATCGCTTCTACGAGCTGCGCCTTGTTCACGTCTTCCCCTTCGGAGACATTGGCCGGAACGAATGCGTCCAGGCTTTTTCGCACGTTAGGCAGATATATACCGCAAATCAAACACGAAACGGGCTAATCACCCTAGTGCCGCAACGAAGTCGACCTTCGCGGAACTTCGGGTGTCAGTCGCCTTCAGGGAATCGGCCCTCGTCGAGGTCCTTCATCAAGCGGTCCAGACGCCTTGCCGCATCCGGGAGATCGTGCTTCGCCGCTGCCGTGACGACCAGCAGCTTCCGGGACAGCGCCATCCTTACGCCCTCCGGGACTTGCAGTGCGCGCACTCTTGTGTGCGCTTCCTTCAGCCGGGCTGCGACTGCCTCGTAGAGCTCGAGTTGGCTGTCGCGTTCCATGCACCGATTGTGCCATCTGGGGCGAGTTGTCGCCCAACGGCGTCTCAACAAGCGACTGCGCCCCCCACCGGACGGTGGGGGGCGCAGTACGGGAAAAGCGCTGCTCAGGCCTCAATTGTGCGGGGCTTGAAGGCCGGTCGGGAGCCCTCGTAAGCCGCGATGTCGGCTTCGTTCTGAAGGGTGAGGCTGATGTCGTCCAGACCGTTCAGCAGCCTCCATCGGGCGTTCTCGTCAAGCTCGAAGTCGGCCGTGATTCCTTCGGCCAGAACCTGCCGCTTCTCCAAGTCCACGGTGACTTCGGCCGTCGGGTCGGCCTCGGTCAGCTCCCAGAGCGCGTCCACGACCTTCTGGTCCAGAACCACGGTCAGCAGACCGTTCTTGAGCGAGTTGCCGCGGAAGATGTCGGCGAACCGGGAGGAGATGACGGTCTTGAAGCCGTAGTTCTGCAGGGCCCATACGGCGTGCTCGCGGGAGGAGCCGGTGCCGAAGTCGGGGCCCGCCACCAGGACCGTGGCGCCCTGCCGCTCGGGCCGGTTGAGGACGAAGGAGGCGTCCTTGCGCCAGGCCTCGAAGAGTCCGTCCTCGAAGCCGTCGCGGGTGACCTTCTTCAGCCAGTGGGCCGGGATGATCTGGTCGGTGTCGACGTTGCTGCGGCGCAGCGGGACGGCCCGGCCGGTGTGTGCGGTGAAAGCTTCCATGGTGCTCAGACTCCGGCGGTCGCGGGGGCTTCGGACAGGTCGGCGGGCGAGGCCAGATGGCCCAGTACCGCTGTGGCGGCGGCGACCTGCGGCGAGACCAGATGGGTGCGTCCACCCTTGCCCTGCCTGCCCTCGAAGTTGCGGTTGGAGGTGGACGCGGAGCGCTCGCCGGGGGCCAGTTGGTCGGGGTTCATGCCCAGGCACATCGAGCAGCCCGCGTGCCGCCATTCGGCGCCCGCCTCGGTGAAGACGGTGTTCAGACCCTCTTCGACGGCCTGCAGCGCGACCCGCACGGAGCCGGGGACCACCAGCATCCGTACGCCGTCGGCGACTTTACGGCCCTCCAGGATCGAGGCGGCCGAGCGCAGGTCTTCGATACGGCCGTTGGTGCAGGAGCCTACGAAGACGGTGTCGACCTCGATGTCGCGCAGCGGCTGGCCGGCGCTCAACCCCATGTATTCCAGGGCCCTTTCGGCGGCGTGGCGCTCCGAAGCGTCCTCGTACGAAGCCGGGTCGGGGACGTTCGCCGACAGGGGCGCGCCCTGGCCCGGGTTGGTGCCCCAGGTGACGAACGGCGACAGTTCCGTGGCGTCGATGAACACCTCGGCGTCGAAAACGGCGTCGTCGTCGGTGCGCAGCGTCTTCCAGTACGCGACGGCGGCGTCCCAGTCCTCGCCCTTGGGGGCGTGGTCACGGCCCCGCAGATAGTCGAAGGTGGTCTCGTCCGGGGCGATCATTCCGGCGCGGGCGCCCGCCTCGATCGACATGTTGCAGATGGTCATCCGGGCCTCCATCGAGAGCTTCTCGATGGCAGAGCCGCGGTACTCCAGGATGTAGCCCTGGCCGCCGCCGGTGCCGATCCGGGCGATGATGGCCAGGATCAGGTCCTTGGCGGTGACGCCGTCGGGCAGTTCGCCCTCGACCGTGATGGCCATGGTCTTGGGGCGGGCCAGCGGCAGCGTCTGGGTCGCCAGGACATGCTCCACCTGGGAGGTGCCGATGCCGAACGCCAGCGCGCCGAACGCGCCGTGCGTGGAGGTGTGCGAGTCGCCACAGACCACGGTGGTGCCGGGCTGGGTCAGACCGAGCTGCGGGCCCACGACGTGGACGACGCCCTGCTCGACATCGCCCAGCGGGTGCAGCCGTACGCCGAACTCCGCGCAGTTCTTGCGCAGCGTCTCCAACTGGGCGCGGGAGACCGGGTCCGCGATGGGCTTGTCGATGTCGATCGTCGGGGTGTTGTGGTCCTCGGTCGCGATGGTGAGGTCGAGGCGCCGCACCGGCCGGGCGTTCTGACGCAGACCGTCGAAAGCCTGGGGGCTGGTGACCTCGTGTAGCAGATGCAGATCGATGAAGAGGAGGTCGGGCTCGCCCTCGGCGCGCCGGACGACGTGGTCGTCCCAGACCTTCTCCGCGAGTGTCCTACCCATCGCTTTCCCTCCGGCCGGCTGTGCTGCCGACACAACTAGAGATCTTGTGCAGAACCCGTTGGTCCGCGGGCTGCACATACAGCCTCGCAAGTTCCCGGGAAAATTGAACTTGCGTTTCACAGTGTGAGACGTGAATATCGTTGCATGGACAACTCTAGCGGCGTCGGCGTTCTCGACAAGGCAGCTCTGGTATTGAGCGCTCTGGAGTCCGGTCCGGCCACCCTCGCCGGGCTGGTCGCGGCGACAGGGCTCGCACGACCCACGGCACATCGCCTTGCCGTGGCACTGGAACACCACCGGATGGTGGCGAGGGACATGCAGGGCCGGTTCATCCTCGGCCCGCGGCTGGCCGAGCTCGCCGCCGCGGCGGGCGAGGACCGGCTGCTGGCCACGGCGGGACCGGTACTCACCCACCTGCGCGACGTGACGGGCGAGAGCGCGCAGCTCTACCGCCGGCAGGGAGACATGCGGATCTGCGTGGCCGCGGCGGAACGGCTGTCCGGACTGCGGGACACGGTGCCGGTCGGCTCCACGCTCACCATGAAGGCGGGCTCGTCGGCCCAGATCCTGATGGCCTGGGAGGAGCCGGAGCGCCTGCACCGGGGCCTCCAGGGTGCCCGTTTCACGGCCACGGCCCTGTCCGGCGTACGGCGCCGGGGCTGGGCCCAGTCGATCGGCGAGCGCGAGCCCGGCGTGGCCTCCGTCTCGGCGCCGGTGCGGGGCCCGTCGAACCGGGTCGTGGCCGCGGTCTCGGTCTCGGGCCCGATCGAGCGCCTGACGCGCCACCCGGGGCGTATGCATGCCCAGGCGGTCATCGACGCGGCGGCCCGACTGAGCGAGGCGCTGCGCCGCTCCGGCTGACGACGGCGCTCGGCCCTCCGCCCCGGTCGGGGCGGAGGCTCCGGGCCTGATTCGTCCGCGGACGGCACAAAACCGCCTGGGATTTGGTCAGTTGAGACAGCGACTTCCCAGCCGAGTGCGCTGAACTCCAGCCGGGAGAGGCCGAGCTGGGTGCGCGCGATGCGTAACTCCGGTACACCAAACGCGAAGAGGCCCTCCGCGAAATGCGGAGGGCCTCTTCGATGCGTACCCCCGACCGGATTCGAACCGGCGCTACCGCCTTGAGAGGGCGGCGTGCTAGGCCGCTACACAACGGGGGCCTTGCGGATAAGCTCCGCGAGCTGGCCTACCAGGACTCGAACCTAGAATGACGGTACCAGAAACCGTAGTGTTGCCAATTACACCATAGGCCATGGTGGTTTAGACCAGTACCCCCGACCGGATTCGAACCGGCGCTACCGCCTTGAGAGGGCGGCGTGCTAGGCCGCTACACAACGGGGGCCCTAGCGATCCCACCCGGCGAGGAGCCGGGTGATGTCACTGCGCGGTCATCGGGTGCGACCCTGATGATCAGCAGGATGGATCTGTACCCCCGACCGGATTCGAACCGGCGCTACTGCCTTGAGAGGGCAGCGTGCTAGGCCGCTACACAACGGGGGCGTTGCAGAAGATGTTCTCTGCGAGCTGGGCTACCAGGACTCGAACCTAGACTAACGGAACCAGAAACCGTCGTGCTGCCAATTACACCATAGCCCACCAAAACTCAACCCCCGGAAGGGGGTTTGTTTGGTTTGCGCTTCCCGGCCGGACCTCTCGGCCCTCTCGGGCGGCGCAGGAAGAACATTACCTGAAGGTGTCCGGCGCTCCAAAACGGGTATCGCGCCGCAGCAGGCCAGAGAGCTGGGCGAGACCGGTGATTCGGGTGAGCTCGGGACGCCCGCCGAGGCCGGTGCGGTCCAGCCAGATCCCGGTGAGACCGGCGGCCACGGCCCCCTGTGCGTCGATGTCCGGCTGATCACCCACGTACGCGACCTCCCCGGGCGGCAGCGCGAGGGCGTCGCAGGCGGCGTGGAACGCCTCGGCCGCGGGCTTGGAGACGCCCAGCTCGGCCGCGCACACGACGGCCTCGAACCGGTCGCGTACACCCAAGACTCGCAGCTTGCGGTCCTGGTTGCGGAGCGAGGAGTTGGACAGGACGGCATGGCGGTAGTCGTCCGCGAGCAGGTCCAGGGCGGGGACGGCATCGGGGAAGAGCGACCAGGCGGCCTCGAAGTGCACTATGTAGCGATCGAACCAGTCGTCGGCCTCGCCATCGCCGAGGGGCCGGCCGGTGAAGGACCGCACGCGGTCACGGCGCTGGCCCTCCCAGTCGGTCTCACCGGCGGAGAAGCGCGCCCAGTGCTGGTCGGTGATCTGGCGCCAACGGCCGAGGGCCTGGTCGACGGAGTCGTATCCGTCCACCAGGCCCTCGGCTTCAAGGTGTCGTTGCATACCGGCGCGGTCGGCGCGTGCGTAGTCGAAGATCGTGTCGTCGATGTCCCACAGGACCGCGCGAATCGGCATGATCCGACCGTACCTCCGGCGCCGCCCCCTGCTGGGGGTTCGGGGGTTCTCCCCCGAAGAATGCAGCGTCGATGTCCCACAGGACCGCGCGAATCGGCATGATCCGAGCCTATGCGGCCAGCTTCGCCAGCGCCGCGTCAATGCGGGACAGCGTCTTCTCCTTGCCCAGGATTTCCAGCGACTCGAACAGCGGCAGGCCCACCGTGCGGCCCGTGACCGCGACGCGGACCGGGGCCTGGGCCTTGCCGAGCTTCAGGCCGTGCTCCTCGCCCGCCGCCAGGACCGCGTTCTTCAGGGACTCGGGGCTGGACCAGTCCGCGTCGGCCAGCTTCTCGCGGGCCGTGCGCAGCAGCGCGTCGGAGCCCTCCTTCATCGCCTTCGTCCAGGACGCCTCGTCCTCGACCGGGGCGTCCAGGAAGAGGAAGTCGACGTTGGCGGTGATGTCCGAGAGGACGGTCAGCCGGGTCTGGGCGTGCGGGGCGATCGCCTCCCAGGCCGCCTGGTCGAACTGCTCCGGCGCCCAGTTGGCGTGCGGGGCCCGCAGCCAGGGGCCGCACGCCTCGGTGAAGGCCTTCACATCGAGCCTGCGGATGTGGTCGGCGTTGATCGCCTCGGCCTTCTTCAGGTCGAAGCGGGCCGGGTTGGCGTTGACTTCCGCGACGTCGAACTTCGCGACCATCTCCTCGATGGAGAAGACGTCCTGGTCGGCCGAGAAGGACCAGCCGAGCAGGGAGAGGTAGTTGAGGAGGCCCTCCGGGAGGAAGCCGCGCTCCCGGTAGACGTTCAGGGACGCCTGCGGGTCGCGCTTGGAGAGCTTCTTGTTGCCCTCGCCCATCACGTACGGGAGGTGTCCGAAGGCCGGGATCTCCTTGGCGATGCCCAGCTCGATCAGCGCCTTGTAGAGCGCGATCTGGCGCGGGGTCGAGGAGAGCAGGTCCTCGCCGCGCAGGACGTGCGTGATCTCCATCAGCGCGTCGTCGACCGGGTTGACCAGCGTGTACAGCGGGGCGCCGTTGGCGCGGACGATGCCGTAGTCGGGGACGTTGTCCGGGGTGAAGGTGAGCTCGCCGCGGACCAGGTCGGTGAAGGTGATCGGCTCGTCGGGCATCTTGAAGCGGACGATGGCCGGGCGGCCCTCGTCCTTGTACCGCGCGATGCGCTCGGCGGAGAGGTTGCGGCAGGTGCCGTCGTAACCCGAGGGCTTGCCAGCCAGGCGGGCGGCGTCGCGGCGGGCCTCCAGCTCGACGGCGGTGCAGAAGCACTCGTACGCATAGCCGCCGGCCATCAGCTTCTCGGCGACGTCCTTGTAGAGGTCCATCCGCTGCGACTGGCGGTAGGGGGCGTGCGGGCCGCCCATCTCGGGGCCCTCGTCCCAGTCCAGGCCCAGCCAGCGCATCGAGTCGAGCAGCTGGTTGTACGACTCCTCGGAGTCGCGGGCCGCGTCGGTGTCCTCGATACGGAAGACCATGGTGCCGCCGGTGTGCCGGGCGTAGGCCCAGTTGAACAGGGCGGTGCGGACCAGACCCACATGCGGGTTGCCGGTCGGGGACGGACAGAAACGTACGCGGACGTTCGCGTTAGCCACGCTTGATCACCTTGTTGGTGAGAGTGCCGATGCCTTGAATGGTGACGGCGACCTCGTCGCCGACGTTGAGCGGGCCGACCCCGGCCGGTGTGCCGGTGAGTACGACGTCGCCGGGGAGCAGTGTCATCGCCTCGGAGACATTGACGATCAGCTCCTCGATGGAGTGGATCATCTGGCTCGTACGGCCGAGCTGGCGTTGTTCGCCGTTGACCGTGCACTGGATGGCCAGGTCGCTCGGGTCGAGGTCCGTCTCCACCCAGGGGCCGAGCGGGCAGGAGCTGTCGAAGCCCTTGGCCCTGGCCCACTGCTTCTCGCGCTTCTGGACGTCGCGCGCGGTGACGTCGTTGGCGCAGGTGTAGCCGAGGATGACGTCCTTGACCCGCTCGCGCGGGACTTCGCGGCACATCCGGCCGATGACCACGGCCAGTTCGGCCTCGTGGTGCAGTTCCTGCGAGAAGGAGGGGTACGCGATGGGGTCGCCGGGGCCGATCACCGAGGTGGACGGCTTGAAGAAGGCGAACGGCGCGTCCGGGACCTCGTTGCCGAGCTCCGCCGCGTGTTCCGCGTAGTTGCGGCCGAAGGCCACGACCTTGCTCGGAAGTACGGGCGGCAGCAGCCTGACCCTGTCCTTGGAGCCGGGGGTCAGCGGGACCTTCGTGCCGGAGAGCTCGAAGTCCGCGAACGGGATGCCCTTGATGATGTCGAGGACGAGGCCGTCGGGGCCTTCGCCCTCGACCGCGCCGAAGGCCACATTGCCGTCGATGGAGAACCTGGCGATGCGCACGGGATGCGGGTGCCCCTCTTCTGTTTACGCTGGCTGGAGTCTGACGCTCCAGGCTAACGCGGGTAGGGCCTGTCGTTCGGAAGGCCTTTGAGGGCACCGCCTCGCGTATTACTGGACGGGGGCGTCCATCAGGACCGTGCGGCGGGGGTTGGCCGTCTGCGTGGGAAGATCGAGCGCATGCTCCGGCTGCACCGGCGTCTGCAGTTCGTCCGCGTCCGCGAGGTGCGCGAGCGTGGTGCGCCGGGGGTTGGCTATGTTGCGGAACATCATCGTCGTCTTCATCGGTTGCTTCAGACCTTGTCCTGGTGCGGGCCCTGCGGTTAACGCCGGGTTGACGGATTTCCCATCCCTGTAAAGCGACAGGCTAAACATCCAATTCCCCGGGAAAGCCCGGAAGAGACGGCGATCTACGTGTGAGTTTCCTCACGAGTTGACGGTCAATTCGGTCATTCCCGGCAGCGGGTCAGTGGCAATGAAACGGACATTGCGCCACTGAACCAATCATTCCGCTCCTGATCATCTCGACTGGGACACCCCCCACCCCTAAGCGACTCGTACGGAATAGCCCGTTTCATCCGCGAACTGTTTCTACGCCTTGTGACACAACGCTCACACCGTGTCACCCAGGTCACAGGCCGGTACGGGGCTCTTGTTGGAGATCCGGCACTGTGCTGGAATTCCACGAACCGCCGCGGTTTCAGGCCGGCGCGCAAGGGGCGCAACGCAGCGCCGAGTGGCGGCGGGGAAGGGGGAGCAGCGCCGGTCACTCAAAGACCACCATGGGGCGCGATCCGTGCCCCAAGACGCCGACACCGTCCCGCCGTGCGAGCGGAGGGACGCCTGGTCCAGAGGTTGCGACGCTAGTGCAGGGACGTTTCAAGAGGGATGGCAGCGCTGCGGCGGAACAGGAGCCGCGCGGCGGGACCGACCGCGGCTCCTCGCCCCAGCACACCCAGAACCAGGGACCGGCAGCGCCCGGCGACAGCGGCGAACGTGCCGCGCGCCCCGGCGTGGCGGCACCCGGCGGCGACAGGGCCACGGCCCCGCTGAAGCCGAAGGGACCGAGGGACACAGGGTCGCGAATAGCGCTGCGCAACTGGCGCATCAGCACGCGCCTTGTCTCACTGCTGACCCTGCCGGTCGTCGCGGCGACCACGCTGGGCGGACTCCGCATCAACGAGTCCATGGCAGACATGAAGCAGCTGGATCACATGCAGCTGCTCACCAAGATGACCAAGCAGGCCACCGAACTGGCGACGCAGCTCCAGACGGAGCGCGACCTGTCTGCGGGGCCGCTTCGCAACGACCAGTCTGCCGTCACCGACTTCAAGGTCACCGGTCCCCGCACCGCGACCGACCGGGCCAGGAACGCCTTCCTCGAGGCCACCCGTGACATCCCCAACACGGATTCCGACGAGGCGCTCGAGAGCATCCGGGCCAACGCGAACCAGATCGCCGTCCAGGTCCACGAGCTCAACGGCATCCGGGCCAACGCGTACAAGCCGGGCCAGCCGACCTCCCTCACCATCGACAAGTACAGCCGGCTGATCGACTCCCTGCTGAGCCTGTCCCAGGACATGGCTCAGGCGACGAACAACCCGGAGATGATCAAGCGGACGCGCGCCCTGGCGGCCTTCTCGTCCGCCAAGGAGTACGCCTCCATCCAGCGCGCGGTTATCGCCGCTGCCCTTCCCGTCGGTGACAACGGCACGGTCCCCGGCCTGACCGAGTCCGACCGGCAGTACGGCCAGGCCGCCCGCGAGAGCGGTGAGACCCAGCTCAAGGCGTTCAAGGCGGTCTACGAGTCCTCCGGCGGCAACGCCGACGAGTTGACCGAACCGATGGAGGACGGCAACCCGACCATCGAGGCGTCCGAGCTCTACGCCAAGCGCGTGCTGGACACCAAGAACGGTCTGGAGTCCCAAAAGCCGATTCGCTCGCACCTGGACTGGACCGACGACTACACGGTCCGCATCAACGCCATGAAGACCATCGAGGCCACGCTGCTCGGCCAGATGGAGAGCAAGGCCCGTGAGCTGCGTGAGGCCTCGCAGCGCGAGGCGATCATCAACGGTGCGCTGATCCTCGTCGTCCTCGGCGTCTCCCTCGTGGGCGCCTTCGTCGTGGCCCGCTCCATGATCCGCTCGCTGCGCCGCCTCCAGGACACCGCGACCAAGGTCGCCCAGGACCGCCTGCCCGAGCTGGTCAAGCAGCTGTCCGAGTCGGACCCGCAGGACGTCGACACCTCCGTCGAATCGGTCGGTGTGCACTCCCGGGACGAGATCGGCCAGGTGGCCGCGGCGTTCGACGACGTTCACCGCGAGGCCGTCCGTCTCGCCGCCGAGCAGGCCCTTCTGCGAGGCAACGTCAACGCGATGTTCACCAACCTCTCGCGCCGCAGCCAGGGTCTTATCCAGCGTCAGCTCTCGCTCATCTCCGAACTGGAGTCCCGCGAGGCCGACCCGGACCAGCTGTCCTCCCTCTTCAAGCTGGACCACCTCGCGACCCGTATGCGCCGGAACGGCGAAAACCTCCTCGTCCTCGCGGGCGAGGAGCCCGGCCGCCGGTGGACCCGGCCGGTCCCGCTGGTCGACGTGCTCCGTGCCGCCGCCTCCGAGGTGGAGCAGTACGAGCGCATCGAACTGGCCTCCGTGCCCACGACCGAGGTCGCGGGACGCGTCGTCAACGACCTTGTGCACCTCCTCGCCGAGCTGCTCGAGAACGCGACCTCCTTCTCCTCGCCGCAGACCAAGGTCCGCGTCACCGGTCACGCACTGCCCGACGGCCGTGTGCTGGTCGAGATCCACGACACCGGCATCGGCCTCTCCCCCGAGGACCTCGCCGCGATCAACGAGCGGCTGGCGTCGCCGCCCACCGTGGATGTCTCGGTCTCGCGCCGCATGGGTCTGTTCGTGGTCGGCCGGCTGTCCCTGCGGCACGGCATCCGTATCCAGCTGCGCCCCTCCGACTCCGGCGGTACGACCGCGCTGGTCATGCTCCCCGTCGATGTCGCCCACGGCGGCAAGAAGCCTCCGACCGGCATGCCCGGCGCGGGCGGCCAGGGCGCCGTTCCCCCGGCGCAGGGCGGTCCCGCGGGTCTCGGTGGCCGTCCCGGCAGCGGTCCCGGCGGTGCGGGCGGCGGCAGCCGTCCCGGCCTCGGCGGCGGCTCCGGTGCGGGTCTCGGCGGTCAGCCCGCGGGCGGGCGGCTCGGTGCAGGTGCGCCGCGCGGCCAGGTCGGTGCGAGCTCGGCCCCGCGTGCCGCGCTTCCGGCTCGTGACGGTGCTCCGGGCCAGGGTCAGCAGGGCGGTCAGGGTCGCGGTGTCGCCGGGGCCTTCGGTTCCGGTGCGGGACGTGGCGCGCAGAACGCTCCCGCCCGCAACGAGCGCCAGAACGGCTTCCCGCAGGGCGCTCCGGGCGCGGACGACCGCTCCCGTCAGCTGCCCGCACCCGGCGGCCCGCGCGCCGAGCTGCCCGGTGGCAGCCCGCGCCGCGACGAGCCGCAGCGCCCGCAGCGTCCGCAGACCACCAGTTGGGGCAACGAGCAGTCGGCCGCCCCGCAGCGTCACGCCGCGGACACTCCGCGCGGGCACGAGGACAGCGACCGCGGTCCCGGCTCGACGGCGGAGTTCGCACCGCCCGACTACAACGCCGCACCGCCGCGCGGCAGTGCCTCTTCCACCGGGCAGTTCGTACGGCCCGATGTGTTCGGCACTCCGGACTCCTCGTCCACGGGTCAGTACGCCCGCCCGGACGTGAACGGCTCGGGAGCCGGTTCCCAGGACCCGGCGTCCACCACGCAGTTCTCGCGTCCGGACTTCAATGCACCGCAGCCGCCCGCTCCCACGCAGGCCCCGCGTCCGCGCGGCGGCCAGGACAACGCCGGATTCCGCGCCCCGCGTCCGGCGAACGCGCTGCCTCCGCAGCCGCAGCCCGAAGCGCTGCCGCCGGCCGGTCCCGGCGACGGCCGTACACCGCTGTACGACACGCTGGAGACGAACTGGTTCCACGGCACGCAGGGCGGTCAGCCGGACCGTCAGCAGCCGCAGGGCCCGTCGGCCGGCGTCCCGCAGCAGCCGGCGGAGCGTCCCGTTCCGCCGATGCCGCAGCGCGCCCCCGCGCCGACCCCGGCAACCCCGGGCAACGCGCCCAACGCGAGTGGTGCCGCATGGCGCACCTCGCCCAATGACGAGTTGGTGCGCCAGGCCGAGCGGGTCAGGAAGCCCGCGGCGGGCGGCGTCACCACCTCCGGTCTGCCCCGTCGGGTCCCGCGCGCCAACCTCGTGCCGGGCACCGCCCAGGAGCAGAACCACCAGGCCGGACCGCAGGTTTCACGTGCACCCGATGATGTACGTGGCCGGCTGACCAATCTCCGTCGTGGCATTCAGCAGGGCCGTCAGCAGAACTCGACGACCGGCAGCTTCAACCTCGGCCCCACTCACCAGCAGGAGCACTAGTTGAGCCCGATGAGCCAGGCGGCGCAGAATCTGAACTGGTTGATCACCAACTTCGTGGACAACACCCCTGGGGTGTCCCACACAGTCGTGGTCTCCGCCGACGGTCTTCTGCTGGCAATGTCCGAAGGATTCCCCCGCGACCGCGCCGACCAGCTGGCGGCAGTGGCATCAGGGCTGACCTCGCTGACGGCGGGTGCGTCCCGGATCTTCGAAGGCGGCCCGGTCAGCCAGACGGTCGTCGAGATGGAGCGCGGTTTCCTGTTCCTCATGTCTGTCTCCGACGGTTCCTCACTGGCCGTACTCGCACACCCCGAGTGCGACATCGGCCTTGTCGGCTACGAGATGGCTCTTCTGGTTGACCGGGCGGGCAGCGTCCTCACTCCGGACCTGCGCGCCGAACTCCAGGGGAGCCTGTTGCACTGACATCCGCCTCCCCCACGAGGTGATTCAGATAGACGCCACCGCACAGTTACCGTCAGGCCGCCCACAGGCCCCCCACCGGCTCCACTCAGACGGCTCGCAGACCACTTGCTGTCACGCCCGGAGGATTCATGACCCCGCCACCCGCCTCTCACGATCCGTACGGAGCCTCAGTCGACGCGTCGTACGGAGAGGGCGACCAGCCGCTGGTCCGTCCGTACGCCATGACCGGCGGACGGACCCGGCCGCGCTACCAGCTCGCGATAGAGGCACTGGTCAGCACCACGGCCGACCCGGCGCACCTGGCCGGGCTGCTCCCGGAGCACCAGCGGATCTGCCACCTGTGCCGTGAGGTCAAGTCGGTCGCCGAGGTGTCCGCGCTGCTGTCGATGCCGCTCGGGGTTGCCCGGATCCTCGTCGCCGACCTGGCGGAGGCCGGCATGGTGGCGATTCATCAGCCGGGCAACGGAGAGGCCGGCGGCACGCCGGATGTGACACTGCTCGAAAGGGTGCTCAGTGGACTTCGCAAGCTCTAGCGGCGGTGCAGCCCGCTCAACCACCAGCGCGAAAATCGTGGTGGCGGGCGGCTTCGGCGTGGGCAAGACCACGTTCGTCGGCGCCGTCTCGGAGATCAACCCGCTGCGTACCGAAGCCGTCATGACCTCTGCGTCCGCGGGCATCGACGACCTCACCCACACCGGCGACAAGACCACCACGACGGTGGCCATGGACTTCGGCCGTATCACCCTGGACCAGGACCTGATCCTGTACCTGTTCGGTACGCCCGGACAGGACCGCTTCTGGTTCATGTGGGACGACCTGGTCCGCGGCGCCATCGGCGCCGTCGTCCTGGTCGACACACGTCGTCTCGCGGACTGCTTCCCCGCGGTCGACTACTTCGAGAACAGCGGCCTGCCGTTCGTCATCGCCCTCAACGGCTTCGACGGACACCAGCCGTACAACCCCGAGGAAGTACGTGAAGCGCTGCAGATCGGACCGGACGCGCCGATCATCACGACGGACGCCCGGCATCGTGCAGATGCCAAGTCTGCGCTGATCACGCTGGTGGAGCACGCCCTGATGGCCCGCCTCAAGTAGACGCCGACATACGGCAGTTGTCGTAGTTGTGCGGGGGCGGACTGTGTCCTTTGACACGGTCCGCCCCCGTGTTCATAACGTTTCGACAGAGAATTAACGTGGCTCGGCCACCCGGTGCATCCGGCCGGTGTCACTGCGCTCATATTTGCCCCGCGATTTGATGCGGCTCGCTCTTTATGCCCGTTTTATCTCGAGCCTGCACACATGGAATGGCTGATTCCAGGTGTTTGGAGGGGGCCCCTCCGCATGCTGGAATTCGACGAACTCCCGAGTAGTAGAGCTCTGAACGAAACACGGCACAGCGTAGGTGCCGACGCCGAGAGGTTGTTGGTCGAGTGAGGCGAAGCATGACGAGCTCCGCAGAGCAGCAGGCGAGGGGCAACTTCACCCCGCCGCCGCGCACAGCGGCGTCGCCTGCGGATGTGCCCGGTCCGTCCCCGGCCACCGGAAGCTCCAGCCGGCTGTCCCCACGCAACTGGCGGGTGCCCACCCGTCTGAACGCGATCCTGCTCATACCCGTGCTCGTCGGCCTGGTGATGGGCGGCTTCCAGGTCAAGGGCTCGATCGACACCTGGAACGAGGCGCAGGACGCCGAGAAGACGGCGCTGATCGTGCGCGCCGCCTCGGAGTACGGCCAGGCACTGCTCAACGAGCGTGACCTCACGGCGCCGTCGCTGCTCGTCGCCACCAGTGAGCAGGCCCGCCAGAATCCGAAGGTCACCCAGGCGTACGAGGTCACGGACGACGCGAAGAAGAAGTTCGACCTGGCCGTCCAGGACCTGCCCAAGAAGCAGGGCCTGGAGCGCCGTCTGAGCCTCTTCCGGGCCGAGGAGCCCACCCTCGCCGACCTGCGCAAGACCGCGTACGCCAAGGCCATCGAGCCCAAGTTCGCGGTCGGCACCGAAGAGGGCTACGTCAAGGTCCAGCACTCGCTGATGGAGTTCTCCAACGAGCTCGGCCTCGGCACCGGCAACATCACCAGCTACGGCCGTACGGTCTACGCGATCCAGCTGGCCAAGGCCGCCGAGTCGCTGCAGCGCTCCATCGGTCTGCACCTGCTGATCCGTCCCAGCGAGGACGACACGATCCGCGCCAAGCAGACCATCGCGTTCAACTCGTACAACTACCTGGAGCAGATCGCGCTTGCCGAGTACGTCTCCGGCGGTACGCAGGAAGACACCGACAAGCTCCAGCAGATCATGACGGCCAAGGCCACCGCGGGCGCGAAGCAGCTGAAGGCCGCCGGCCTCAATCCGCCGGTGGACGACAAGGGCTCGGTCCTTGCCGGTATGTCGGCCAAGATCGGTCAGGGTCTCACCCCCAAGGAGCTGAAGAAGCTCGACACCACGCCCCTGACCTGGATGGGCGCGGCCACCGCCAAGTTCGACGGCTACACGGAGATCGAGAACGACCTCGTCGACAAGGCAGTGACCGAGGCCGCCCAGATCTCCGACGACGCCAAGGCCACCGCCATCACCAACGGCGCCATCGTCGTGATCGCCCTGCTCACCGCCTTCATCCTGGCCGGTCTCATGGCCCGCCAGATGAGCCGCTCGATGCGCCAGCTGCGCACCGCCGCCTTCGGCATCGCCGAGCAGCGCCTGCCGATGCTGGTCGACCAGCTCTCGCGTACGGAGCCGGGCCGCGTCGACACCCGGGTGCAGCCGATCCCGATCGACAGCCAGGACGAGATCGGCGAGGTCGCCCGCGCCTTCGACCAGGTCCACCGCGAGGCCGTGCGGCTCGCCGCCGAGCAGGCCATGCTCCGTGGCAACGTCAACGCGATCTTCACCAACCTCTCGCGCCGCAACCAGTCGCTGATCGAGGGCCAGCTGACCCTGATCACCGACCTGGAGAACAACGAGGCCGACCCGGACCAGCTGGAGAACCTCTTCCGGCTGGACCACCTCGCGACCCGTATGCGCCGGAACGGCGAGAACCTCCTGGTCCTCGCCGGCGAGGAGCCGGGCCGCCGCTGGAACCAGCCGGTGCCGCTGGTCGACGTGCTGCGTGCCGCCTCCTCCGAGGTGGAGTCGTACGAGCGCATCGAGCTCACCGGCGTCCCGGAGACGGACATCCACGGCCAGGCCGTGACCGACCTTGTGCACCTGCTGGCCGAGCTGCTGGAGAACGCCACGACGTTCTCCTCTCCGCAGACCAAGGTCCGGGTGACGGCAACCCGTCTCCCCGACGGTCGTGTCATGATCGAGATCCACGACAAGGGCATCGGCCTGACCGCCGAGGACTTCGCCGACATCAACCACAAGCTGGCCAACCCGCCGACGGTGGACGCCGCCGTCTCGCAGCGCATGGGCCTGTTCGTGGTCGGCCGCCTCGCCGACCGGCACGGCGTCCGCGTCCAGCTGCGCCCCTCCGGCGAGCAGGCGGGCACCACCTCGCTGGTCATGCTCCCCGACGCCATCACCCACGGTGGCGGTGGCGAGGCGCTCCCCGAGGACGACTTCACGGTCTCCCAGATCATTCCGGAGCAGCAGCAGCAGTACGAGCACCCCCCGCTGCAGAGTGCGCCGATGCGCACGGCAGCGGAGCTCGGTTTCGACGACTCGCGGTACGAGGAGCAGTCCGAGGCCTCGCTCGACCCGGTGGGCCGCTCGCTGATGCGCGAGGAGCGCCGTGCGGCGCTGGAGGCGCAGGCTCAGGGCGGTGAGCGCCCGCTCTACCGCGACGAGGCCGACTACGCGCAGGAGCAGCAGCAGTACGCCTCCGAGTACGGCCAGGAGTACCAGGAGCAGGGTTACGCCCAGGATCAGCAGGCGTACGACGGCTACCAGGCGCCCGGTGGCTACCCCCAGCACCAGGAGTACCAGGAGCACCAGGGAGAGCCCTCAGGCGCATATGCGGAAGCCAATTACCAGGCTTCGCAGGCTCCCGAGCCGCAGTACGACGGCCAGTACGACACCCAGTCCCACCAGGCAGAGTGGTCGGATCAAGGTACGTACCAAGGTGCGTACGAGCCGGAGTACCGGACGGAATCGGAATCTGCCCCCGGCGCTCCCGCGAACGCCCCCGAGCGCGTAGGCTTCGACCGTCCCGGGCCCTCTCCGAGCAGCAGCCATGCGACGACCAACGCCGGTCTGCCGCGGCGCGGCAGCACCCAGCAGCCGCCGTCCCAGCAGCAGCCCCAGCAGCAGCAGTGGCTGCAGCCCGCCGAGCAGGACCGACAAGCTCCGCAGAGCGGTCAGTCCGAGGCAGCCGGCAGCAGCAACGGCACCGGCTCCGAGGACTGGCGCTCGACCAACGACGAGCGCTGGCAACGGGCAGAGAAGCTCCGCGATCCGAAGGCGGGCGGGGTCACCTCCTCCGGCCTTCCGCGGCGGGTGCCCAAGGCCAACCTCGTCGAGGGCACCGCGGAGCAGACTCCGCAGGGCGGCCCCCAGGTCTCCCGCCTCCCGGAGGACGTGCGTGGCAGGTTGAGCAACCTGCGGCGCGGTGTCCAGCAGGGACGCAGCGCGGGAACGGACACGAACGGACCGGGCTTCGGCCCGGGCAGTACCTACAACCAGGAGCGTTAGTGTGAGCCCGATGAGCCAGGCGGCGCAGAATCTGAACTGGTTGATCACCAACTTCGTGGACAACACCCCTGGGGTGTCCCACACGGTGGTGGTCTCCGCCGACGGACTCCTGCTGGCGATGTCCGAGGGTTTCCCGAGGGACCGCGCCGATCAGCTGGCGGCGGTTGCCTCCGGTCTGACCTCGCTGACCGCGGGAGCGTCCAGGATCTTCGAAGGCGGCGCGGTCAACCAGACGGTGGTGGAGATGGATCGGGGCTTCCTGTTCCTCATGTCCGTCTCCGACGGTTCCTCACTGGCCGTTCTCGCACACCCGGAGGCCGACATCGGTCTCGTAGGCTACGAGATGGCTCTGCTGGTGGACCGTGCGGGCAGCGTGTTGACCCCGGACCTCCGTGCGGAGCTCCAGGGAAGTCTTCTCAACTAACAGACAGACAGTGCGTTTCACGCCACTGCACCATAGGGTGCGGTGGCGCGGCTCCACAGGGACATGGACCGGCGACCGGCAGTCGGAGGAGGAAACGTGGCAACACCCCCGGGCGGACGCCCCTATGACGGTGCTCACCAAACGCCGGGTGATCACTCTCAGAACCGTTTCAACTTTCCTTCTACGCCGAGCAGACAGGGCGCCCAGCAGCCCTACCAGCCGCCGCAGTCGCCGTACGACCCCTCGTACAACCAGCCGCAGCAGCCGCGCATTCAGCCCGTGCAGCCTCGGCGGGCACCGGAGGCCGCACCCGCGGCTCACAACCCGTTGGTGCGCCCGTACGCCATGACAGGCGGCCGGACCCGGCCGCGCTACCAGCTCGCCATCGAGGCACTGGTCAGCACCACGGCCGATCCGTCCAGGCTGCAAGGGCAGTTGCCCGAGCACCAGCGGATCTGCCGGCTGTGCATCGAGATCAAGTCGGTCGCGGAGATCTCGGCACTTCTCACCATCCCCCTCGGCGTTGCCCGGATCCTCGTCGCCGACTTGGCGGAGGCCGGACTTGTCGCCATTCACCAGCCCGGCGGCGACGAGGCCGCCGGCGGCCAGCCAGCCGTGACACTGCTCGAAAGGGTGCTCAGTGGACTTCGCAAGCTCTAGCGGCGGTGCAGCCCGCTCAACCACCAGCGCGAAAATCGTGGTGGCGGGCGGCTTCGGCGTGGGCAAGACCACGTTCGTCGGCGCCGTCTCGGAGATCAACCCGCTGCGTACCGAAGCCGTCATGACCTCTGCGTCCGCGGGCATCGACGACCTCACCCACACCGGCGACAAGACCACCACGACGGTGGCCATGGACTTCGGCCGTATCACCCTGGACCAGGACCTGATCCTGTACCTGTTCGGTACGCCCGGACAGGACCGTTTCTGGTTCATGTGGGACGACCTGGTCCGCGGCGCCATCGGCGCCGTCGTCCTGGTCGACACACGTCGTCTCGCGGACTGCTTCCCCGCGGTCGACTACTTCGAGAACAGCGGCCTGCCGTTCGTCATCGCCCTCAACGGCTTCGACGGACACCAGCCGTACAACCCGGAAGAGGTGCGGGAGGCCCTGCAGATCGGCCCCGACACCCCGATCATCACGACGGACGCGCGCCACCGCGCGGACGCGAAGAGCGCGCTCATCACCCTGGTCGAGCACGCCCTGATGGCCCGCCTGCGGTAAGCCGGTTACCGCGGCCGCCTGTCCCTGTGCCGAAGCCCTCGCACTCCTACGGGAGCGCGAGGGCTTCGTCGTGTGCTCGTCGTGTGCACAGCTTCGTCGTGTGCACCGCGCACAACGAAGGGCCCCGCACACCGGATGGGGTGCGTGGGGCCCTGGTTGGGGCTCAGAGGGCCGGGGGTCAGCCCTGCCAGCTGTGGGAGGGCTGGAAGCCGCGCTGACGCTCCAGGCGGCGCCAGCCGGCCGTGGTGCGGCCGCGGTGGGCCGGGGCCTCGGGCTGGGCGGCCGCGCGCGCGAGCAGCACCGCGGTGATCGCGGCAAGCTCCTCGGGGTCGGCGTGACCCTTCTCGACACGCAGCAGAGACGAGGACGAGGGAATCTCGGCGGAAGTACTCATGGGCGTTCAGACTCCAGTCTTCGCAGGGTTACTGCGGGGGGTTGCCGTGTTTGCGGGAGGGCAGGTCGGCGTGCTTGGTGCGGAGCATGGCGAGGGATGCGATCAGCACCTCGCGGGTCTCGGCG
>NZ_JBEXEX010000015.1:0-166337 GCF_040606445.1 Streptomyces sp. NPDC005408 | reverse complement strand
GCTGCGCCTCGGTCGCCCGCTCACTCGGCCCACGACGGGCCTCCTCGCGCAGCGCATGCAACTCCGCCACACGCCCACGGGCATCACTCGGCTCGCTGGTGGTCTCGTCCAAAACGGTCATGCATCGACCCTACGGATCCGACCAAGAAAACTGTCCCGTCGACTCCGCACAGTCTCCGGAGCGTTCTCCTGTCACCACCGAACAGAACGCTTGCCCACTGCAGCCCAAGTACCAGCTCAGTGCCACCAAGCTTTGTGGAGGTTCAACAAGCCGTTCACCTGAGAGCCACCTCACAGTGGTGGGTGCCTCCGGCCGTGCCACCGGTGATCCGCAGCCGCAGCGAGGGTCCGGTGGAGAGCACTTCGATCGACGCGTCGTGGCTGGTCACCTTACGCACCGGGTGATGCCAGGTGATCTCCAGCGGCACCCCCGTGCGCGGCGGCTCGCTGAAGTGAAGGCTCGCAGTGTGCCGATTGCTCCGAACGAGGGCACTCGCGGGTGCTGTCGCGGTGAGCGGACCCACCGTACCGGGCTGCCAGAAGTTCGCCGCGGTCAGTCCCAGGGAGCGGACGGCGACGGCCTGGCAGGCCTTGCTGTTGGCGAGGATCTCCAGCCATCGCTCGTCCCGTGCGCGGGCGGCGAGCTCCCGGCGCCCCGCCCCGGGCACCAGCAGATACGCGTAAGAGGCGTCCACCGGATCGGTCCCGTGGTCGAGCCAGAGGGTCTGGTAGCGCCGGGTGACCCGCTCGGTGGAGCTGGTGGTGTTGATGTCGCTCCAGGCGCCGGTGCGTTCCTCGCGCAGGGTGCGCAGCCGCTCCGTACCGCACGGGAAGACCCAGCCGCCGTGGCCTTCGAGGTGGGCCCAGCCCCGCCCGGTGTGGAGCTCGTTCGTGCCGTCGGCGCCGAGGTTGCGGTTGTCGACGACCGTCTCGACGGGCACGCCGTCGGTGCTGGTGATGCCCGCGCCCAGGCAGATGACCGTGTCCCCGACGCAGAACCACGACTTGCGGGCCTGAAGGGTGGAGCCGAGGCCGAGCAGATGCTGGCCGACGGCCGCGAACTTCCCGTCGCTCGCCCCGCCCACCCACTTCGCGGCGGGCTTGGGCTCGCCCCATTCGCCGCCCGCCCGGTCGGCAAGTCGCTTGGTCGACACGGTCGTTCCGGGCAGCCGGTAGAAGTCCACGGTGGGCCAGAACCAGTCGGTGTACTGGCCGCGGTTGTCCGGGGTCCACCAGGAGAGCATTCCGGCGCCGGTGTGCCAGCCGCGCGGATTCTCGCCGTTGCCGCACTCGTAGTACGCGATCCGCTCCGAGGCCATGGAGATGTTCGCGGCCCAGCCGAGCCCCCGGTGCACGGCCCGGTCCATGGAGGCGAAGAGCTGATGGCCGGCCGGCTCGGGCGCGGCGGGCACGGGCGCGGCGGCGACCGCGTGCAGCCGGGAGAGGTCGGCCACGCCGAACTGCCCGCCGGTGAGGATCGGGGTGATGGTGTCCCGCTCGATCCAGCCCTTGATCCTCGCGTGCCACCTCTCCCGCTCGGCGGCCGACGCCCCGCCCGCGAGCAGCGCGATCGCGGCGATCAGTCCCTGCCCGTGGAAGTGGTCGCTGCGCATGATCCTGCGGTCGTCGTTCTTGAGGTAACCCCGGCTGATGGCACGGCCGTTGACGCTGTCCATCATCAGCCCGTCGTAGATCAGCGGCGCGTAGGCGTGCTCGACGCTGTCCAGGATGATCTGCCGGTTCGGGTCGGTGACGGCCCAGGTCGAGCCCGCGAGCAGGGCGAAGAGCCGGCCGAGGCCGTCGAGCATGACCTGTCCGTACGTGCCGGAGTAGGCGACCCAGGTGTGCTGGACGAACGAGCCGTCGGCGTAGAGGCCGTCGCCCTTGGTGACGTACGGGAAGACGGGCGAGAGGGCGTCCCTGGCCAGTGCGATCTTGGCCGGGGCTCTGCCGAGGACTCCGCGCAGGGTGACGGAGCGGCAGAGGTCGACGCGGTTGGCGCCGGTGGAGGTGCCGCTGTAGCTGCCGAGCATCGCGTCGGGGATGAAGTGGTCGACGGCGGCGAACGCGGCCTCGCGCTGCGCGGCGGTGAGCTTGTCGTGCAGGACGGCGACGATGTCCATGAGGAGGCGGGGGCTGCCTATCTGCCACTCCCACCAGTTGCCGTAGCGGGTGGTGGAGGCGTTGTAGATCTTCGCGGCGAGGTGGTCGAGGCCGCGGACGATGTCGGCGAGGAGCCCGGCGTCACCGGTGAGGCCGGTGCCCTGCTGTGCGTAGGCCTGGGTCATGGTCCACAGGCGGCTGTAGCTCTGGGTGATACCGGCGGGCGGGTCGAAGGCGTAGCCGGGCCACAGGGAGGTGTCGGTCGGCGCCATGGTGGTACGGAATCCGGCGGCGAGCCGTCCGGTCTCGGCGAGGCGTGATGCGTACGGCTCGGCGGTCGGGTCGTAGCCGGTCCCGAGGCTGATCTCCAGCCAGCGCTGCCGCAGGGTCTCGTACTCGTCGTCGGCCATCGCGAGTCCAGGAGAGGCAAGAGTGAAAGCGCTCGCTCCCATCATCCCGAGAAATGTACGGCGTGACCACGCGGACGAGATCGGCACGGGAGCCTCCGGAACAGAAGTGGTTTAGACCGGTTGCCCGTTGGTCTAGCACGCCTCACATGGGGCTTTCAATGGGCATGACAGTGGGAAATGGAAAGCGCTTGCCCCTCGGTTTCCGCATTCAACACGAGGGGCAAGCGCCGCTCAGGGGCCCGCCGGGGCTCCGCCCCGGACCCCGCTCCTCAATCGCCGGAGGGGTGAAGGTTCAGCCCGTCCGGCGTTTGAGAACGGACCCGTCGCTCGGACGGCGGTGCGCCACAGTCACGCACCGCACCGGAAGCCGGCGCTTCCCCAGTCCGCGTGGTCGTTGCCGTTCCCGTCGCCGCCGTCGCCGACGACCAGATCGACATAGGAGGCACCGGTGACGTCCGCGGTCAGCTGCCAGGCGGCGTCGGCGGCCTTCAGGACCGGCGACTTCGCCTTCTCGGCGCCGTCCGCCAGCACGCTGAACTCCACGCTGCCGCGTGAGGTCTGGACGTCGTCCACACCCACATCGGCGGTGAAGGTCGTGCACTGCCCGCCCAGGTAGTAGCGGACCTTCGCCGGGGCGTGCGTGCCGAGCCCCTTGGCGTAGGCCACTCCCCCGATCCTCAGCGGTCCGCCGTCGCCCGTCCCCGTCTCGCCGTTGGAGACATCGCGCTCGACTGGCCCCCAGCCGTTCTCGGCGGCCGTCCAGTCGATGTCACTGGCCCAGGCGTCGGCGGTGGGAGGTGGCGGAAGCGTGCGTACGGATGTCGAGGCGGCGAGCTTCCGCGCGGAGGTGCCCACGGTGTACGTGGCCTGCGAACCGAGCGTGTACGTCTGGTACTTGGCGTCCGCCGGCGGGGTGACCTGCCAGTTGCCGGTGACCTTCGCACCCGGCGCGACCGAGTCGAAGGAGACAGGCCCGGCGGGCTCAGCCGTCCATCCGTCGGGCAGCGCGAGACCGACGGCAACACCGGTCGCGGGCTGCGCCTCGTAGTTGGTGAACACCGCCTTGACCTCGTTCTTCCGTCCCGGCTCAAGGGTCTCGGCGGCCGGTTCGACGCTGAGCGTCCCGCAGGCCGCCTGCTCGGCGGCCGGACCCAGGTCGGTGACGGTGAATCCGTCGAGGACGAAGTCCGCGCCGTCCGGGGCGTCGTCGCGCTTGCGCAGCCCGGTCCAGGTGTCGCCGCAGCCCGCCGTGACGGTCTCGGTGAAGTGCCCGGTGGTCCGCTGCTGCCCGATCGGCGTGCGACGGGTCTCGACTGCGTCCGTGCCGCGGTCGTAGCCGGTGACCCACTCGTACGCGCCCGCATGGCTCGACTGGTAGTCGTACTCGACCCGGTAGCTGTGCCCGGTGGTCATCGGCACGGTCCAGGGCGCCGTGCGGTAGACAAGACCGGCGTTCTCCTCATGGGATTTCAGGGACTCGCCGCCGCCGAGCACGTCGTCGATCAGCTTCCCGTTCCAGCCCGCCTGGGTGTACGGGGCGTGCTTCTGCGCGATGTGGGTGCGCGGGTCGGTGACGCCGCCCGCGTCGCCCTTGAGGAAGGGGCCCCAGCCCTGGTCGACGGCCTCGAAGTCCTCGTAAGCCACCGTGCCCGGCCTGGTCGCGGGCGCGTTCTTGACCACGCGTACGTCGTCGATCCGCACCGTCGCCGGACTGCCGCTCGCCGCCTCGGCCTTGAGGGTGGCCGTGCCGTCGCCGGAGGCGGTGAAGTTCACCTTGGCCCGCTGGAAGTACGTGTCGTGCCGGTCGGACGCGGCGACCTGGTCCTTCGCGGTCGAGCGCTCGACGGTGACGGACGCGCCTCCGGCGGACAGGGTCGTACGCCGCTCCTTGCCCGGCTGGACCTCGATCCAGGCGGACGCGGTGTAGCGGGCGCCGGGCGTGAGTCCGGTCAGCCGCTGGGAGAGCGAGGCTGTTGACGTCCCGCTGAGCGCCGCGCTGTTGCGGCCGTGGTCGTCGGTGTCCCGGGCGACCGTGCCGCGCTTGGTCCAGTCGTCCAGGCCCGTGTCGTTGAAGCCGGGGTCGGCGACCGGGCCGCCCTCGCCCCACTGCGGGTCCGCGGGGGCGGGCGCGCGGTCGGGGTAGAGGACGTAGGGCTGTCCGGCGGCCGCGGTGAGACTGATCCTGCCGCCTACGGGGCGTACGGTGCCGGTCTTCACGCGTCCGTTGTCGGTGAGCTTGTAGACCGTATACGAGGATGCGCCGCCGACGGCCCAACTGGTGCTGCCACCGGCCTTGTTGTAGTGGTAAAGCTTCCTGCCGCCATCCCGGGGGAGCAGATACGCGTCCCCGTCGAGGACCTTGCGGCCGTGGTCGTAGAAGGTGCGGCGGCCGTTCTCGACCGTGCCCCGGACCCCGCCGGTGAAGGTCAGGTCATTGCCGTTCCAGCGGGTGATCTGCTCCTGCTGGAGGTATTTGGCGGGCAGATCGCGCTGCCAGACATTGGCGTAGAAGGCGTTCCAGTCGCTCTCGCCCGTCCAGCCCTCGAAGTCCTCCAGGGCCGTCTGGCCGAGGACGGGGTGGTTGTTCCAGACGTCCTTCTCGCCGTTGCGGATGAAGCGGATGATCTGGGAGTTGAGGCCCTTGTTGGTGGCCCCTCCGTAGTCCAGGTCGTTCGCCCAGTGCGACCAGAGCGAGGCCCGCTCGAACTTGTCGGCCCACTCGGTGCCGACGTTCCAGCCCTGCGCCTGTACGGCCTGCATCGTCTTGTCGGCGATCCAGCCGTGCGTGTAGTACACATCGATGTAGAGGAGGGAGAGATTGCGGTCGGTCTCGTCCCTCAACTGCTGGAATCTGCGGGCCAGATCACCGCTGTTGATGTCGCGGCGCTGGTCGATGTAGTAGCTCTGGTTCAGCCAGTTCCAGCCGGGCTTCGTCTTGTCGACGAGGCTCTCGCTGAAGTTCTTGGCCTCCGGGTAGGACTCGGTGGCGTTCACATGTACGCCGAAGGTCGCGCCCCACTTCTTGCCGTCCTTCAGCAGCGTGTTGAGGTCGGTGAGTCCTCCGGCGCGCTTGTTGTAGTTGCCGCCGTAGTCGGGGTGCGCGGAGTCGTGGCCCTCGGAGCCGTAGCCCTTGAGCAGCGCCAGCTGGCCCAGGCCGTCGGTGGCGAGCGAGATCCGCTTGACGTCGTCCAGGGTGCGGAGGAAGGGGTGGGTGGCCTGGCTGGCGAAGTTGAACGGGATATGGGTGATCACCCGGTCGGGCGTCTGCCCGCTGCCCGGGGCCTTGACCCCGATGGAGCGGAAGGCGACCGCGCCGTCCTGCCAGTCGACCTTCTTGTCGCCGTTGGCGTCGGGGGTGACGACGACCTTCGCCCAGGGCAGGTCCTTGCCGCTCTCCGGGCTCGGGGCGCCGGCACCCCGGTAGGTCCACTGCCCCGACCAGACGCCGACGCGCGTACTGCCGTCGGCCGCCTTGCGGGCCTGGTGCCAGAAGCGGGCGTCGTCGCCGCCCGTCGCGCCGCTGGGCTTGTCGAAGCTGGAGTTGGACTCGACGGCGGCCGCAAGGGAGCCGGTGTTGACGAGGGCGTACGAGGCGCCGACGGGTGCCGCGTCCGCCGCCGTCCGGTCCGTGACCTTCCCGAAGACGTCGGCGGTCCTCGTCGAGTCGGGATCGAGCCGGGTGAACGCGGTCTCGGCACCGGCGTCCGTACTGCCGACCGAGACGAGGTCGTGCCCGGGGATGTCGATCGTGCCCACGCGGAAGGCCTCGGTGTCGCGGACCGCGGTGACCTTGAAGGTCACGGCCCGCCCGGCGACGGTCAGCGCCGCGTCGATCTCGACTCCGGGCAGCCCGGCGAAGGTCAGGGTGTACGCGGCGCTCGACGCCGTGACGGCCGGCGCGCCCTTCAACTGCACGGCGTACGCCTTGCCGTTGAGGGTGACCTCGGTGACCGCGCTCGTACTCCCGAGGAGTGTCGCCCCACCGGCCCGGTCGGTGTACGAGAGGACCCGCGGGAAGTCGCCCGCGACGGCGACGGAGAGCTGACCGGAGCTGATGACGGCGGGGGCTTCGTCCTCGCCCGCGGCGGCCGGGAGTGCGGGCCCGGCCAGGGCGAACACGGCGGATGAGACGGCGGCGAGCGCGCAGGCCGCACGGAGTCTTCGTGGCATGGGGCCTGAGTAGCCCCCCGCTCTCGCCACCGTCAACGAAGTCGTGCGCTCCGGTGGCCAGTAGTCCAACAACCGCCGCGCGTTAGTCCAAGTCGCTCCGAGGCCCGTCAGTTTGTGAAGCCGGCAAAGAATTTGAGAGCGCTCTCAGTCACAACTCTTGACTGGTGCCCCACCCGTCGCAAGAGTGGGCCTCCCCCCACAACACCAGGAGTACATCCGTGATATCCCGACGTATGTTCCTGACAGGAACAGCGGCCGCGGCGACCGCACTTACCTATCCAGCCTGGGGAAGCGCTCTCAGCCCCCGGGCCAAGGCCGCGCCCCCCACCTGCGAACTGGCCCTGGAGAACAGGTCGCTGCCCGGCACGGTCCACGCCTATGTCACAGGCCACGCGCAGGACTCCAACCAATGGGTGCTGCTGCGCCCCGACGGAAGCGTCTACCGGCCCGACTCCCCCTCCGCGCCGCAGACTCCGCTTCCCGTCGACTGCGCGATCCCCCTCAAGGGCGCCGGCGCGGGCCCGGTCGTGCTCACGCTCCCCCAGATGTACGGCGCGCGCGTCTACTTCGTACGCGACGACAAGCTGGACTTCTTCCTCAACCCCGGGCCCTCCCTCGTCGAGCCCGCCTTCGCGACGAAGGCCGACCCCAACTACGGGCGCACCTGGTCATTCTGCGAGTTCACCTTCAACTCGCAGCAGCTGTTCGCCAACATCAGCTACGTCGACCTGGTGACCGCCCTCCCCATCGGCCTCACTCTCGAAGGCGACCAGACCCACACTGTCGCGCCCCTCCCCAACGGCGCACTGCAGAAGATCGCCGACGAGCTCACCGCGCAGGCGGCCCGCGACGGACAGCCCTGGGACAAGCTGATCATCCGCGGTTCGGACGGCGAGGTGCTGCGGGTGATCTCACCGCAGACCGTGATGGCGCCGTTCTTCGACCGGCCGGCCGAGATGCCCTTCCGGGACGTCTTCGACGGCTATATCGACAGGGTCTGGGAGAAGTACCGCTCCACCGATCTCAAGGTCGACCTCCAGGGAGGACGCGGCGTGTTCACCGGTCGCGTGAGCGGGGACGTCCTGACCTTCACCGGCGGCCATACCTTCGCCAAGCCGGCGTCGAAGGACATCTTCACCTGCAACCACGGGCCCTTCGCCAACAACCCCGACGACCCCGACGACAAGAAGGGCCTGCTGGCGAGGGTCGCCGCCGCCTTCAACCGGACGACGCTGCTGACGCACCCCGACCAGCCGAACGGGGCGACCTCGGCGGACTACTACCGTGATCCGGCGACCAACCACTGGTCGCGGGTCGTCCACGCGAACACCCCGATCGGCTATGCGTTCCCGTACGACGACGTGCGCCCGGACGGCCAGCCGGACGTCTCGGGCGCGGCGCACGACGGCAACCCGAGGCGGTTCACGGTGACGGTCGGGTCCTGACGGTCCCCGGTCGCCGGGCGGGCTGAAGCCGGCCCGCCCGGCGATGGACGACGGACCCGAAGGACTCAGCAGCCGCCGCAGTTGTAGTACGTCACGTCCCAGTGACTGCCCTCGTCCGCGTACACGTTCCCGGACCCCGACCTCCACTGCGGAGCCCCGTCGCCCGGCCGCGCCCCGATGTACGTGAACGTGTTCTTGATGTAGTTCCCGACGCACGTGTACTTGCTGTAGTCGAGCTTGTAGCCGTTCCAGTGCGAGTACGTGCCGCCCGCGTGCCCCGTCTCCGTGCCGCCCGTGATGTTGAGCGCGCAGCCGCTCGCGCTCTTGAGGGTCTGCGCCCCCTTCGCCGTGGCGAGGTTGAGCTGCTCGAAGGACGTACATGAGGGGTTGTTGCGGTCGGAGCAGCCGCCCGACGAGGACCAGGTGATCCCGGACGAGCGGAACATCGAGGTCGCGGTGGCATGGCTGATCTTGGTGGCGGCGTGAGCATCCGTCGCGCCTGTGATGACGCCGAACCCGGGCGCGAAGAGCGCACCGGTGACGAGCGCGAGCGAGACGAGCATGGGGCGGATTCTCATGGCGGGGGATCCCTCCTGCTGATGACCGTTGAGGACCGTGCATTCCGGTGGGACGGCTGTGCAGGTGGAGCAGACAGATGGTGCCCGAGTTCTACGCGCGTCCGCCAGAGGGCTGCTGCGACCTCCGGGTGAACCTCTCGAGAAGATGTTGAACTTTGAAGGGAATGCATCTACAGTCGAGGTCGTTGAAGCTTAAACAACACGCCAACACGTCCCCCAAGGAGTGCGTCATGGGTCTCTTCAACCGCAAGGCCGACACCACTGCAACCGCCACCGCCACCCTCGAGGTGGACCCGGCGCTGGCCGCCCTGACCGGCGACTACAGCATCGACCCGGCCCACAGCAGCGTCGGCTTCACCGTTCGCCACGCCATGGTCACCAACGTGCGCGGCTCGTTCGGCGACTTCTCCGGCAGCCTGCACCTGAACGGCACGGACCCGCACCACTCCACCGCCGAGATCGACGTCAAGATCGACAGCATCGACACCGGGATCGCCGACCGCGACGGCCACCTGCGCAGCGGCGACTTCTTCGAGGCCGAGCAGTACCCGCTCATGACGTTCCGCTCGACCCAGGCCGAGCAGCTGGGCGGCGACACGTACCGCATCACCGGCGACCTGACGATCAAGGACGTCACGCGCCCGCTCGCCATCGACCTGGAGTTCAACGGCTCCGTCACCGACGTCTACGGCAACGAGCGCGTCGGCTTCGAGGGCAGCGCCGAGATCCTGCGCTCCGACTGGGGCCTGACCTGGAATGCCGCGCTGGAGACCGGCGGCGTGATGGTCAGCGACAAGGTCAAGCTGACCTTCGACATCTCCGCGATCAAGGCCGCCGCCTGATCCTCGGCCTCGCCCCCTGAGCGCGCCCGCCCTGCCGTCCCCCGCGGCCGGGGCGGGCGCTCGGTCATACCCGGCCCGGTCTCAGAGACCGTCCGTGTAGAGAAGCTTGTTGGGCGAGCCCTCGGTGACGTTGGTCAGGACGCTCTTGGTGGACCAGGCGTCGAGCCAGTCCGCGACCTCGCCCGGTGTCGCGGTCGGGTTGCTCGCCTTGTACAGCGCGGCAGCACCCGCGACATGCGGAGAGGCCATCGAAGTGCCGTCGAAGGCGATGCTGCCGCCGCCGAGCTTCGCCGAGACGATGGAGGCGCCGGGAGCGTAGAGCGAGACGCATTCGCCGTAGTTGGAGAAGTCCGTCTCCTCGTCGGAGCGGTTGGACGCGGCGACCGTGACCACGCGGTCCGCTGACGCCGGGGAGATATTGCAGGCGTCCACCGCGTCATTGCCCGCCGCGATGACGGGCAGGACGCCCGCGTCCGAGACCGCGGTGGCCGCGTTGTTCACCGCGACGGACTTCTCGCCCCCGAGGGAGGCGTTGAGCACGGCGGGCTGCTCGGCGTTCTGGGCCACCCAGTCGAACCCGGCGAGGATCCCCGACCAGGTGCCCCTGCCCTCGCAGTCGAGTACGCGCACGCTCACCAGCGTCGCCCCGGTCGCGACACCGTAGGTCTTGCCGCCGACCGTTCCCGCCACGTGCGTGCCGTGCCCCTGGCAGTCCCGGCCACGCCGCCCGTCCCCGATGACGTCGTATCCGTACGTGGCGCGCCCGCCGAACTCGCTGTGGCCGTAGTCGATGCCGGTGTCGAGGATGTACGCGGTGACACCACTGCCGGTGCCCTTCACGTTGTACTGGTTGTTCAGCGGCAGACGGCGCTGGTCGATCCGGTCGCGGCCCCAGGACGCCGCCAGTGCGCGCTTCGCCCTGGCCGACTCCACGGGAAGCGCGAAGACCTCGGCGTCCTCCTCGACCGCGGCTACGCCGGGCGTGGTGCGCACCTTCTTCAGCTGAAGTGCGGTGAGCGGGGCGGCGAAGCCGCGCAGCGCGGACCTGTACGAGTACTGCGACTTCAGGCCGAGCTGCTTCACCACCGTGTCCGGGTCGGCGGCGGCATTGAGCGACACGATGTAGCGGCCCTTCATGGCCTTCGCCGAGTGGTACAGCGGCGCCGGGGTGGGGGCGGAGGGCTCGGCGGACGCGGACAGTGGTCCGGCGGACACAAGGGCAGCGGCAACGGCCGCGGCGGCAAAGGCTTTGAGCCTCATTCGGTTTGACATGCGGCCGAGAGAAGCACGCACAAACGATCACGGTCAATCACAGATAGTTGCTGTTCGATCACTTTCCGTGGTGAGTTCGATTTATGCCCCCCATGTGGCTCGGTGCGCCGAGTCGTACAGCCGAGTTGTACGGCTTGTGACGGGTCAAACGCATCCCGTGACGGGAAGAGGGGACACCATGCACTCGGCGAAGCGGCCCAAGCGGGTCACCTCATGGCATGTGATCGGCGCGCAGCTCGCCGTCTTCCGGAACGCGGCGCGGATGACCCAGGCGGGGCTCGCGGAGCGGCTGTGCGTCGGGGAGGACACGATCGCGTCGATCGAGCAGGGGCGCAGACCGTTGAAGCTGGACCTGGCGGAGGTCCTCGACGAGCTCCTCGATACGAAGCGGGCGCTGCAGACGGCGGTGGCGAAGGTACCGGAGCGGGAGCGGTTTCCGGCGTTCGCCCAGGATTACGTCGGCCATGAGCAGGAGGCCCTGACCCTGCTCTCGTACCAGGACCACGTCGTGCCGGGGCTGCTCCAGACGGAGGAGTACGCCCGAGCGGTCTTCTCCTGCCTCTACCCGCCGCTAGACGAGGACGAGGTGGAGGAGTGGGTTTCGGCCCGACTCACCCGACAGAACGTCTTTCAGCGCAAGCCCCGAGTAATGGCGAACTTCCTGCTGGAGGAAGTCATGCTGCACCGCCCCATCGGGGGGCGCTCCGTGCTGCGCGAGCAGATCCGGCATCTCCGGCACTGCGCCGAACTCCCTTTTCTGGGGCTGCAAATCATGCCGACCGACAGGGAGGTACACGCCGGGCTGGCTGGCCCCATGGTGCTGCTGGAGACCCCCGACCACGATCAACTGGCCTATATCGAGGGGCAGCTGGTCAGCTTCCTGCATGATGATCCAGACAAGGTCAGTGTCCTCCAGCAGAAATATGGGATGCTGCGTTCGCAGGCCCTCTCCCCCACGGAGAGCATGGGCCTGCTGGACGAACTGCTAGGAGAGTCATGAACTGGTTCAAGTCCAGTTACAGCAGCGACCAAGGCGGGGATTGCGTCGAAGTCGCTTACGACTGGCGGAAGTCCAGCTACAGCGGCGACGAAGGCGGCGCCTGCGTAGAGGTCGCCGCGCACCCCCTCGCCGTTCACATCCGCGACTCCAAGAACCCCACCGGGCCCGTCCTCACCGTGACCCCCGGCGCCTGGGCCGCCTTCGTCGACAGTCGCACCGCCTGACTCAGGCGCGAAGGCGCGTGACCGGCTTGCCCGTGTGGGTCTCGATCTCCGTCGCCGCTTCGTTCACCAGCCGATGGGTCAGCTCGCTGAGGGCGCGGGCCACGGCCAGTTCGTCCCCGATGTGGGGGACGTCCTCGTCGGAGCGATTGCGGTGTGCCGTGCCCTCTCCGACGATCAGTTCCGCGTTCTGACCACGCAGCCTGGCCTCGGCCTTGGTCACGTGGTCGTTCTCCGTGATGACGATCTCGACGTTCCACGTCTTGTTCCGCATCAGAAACCACCGCCTCCGTCGAATCCGCCCCCGCCGTCGAAGCCTCCGCCGCCGCCCCAGTCGCCTCCGCCGAAGTCGGAGGAGTTGAAGTCCGCCCCGGAATAGTCACCGCCGCTGAAGTCGCCGCCGCCGTAGTCCGCCGCGTACGCAGGGGTCGAGAGCATGCTGCCCAGCACCGTGCCGACCAGCAGGCCCGGCAGGAGGCCGCCACCGAAGTAGCCGCCCGCCCAGGGGCCGTACGCCGGGCCTGCCTCCCAGTACGCGCGGCGGCCGGACGCCGTTTCGACGGTACGGGCCATGGGGTCCTGGCCGTCCTCCAGCCGAACCGCGTCCGCCGCGCAGACCGGGACCTCGCGGGGCGCGGCGCCGCCTCCCGGGGTCCAGGTCATGTCCGTGGTCGAGGGGCCGTGGCGCGGGTCGAAGAAGCAGGGGGCCCGGCGCTCCGGAATGGCCTGGCCCGTGCGGCGGGCATCCAGGACCGCGAGTGAGAACCGGCCGTCCTCGATGGCCTGCGTGACCGCGCGTACGTCCTTGGGGTGTTCGGCCGCGCCCATCAGGGACTTGGACTGGTCGTACGAGTCGAGTGCGCGCTCGTAGTCGGCGCGCATGGCGTCGTCCGCGCCCTTCTCCGAGGGGTGGAAGTCCAGCCGGTCGAGCTCCTCGCCGAAGGCGGTGATGTCCTCGTCGACGACGACGCGCAGCTTGTCGAGTGCGGCCCGCTCCTCCTCGGCCTTCTTCATGCGCTTGCGGCGGACAATCGTGTACGCACCCGCGCCGCCGGCGGCCACGACCACGCCGAGCGTGATCAGGGCTCCGGTGTCGGCGCCACCGTCGGAGCCGACGCCCCAGGAGGAGGGGGCGCTGCCGCGCAGCTGGGGCAGGGCCTGGTCGACGAAGTTGTTCAGCTCGGTCGCGGCGTCGGCGCCGGGGGGCGTCCTGACCGCGGTGACCAGGTTCTGCACGGCCTGGCTGGACATGACGCTGCGGTCCGCGCCCGCATTGAAGCCGTTGCCGAGACGGATGGCGTACAGGCCGGTGATGCCGGTCTCGGTGCGGAGGTTCCGCAGGACCGAGTCCGGCGGGAACTCCGCGGCGTTCGGCAGTACGGCGATGAAGAGCGGCTTGTCGGCGTCCTTGATCTTCTTCGTCAGGGCGTCGGCATCCGCCTTGGAGAGCTGACCGGAGGCGCGGGGATCGACATAGACCGGGCTCTTCTTCAGCGCTGCGGCCACGGTTTCGGGGCCGGTGGCGGCTTGCGCTTCCGGCGCCGCGAAGAGGGCGGTCGCGGAGAAGGCGAGCAGCAGACCGGACAGGGCGGTGAGCAGCCGGGTCTTCATACACTCGACGCTACCGGAATGTGTGCGAATCCGGACAAGCGTGAGCCTTAATGCCGGGGCTCCGCGGACCGGGCCCGCCCTGGGCTCCGCCCCGGACCCAGCGCCTGCGGCGGGCTTGTTCCCCTACCCGCCCCTTCCCGACCCCCGGTACGGCCTTCGGCCGTAGTCCTCAAACGCCGGACGGGCTGAACATTCAGCCCCTCCGGCGTTTGAGGAGCGGGGAGGTTGGGAGTCCCCCCGGACGGAGTCTGGGGGAGGGCGGGGTGGGGGCTAAGCCAGCCTGTACGCCGCCGTCAGCTTGGCCACCGCCCCCGTCACGTCGCCCGTCAACAGAAGGTGGTCCGCCTCCGCGAACGGCTTCGCGACCGCCGCCGTCACATGCTGGCCGATCTTCGCCTGGACCAGCAGGCGGGCCTGGGAGACAAGCGCACGCGCCTCCGGTGAGTCCGCGCGGCCCGTGGCCTCGAGGATCCTCGCCGCGAGGGCGATCGCCTTGAGGGTGAGCTCCCCGCCCGCCGGCGGCTTCTTCAGGGTGGTCAGGCCCCAGCCGTACGGGTACTGCGGGTCGTACGCAGCATCCCCGACATTGATCGGCAGCTGGGCGGCCGACCTGGGCCAGGTGACCGGGAGCTGCCCGGTGAAGGCCCGCTTGCCGTAGAGGACATCGGCGACGCCGTCGCCCTCAGTGCCCGGCAGCCAGGAGGCGACGAGCGCGTCGAAGTCGCCGACGCGGTCGCCGATGAGCTGGGGGCGGCCGGAGACGATCAGGACCGCGCACTTCATGGCCGCGCAGACCTTGTCGACGGCCGCCTTGTCCGCGGCGCTCAGTTCCAGGTCGTGGCCGTTGCCGACGTCGCCGATGCCTTCGGCGTACGGGGTCTCGCCGACCACGACCACACCGACGTCATGGCCGTCCGTCGGCGCGGAGGCGTCCTTGGAGTAGGTCACGGCTCCGGGTGCGGCCTTCTTCATGCCCTCCAGGATCGTCGTGCCGGTGGTGATCTTTCCGGAGGAGCCCTGCCAGGTGACGGTCCAGCCGCCGGCCTGGTTGCCGAGGTCGTCGGCGTTGGACCCGGCGACGTACACCTTCTGGGACGGCTTCAGCGGCAGGACCGCGCCGTCGTTCTTCAGCAGGACCTGGGACTTGGCGGCGGCCTCGCGGGCGACCGCACGGTGTTCCGCCGAGCCGATCGCGCCCAGGTTGGCGGTGTCGGCGTACGGCTTCTCGAAGAGACCCAGGGCGAACTTCTGGGTGAGGATCCGGGAGACCGCGTCGTCGATCCGGGCCTTGCTGATGCGGCCCGCGTTCACCTCGTCCCGCAGGGTCTTGTGGAAGTCGGGGTAGGCCGTCGGGACCATGATCATGTCGAGTCCGGCGTTGATGGACGTGCGCACATCGCTCGCGTAGTCGCCGGGAATCTGGTCGATGGCCTGCCAGTCGCTGATGACGAAGCCCTTGAAGCCCATGCGGTCCTTGAGCACGCCGTTGATCATCTCGGCGCTGGCGTGCATCTTCACCGGGCCCTGGTCGTCGCCGATGATGTCCAGCGAGGAGTACGAGGGCATGACCGAGCCTGTGCCGCGCTTCACCGCCTCCGCGAACGGCGCGAGGTGTACTGCCTCCAGCTCCTGACGGGTGACCTTGGTGATGCCCTGGTCGATCTTGTAAGAGCCGGTGGTGGACGAGCCGTACTCCGTGCCCCCGTCGCCGACGTAGTGCTTGGCCGTGGTCAGCACCTTGTCATTGCGGTCGAGGTCCTTGCCCGACGGCGGTCCCTGCATGCCCTTGATGACGGTCTCCATGGCGGTGACCAGGGCCGGGTCCTCGCCGAAGGACTCGTAGGAGCGGCCCCAGCGCTCGTCGCGGGTGACGCAGAGGCAGGGCGCGAAGTCCCACGGGATGCCGGTGGCCCGTACTTCCTTCGCTGTCACCGCGCCGGTCTTCTCGGCGACGGACGGGTCGCGGGTGGCTCCGATGCCGATGTTGTGCGGCATGATCGTCGACCCGATGACGTTGTTGTGGCCGTGCACCGCGTCCACGCCGTAGATCAGCGGGATCTGGAACCGGGTTGCCTGGGCGCGCAGTTGGTAGGCGTCGACCATCCTGGCCCAGGCCTCGGGGGCGTTGGGCGTGGGTACGGAGCCACCGCCGGAGAGCAGCGAGCCGAGGTCGTAACTGGCGATGTCGCCCTGGGACTTGAGGGCATTGCGCTCGGCCTGGGTCATCTGACCGGCCTTCTCCGCGAGCGTCATTCGGGAGAGGAGGTCGGCGACGCGCTTCTTCACCGGGAGCCTGGCGTCGAGATACGGAAGCCCGTGGGCGTCCACGACGACCTGCGGGGTCTCGGCCGGGGGCTTGGCGCCGGTGACGGTGAGCTTGAGGGGGATCGTCTCGGCGGACTCGGCCGCAGGGTCCTTCTTGGTGGCGACGGCGACGGTCGTGGACGTACCGGAGACCGATCCGGCCGGGAAGGTGACGGTGCCGGAGACCGGCGCGTAGTCCGTGCCCGCTTCGGCGGTGCCGCCCTCGGTCGTGTACGCGACGGTCACGGGCTCGTCGATCGGGCCGGAGCCTGTGGTGGCGACGGAGATCTTCACCTGGGCGGTGCCGCCCTCGTCGACCGGATACACGGCGGCGTCGGTGATGACCTTCGCCTTCAGCGTCGGGTCGGCCTTTCCGTACAGCTCGACGCCGTCCATCGCGAATGTGCCGGGCGCGCCCGTGGGCAGAGTGAGCGCATATCCCCACACCTCGTTGAGGCCGAGGATCTGGTCGATGCCGCCGACGGGCTGGTAGTCGGCGCGGTAGTGGAAGTCGGAGAAGGGGATCTCGACGAGGTGCCAGCCCTCCCAGTCGTCGGTGAAGGACGTGGTCCACAGCTCGGATGCCTCGCCGTTGGCGCCGCCGTCCTTGAGCTCGAAGTTGATGCGCTTGCCGGAACCGGGCGGCAGGGGGGCGGTGTTCTGGCCGTACCACCAGAAGCGGATGCCCTTGTGGGCCGTCCAGTCGTGGGCGGGCTTGTCGAAGGCGAAGTCGTGGGTGAGTCCGCCCCAGCCGCTGATGTCGTAGCTGCCTTCGAGGACCTTGGCGCCCTCAGGGGCGTCGGCGCGCTCCTTGAACTCCAGCTTGGGCTGGTCGTCGGCGTCGCTGCCCCAGGTGAAGATCCCCTCGGCGGGCGGGTTCGCGAAGGGGATCTCGCCCTCGAAGCGGTCGACGGCGACAGGGGCGGGGTCGTCGGCGGCGGCGCTGGGGACGGCTGCGGCGAGGAGGCCGGTGAGCACGGCGGTCGCGGCGAGGACCGCCGTGCCGGTTCCTGCTCTGCTTCTGAAGCGGGTGCGCATGCGGGTGCGGGGTGGCATTGCGGCTCCTTCGGTACGGACGGCGGACACATGACGGCTGCGTACGGAACGGGGCGGACGCTCTGGCGGGGCGCGAAGTCAGGGCGTCGGCGCGGATCGGCGGA
Organism: Streptomyces sp. NPDC005408; assembly: GCF_040606445.1. NCBI lineage: Bacteria > Bacillati > Actinomycetota > Actinomycetes > Kitasatosporales > Streptomycetaceae > Streptomyces > Streptomyces sp. NPDC005408. The sequence continues at coordinate 149,221 of NZ_JBEXEX010000015.1, read as the reverse complement.
CGACCAACTCCGTCGGGAGGACGACCGGTTCGTCCGGAGCAGGGGTACCGCCGAGGTGGGCGAGCAGCATCCGCGCCGCCGTCTCGCCCATCTCGCGCATCGGCTGGCGCACGGTCGTCAGCGGCGGTTCGGTGTGCTGCGCCACGGGGATGTCGTCGAAGCCAACGACGGCGATGTCGTCGGGCACGCTCAGGCCCGCGGCGCGCAGGGCCCGCAGCACGCCGGCCGCACTCAGGTCGTTGTGCGCGAAGACCGAGTCGAAGGAGACACCCTCGGCGAGGTGCCGTTCGACCGCGAGCTGTCCCGACAGCTCGGTGAAGTCGCCCTCGGCGATCAGCTCGGTCGGCAGGACGTCGAGGAAGCCGTCCAGCCGGTCGCGTACGCAGCCGAAGTGGCGGCGGCCGGTGACGATCAGGGGGCGGGTGCGGCCCGTGGCCAGCAGATGGCGGGCGGCGGACGCGCCGCCTTCGCGGTTGGTGGTCGCGACGGACGGGAATTCGGGGTGGTGGCCGCGGTCGTCGATGAGGACGACCGGGAGACCCTCGCGGTGCATCGCGGTGATCGTGTCGAGGGTGTTCTCGGGTTCGATCACCAGCAGTCCGTCGAAGGCGCGGGCAGAGACCTGACTGGTGAAGTGCTCCACGGACTCGGGGCCGCGATTGCAGGTGAAGAGCAGCAGTCCGTAGCCCGCGGCCTCGACGGTGTCGACGACTCCCTGGAGGACTTCGCCCATCCACGGCCAGGTGAGCGGGGGCGTGAGCATTCCGACCGTACGGCTGCTGCCGCGGGCCAGTCCGACGGCGCCGCTGCTGGGCACATAGCCGAGGCTTGCGATCACTTCACGAACGCGGGCGGCCGTGCCGACGTCCACTTCGCCCTTGGTGTTCAGGACACGGGACACGGTGGTCTTGCTGACCCCCGCCTCACGTGCGACGTCGGCGATCGTGACTCGCATCGGAGGCCTCCGCGTCGAGGACTTGAGCAGGTACTGGAACCGGTCCCGGAACCGGTACCGAGGCCTGGGCGGTGAGTTAACCCTCGAGCAAGAGTGCCGTCAATACTTCACGTCGAGATTGGTCCGATCCCAACTTCGGGGCGGATCTTGGCTGTTATGCGTTCAGATCCTGAATGCGCAAACCCTTGACGGCCGTAGCCACTGGCAGTTCACTCACGCCTCGTCCCCCACATCACTGCCAGAGAGGCCCAGCCCATGGCACGACGTACGAGAACGATCAGAATCCTGCTGGCATCGGCCCTGGCCGCGGCCGGACTCACCGGTCTGACGACCGGCTCCGCGCAGGCCGCGGGCGAGCAGGTGAACATCTGGCTGACCACGACCGACGACGCCGGCGGCCGTCATGTCACACGCGGGCTCCAGCAGCAGACGCCCCTCACCTTCCAGCCGGGAAGCGGCGGTTCGGGAACCAGCATCACCGTCGACGAGAACACCCGCTTCCAGACCTTCACCGGCGGCGGAGCCTCTTTCACCGACACAGCGGCCTGGCTGATGAAGAGCAGCGGCGCACTGTCCCAGGCGACCCGCGACGACACGATGAAGAAGCTCTTCTCCCCCACCGAGGGAATCGGGCTCTCCTTCGTGCGCAATCCGATGGGCGGCTCCGACCTGGCCCGCTTCGGCTACACCTACGACGACGTCCCGGCCGGACAGACCGATCCGTCGCTGTCGAAGTTCTCCGTCGCACACGATCTCGCCGACGTCCTGCCGCTGACCAAGCAGGCCAAGCAGCTCAACCCGGCGCTGACGACGGTGGCATCACCGTGGACCGCGCCCGCGTGGATGAAGGACAGCGGGCAGCTCAACGGCGGCTGGCTGAAGTCGGAGTTCTACGGGGCTTACGCCAACTACTTCGTGAAGTATCTCCAGGCCTACCGCGACCAGGGCATCCCGGTCGACTATGTCACCGCTCAGAACGAGCCCACCTGCTGCGACAGTTATCCGTCGATGAGCTGGAACGCCTCGGGTCTGGCCTACTTCACCAAGAGCGAGCTGCTGCCCAAGCTCCAGTCCGCGGGCCTTGCGACCAAGGTCCTTGCGCACGACTGGAACTGGGACACGTACGACGCGTATGCCGCGGCCACGGTGAACGACGCGGCGGTGCGCAGCCACCCCAACTTCGGCGGGATCGCCTGGCACGGATACGGCGGCAATGTCTCCAAGCAGACCGATGTGCACAACCAGTACCCGCAGCTGGACGCCTTCCAGACCGAGCACTCGGGCGGTACGTGGATCGCCAATCAGCAGCGCGAGGACATGACGGACATCATCGACTACACCCGTAACTGGGCGAAGTCGGTGACGAAGTGGTCCCTGGCCGTCGACCAGAACCGGGGTCCGCACAACGGCGGCTGCGGCGTCTGCGACGGGCTGATCACCGTCCACAACGGCGACGGGCGGCACGGCCAGGTCGACTACATGATCGAGTACTACACGATGGGGCATCTGACGAAGTTCGTCCGCCCCGGCGCGCAGCGGATCGCCTCCACCGCGAGCTCGGCCGTGCCGAACGTGGCCTGGCGCAACCCCGACGGCTCGAAGGCGCTGATCGCGTACAACGACTCCTCGTCGGCGCAGTCCCTCACCGTCAACTGGGGCGGCCAGCACGCCACGTACTCCCTGCCCGGCAAGACGTCCGCGACCTTCACCTGGTCGGGCACGCAGGCGGGCGGCGGTTCCGACACGACCGGCAGCCTCGTCGGCCTGGCCGGGAAGTGCCTCGACGTGGCGGGCGGCGCCGGCGCGGACGGCACGGCCGTCCAGCTCTGGGACTGCAACGGTTCGGCCGCCCAGCGCTGGACGATCCGCTCCGACGGCACCGTCCAGGCGCTCGGCAAGTGCCTCGACGTGACCGGAGGATCGACGGCGGACGGCACGAAGGTCCAGCTGTACGGGTGCAACGGCTCGGGCGCACAGCAGTGGCAATGGCAGGCGTCCACCGGCGACCTGGTGAACGCCCCGGCCGACAAATGCCTTGATGTGACGGACAATTCGTCGGCGAACGGGGCCCGGGCGCAGATCTGGTCCTGCACCGGAGCCGCCAACCAGAAGTGGCGGCTCCAGCCCTGAGCCCTGCGGTTACTACTCGGCGGGCTCGACCCCGGCGCGCAGCAGTCCGTATGTGTACGCGTCCTCAAGTGCCTGCCAGGAGGCGGCGATGACATTGTCGGCAACGCCGACCGTGGCCCACTCGCCGCCTCCGTCGCCCGTGGTGATCAGGACGCGGGTGGTGGACTCGGAGCCGTGCCGGCCTTCGAGGATGCGGACCTTGTAGTCGATCAGCTCCAGCTTGGCGAGCTGCGGGTAGATCTTCTCCAGGCCGACCCGCATCGCCCGGTCGAGGGCGTTGACCGGGCCGTTGCCCTCGGCGGTGGCGACGATGCGCTCGCCCTTGGCCCACAGCTTCACGGTCGCTTCGTTGGCATGGGTGCCGTCGGGGCGGTCCTCGACGATGGCGCGCCAGGACTCGGTACGGAAGTAACGGCGTGCCCGGCCCTCCGCCTCCTCGCGCAGCAGCAGCTCGAAGGAGGCGTCCGCGGCCTCGTAGGTGTAGCCCCTGAGCTCGCGCTCCTTGACCCGCTCGACGACCCGGCCGACGAGCTCGCGGTCACCGCCGAGGTCGATGCCGAGCTCCTTGCCCTTGAGCTCGATGGAGGCGCGGCCCGCCATGTCGGAGACGAGCATCCGCATGGTGTTGCCGACCTGCTCGGGGTCGATGTGCTGGTACAGATCGGGGTCGACCTTGATGGCCGAGGCGTGCAGTCCGGCCTTGTGGGCGAAGGCCGATACGCCGACGTAGGGCTGGTGGGTCGAGGGCGTGAGGTTGACGACCTCGGCGATGGCGTGCGAGATCCGGGTCATCTCGGCCAGGGAGCCCTCGGGGAGGACCGTCTTGCCGTACTTGAGCTCCAGCGCGGCCACGACCGGGAAGAGATTGGCGTTGCCGACGCGCTCGCCGTAGCCGTTGGCGGTGCACTGGACGTGCGTCGCGCCCGCATCGACGGCGGCGAGGGTGTTGGCGACGGCGCAGCCGGTGTCGTCCTGGGCGTGGATGCCGAGGCGTGCGCCGGTGTCCGAGAGGACGGTGGAGACGACGGCCTGGATCTGGGCCGGGAGCATCCCGCCGTTGGTGTCGCACAGCACGACGACATCGGCGCCCGCGTCGGCCGCGGCGCGGACGACGGACTTGGCGTACTCCGGATTGGCGCGGTAGCCGTCGAAGAAGTGCTCGCAGTCCACGAAGACGCGGCGGCCCTGTTCGCACAGGTGGGAGACGGTGTCGCGGACCATCTCCAGGTTCTCTTCGAGGGTGGTGCGCAGGGCCAGCTCGACATGCCGGTCATGCGACTTGGCGACCAGCGTGATCACCGGAGCGCCCGACTCCAGGAGGGCCCTGACCTGCGCATCCTCAGCGGCCCTGGCGCCCGGGCGGCGGGTGGCGCCGAAGGCGACGAGCTGGGCGTGCTGGAAGGTGATCTCCTGCTGGGCGCGGGAGAAGAACTCCGTGTCCCGGGGGTTGGCACCGGGCCAGCCGCCCTCGATGAAGCCCACGCCGAAGTCGTCCAGGTGCCGGGCGATGGTCAGCTTGTCCGAGACGGTGAGGTTGATGCCCTCGCGCTGGGCTCCGTCGCGGAGCGTCGTGTCGAAGACATGGAAGCTGTCGTCGGTCTCCGTGGTCATGGCTGAGTTGACTCCTGTCGGGTTCGTGGCTCCGGAAGTTCTGGCTCCACTTGCCCCCATCTTCGCGCGGTTCGTTCCTGGGCCGGGGTGGGGCCGTAAAACGAAAAAACCCCTCGCGGGTGCGAGAGGTCTGCGCGCGGGTCTGGGGCACGGTGTCGCTGTCGTGGGGGGTTACTGTCCACGGGTCAGCGGTCACTGCGGACCGGCGCGCTCTTGCCGATAATCATGGCGTACGAGAGCACGGTGGCAGTCTGCCACAGCCTGGGCGGGGGTGGACGGGAGTCTCACGATGCGGTCGGGGTGCCCCCGGGACTCCGCCCCGGACCCCGCGCCTCAAACTCCCCCAGACTTCGTCCGGGGGACCCCCACGGGGCTGAATGTGCGGCCGGGCCGCACATTCAGCCCCGCCGGCGTTTGAGGACACGCGCGAAGGGCGTCAGGCCACCCGCGAAGGGACGGTCTCCACCTCCTGGTCCGGCACCGCGACCCGCTTCAGATCAATGTCCCGCGTCTCCCGCATCGTCAGGTAGACCACCAGCGACACCGCCGCACACCCCGCCACGTACCAGTAGAACCCCGACTCCACCCCCGCGTCCTTGAACCACAGCGCCACATACTCCGCCGTCCCGCCGAACAGCGCGTTGGCGATCGCGTACGGCAGCGCCACTCCCAGTGCGCGGATGCTGGTCGGGAACAGTTCCGCCTTCACGCAGGCGTTGATGGACGTGTAGCCCGTGATCACGACCAGCGCGAGCAGCGAAAGCCCGAGCGCCGGCCAGAACGAACCCGCGTGCTTGAGCAGCGTCATGATCGGGACCGTCAGGAACGTCGAGCCGACCGCGAAGGTGATCAGCAGCGGACGGCGGCCGATCCGGTCGGACAGCTTGCCCGCGAGCGGCTGGAGGCAGGCGAAAACGATCAGCGCGCAGAACGAGACGAGCGTCGCCGTCTGCTTCGGCAGCCCGGCCGAATTGGAGAGGTACTTCGTCAGATAGGTCGTGTATGTGTAGTAGGCGACCGTCCCGCCCATCGTCAGCGCGATGACCAGGAACGCCTCCCGCTTGTGCGCCCACAGCGCCTTGATCGTGCCCTTGTCCCCGGCGGGGGTGTCGTCGCCGGACTCCTCGTACACCTCGGTCTCGAGCATGTTGCGCCGCAGATAGAAGACGATCGCCGCGCCCAGCGCCCCGATGATGAACGGGATGCGCCAGCCCCAGCTGTGCAGCGCGTCGTCCGACATCGTGCGCTGCAGCACGATCTGCAGGCCGAGGCCGACGATCTGGCCCGCGGTCATCGAGACGTACTGGAAACTGGAGGCGAAGCCCCGGTGCTGGGGCGCGGACGCCTCGGTCAGGTAGGTGGCGCTGGCCGCGTACTCGCCGCCGACCGAGAGGCCCTGGAGCAGCCGGGCCACGAGCAGCACCACCGCGCCCCCGTATCCCGCCACCCCGTAGGTCGGCGCGATCGCGATGAGGACGGCGGAGGCGGACATCAGGCTGACGGTGAGGGTCAGCGCCGCCTTGCGGCCCTTGCGGTCACCGACGCGGCCGAGCAGCCAGCCGCCGACGGGGCGCATGAAGAAGCCGACGGCGAAGATGCCGGCGGTGTTCATGAGCTTGGCGGTGTCGTTCCCGTCGGGGAAGAACGCCCCCGCGAAGTAGGTGGCGAAGCTCGCGTACACGAACCAGTCGAACCACTCGACCATGTTGCCGGCGGAGCCGACCCAGATCTTTTTCCAATGCTCTCGTCCCATGATCCGAAACCGTGCCGGAGGGGCCGGGAGGCGGACAAGGGTGCAGTAAGCAACGATCGGGAGTACTTGCGTACGTTGCGTTCATGGACCGATCAGGGCAGCAGTGAGTCCTCGATGAACTCCTTCACATGAGCGAGGACTTGGGGCCGCCCGGTACCCGGTATGCCGACGGCGACATGGACACTGAACCCGTCGAGGAGGGCACGCAGCCGGGCGGCGAAGCGGTCGGGGTCGACGGAGCGGAACTCGCCGCGCGAGATCCCTTCGGCGATCAGCGCGACCAGATCCCGGTGCCAGGCCCCCTCGATGGCGGCCTGGCGAGCGCGGGCGTCGGCGTCGGCGTTCTGCGAGCGGTTCCAGACCTCGAGCCAGAGCGTCCAGTGGGGATCGCGCGGCCCGTCGGGCACGTACAGATCGACATACGCGTCGAGCCGCTCACGCACGGGACCCTGCCGGGAGAGCAGCGCACTGCGCTCCGCACCGAGGCGGCCCTCGCTCCACTCCAGTGTCTGGAGAAGGAGCTCGTCCTTGGTGCGGAAGTAATAGAGCAGATGCCCGCTGCTCATCCCCACCTCACGCCCGAGCCCGGCCATGGTCAGCCCGTCGAGCCCGCGCTCGGCGATGGTGGCCATGGCGGCGACGAGCACGGACTCCCGTGGCGGCGCGATATTGCGACGGCGGGGGGCGGGGGTCATACGGCGACAACCACCTTCAGGAACACGTTCACCCGTATGTTCTACCTGATCGCGAACCGGCGGGTGGACGGACCATCAGACCCTCGGCTGCTGCTGAGTGATGCAGTGGATGCCGCCGCCCCCGGCGAAGATCATCCGGGCGTCGACCAGCGTCACCGTGCGGTCGGGGTAGAGCCTGCGGAAGATGCCCGCCGCGATCTCGTCGCGCGGGTCGTCGAAGGCGCACAGCACCACGCCGCCGTTGCAGACGTAGTGGTTGATGTACGAGTAGTCGGCCCAGCCGCCGTCCTCCTCGCGCAGGGCCGTCGGCGCGGGGATCTCGACGATCTCGATGCGGCGGCCCCGGGCGTCCGTCTGGAGCTTGAGCATTTCCACGTTCTCCTTGCAGAGCTCGTGGTCGGGGTGGGCCGGGTCCGGCTGTGTGTGGGCGACTATGACGCCCGGGCCTGCGAAGGCGGCGACGATGTCGACGTGACCGAGGGTGCCGAAGCCGTGGGGCGGGTAGTCCGCGGTCAGGCCGCGGCGCAGCCAGATCGCCTTGGTCGTGCCGAGCTTCGAGTGGATCTCGGCCTCGACCTCGTCCCTCGACCAGCCGGGGTTGCGCTCGGGGCCGAGCTGCACGGTCTCCGTCAGCAGCACCGTGCCCTCGCCGTCGACATGGATGCCGCCGCCCTCGTTGACGAGGGGCGAGCTGTGGACGGGTACGCCCGCGAGGTCAGCGACATGGCGGGCGATCTTCGCGTCGTGGTCCCAGGTGGCCCACTGCTGCGCGCCCCAGCCGTTGAACACCCAGTCCACGGCGGCCAGTCGCGTCCCGTCGGTGACGAAGGTGGGGCCGATGTCGCGCATCCATGCGTCGTCCAGCTCGCGCTCGACGAGGTCGATGTCCGGGCCGACCAGCGCGCGGGCCTCCTCCGACTGGCCGGGGCCGACGACCATGGTGACCGGTTCGAAGCGGCGTACGGCCTGGGCGACGGACGCCCACGCCCGGCGGGACGCAGCCAGGTCGTCCCCGGTGAAGGTGATGTTCGGGCCGGGCCAGGCCATCCAGGTGCGCTCGTGCGGGGCCCACTCGGGCGGCATACGGAAGCTCATGGGTCGGACTCCTAGAGGACTAGAGGGCTGGGGCTAGAGGAAGTAGAGGCGGTTGAGGGAGATCGAGTCGGCGGGCTCGGACCGCAGCGCGTCGCCGTCGAGCGTGACCAGGCCGGTGCGGCCGTCCACCCCCACGTCGCCGATACGGGAGTTGAGCCGCAGATCGGCCGGGCCGATGCCGCGGGTGCCGCGGACGGCGACCCGGCGGCGGCGCGTCGGCATCATGTCGGAGCCCAGTTCGGTCGCCGCCTTGGCGACGAAGGCGACCGAGATGTCCGCGGCCGTCGCTCCGTACGACCCGAACTGCGGCCCGAGGACCAGCGGTTCGCAGGTGTCGGTGGCGGCGTTCGGGTCGCCCGTCACTCCGTACGCCGGGAAGCCCGACTTCAGTACGAGCTGCGGCTTCGCCCCGAAGTACTGCGGCTTCCACAGGACGATGTCCGCGAGCTTGCCCACCTCGATGGAGCCGATCTCGTGCGCGAGGCCGTGCGCGATCGCGGGGTTGATCGTCAGCTTGGCCATGTAGCGCAGCACGCGCGCGTTGTCGTCGTGCGCGCCGTCGCCCTCCATCGGGCCCAGCTCGGCCTTCATCTTCCCGGCCATTGCAAAGGTGCGGCGTACCGTCTCGCCCGCGCGCCCCATGCCCTGCGCGTCCGAGGAGGTGATGCCGATCGCGCCGAGGTCGTGCAGTACGTCCTCCGCGCCCATCGTCCCGGCCCGGATCCGGTCGCGGGCCATGGCCGCGTCGCCGGGAAGGTCGGTCTTGAGGTCGTGTACGGAGACGATCATCCCGTAGTGCTCGGCGACCGCGTCCCGGCCGAAGGGCAGGGTCGGGTTGGTTGAGGAGCCGATGACATTCGGCACGCCCGCCATTTTGAGCACGTTCGGGACGTGGCCGCCGCCGCAGCCCTCGATGTGGAAGGCGTGGATCGTACGGCCGTCGAGGACCTTCAGCGTGTCCTCGACCGAGAGGCATTCGTTCAGGCCGTCACTGTGCAGGGCGACTTGGACGTCGTGCTCCTCGGCGACCCGCAGCGCGGTGTCGAGGGCGCGGGTGTGCGCGCCCATGTCCTCGTGGACCTTGAAGCCGGACGCGCCGCCCTCGGCGAGCGCCTCGACGAGCGGGGCGTCGTCGGAGGACGATCCGCGGGCGAGGAAGCCGATGTTGACGGGCCAGGCGTCGAAGGCGTTGAAGGCGTGGCGCAGGGCCCACGGCGAGTTGACGCCGACGCCCCAGACCGGGCCGAACTCCTGGCCGATGACGGTGGTGACACCGGAGGCGAGCGAGGCCTCCATGATCCGCGGCGAGAGCAGATGGACATGGGTGTCGACGGCACCGGCTGTGGCGATCATGCCCTCGCCGGAGACGATCGACGTGCCCGTGCCGACGACGACGTCGACACCGTCGAGGGTGTCGGGGTTCCCGGCCCGCCCGATCGCCGCGATCCGGCCCTCGCGGATGCCGACGGACACCTTGCGGATGCCCTGCACGGGGTCGATGACCAGCACATTGCTGATCACGACGTCGCAGGTCTCGCGTACGGCCGCGGCCTTCAGGTGCAGTCCGTCGCGCGCGGTCTTGCCGAAGCCGGCGAGGAATTCGTCGCCGGGCTTCTGCGCGTCCGACTCGACGCGGACGACGAGTCCGGAGTCGCCCAGGACGACCCGGTCACCCGCGCGCGGCCCGTGCACCGATGCGTACTCGTACGGGTCCATCAGCGGCCCTCCGCTCCCAGGTAGCCGCAGGCCGCCGCGCGCCGCAGGGCCTCTTCCTTCGCGCCCGGCCCGTCCAGCGGGCCGTCGACGAGCCCGGCGAAGCCGATCGCGATCCTGTCGCCGCCGATGGGCAGCAGGCCGACCTCGGCCTCGCCGCCCGGGCCGAAGCGGACGGAGGACCCGGCGGGGACGCACAGGCGCATGCCGTAGGCCGCGGCCCGGTCGAAGTCGAGCCGGGGGTTGGCCTCGAAGAAGTGGAAGTGCGAGGTGACGCTGACCGGGACGGCCGCGGTGTTGCGGACGGTGAGCCGCAGGGCGGGCTCCGGCTCGGCGTCCGCGGGCCCGGGGACGACCGCGCCGGGTGCCTGCGCTCCAAGACCGCCGCCGCCGATGGGGCTGGAGACCACGGCGAGCCGCGATCCGTCGTCGAAGACGGCCTCCACATGAACCTCGGTGACCACGTCCGCCACCCCGGGCAGTACGTCGTCGGGACCCAGCACGCTGCGCGCGGCCTCGATCGCCTCGGCGAGCCTGCGTCCGTCGCGGGCCGCCTCGCAGACGGTGTCCGCGATGAGCGCGGTCGCCTCGGGGACATTGAGCCTCAGACCACGGGCCCGGCGGGCCCGCGCCAGTTCGGCGGCGCCGAAGATCAGCAGCCGGTCGCGCTCGGTCGGGGTCAGTCGCACGTCACCACACCTCCTGTTTGAACACCACTCTAACCACGAGTTTCTTTTCACGGAAGCATTGACCGACCACCACGCCTTGAGTCACATTGAGCAGCACTCAAACAGTCGAGCGTCAGGGGCAGCCCATGCCGATAGAACAGCGCGGAGTGGACACCATCCCGGAGGCGGAACGCACCAGCACCCCCCGGGATCTCATCTCGATCCTTCTCGGATCGAACCTCTGCCTGGGCGTCATCGTCTTCGGCTGGCTTCCGGTCTCCTTCGGTCTCGGCCTGTGGCCGGCGGTCACCTCGATCGTCGCGGGCACGGTCGCCGGAGTCGCGGTCACCGCGCCGCTCGCGCTCGTGTCGCTGCGTACCGCGACGAACCTGTCGACCTCCAGCGGCGCGGCCTTTGGCGTACGCGGGCGGCTCGTCGGCTCCGTCGTCGGGCTGCTGCTGTCGCTCGGGTACACCGCGCTGACGCTCTGGATCGGCGGCGACGTGATGATCGGGACGCTGGCCCGGATCGCCGGACTGCCGACCGGCGGGGTCGCGCACACGCTCGTATACGCGCTGCTCGCCGCGTGTACCGTCGTCGGAGCGGTGTACGGCTACCGCCTGCTGCTCCGGCTCAGCAAGGTCCTGGCGATCGGCATGACGGCGCTGCTCCTGCTCGGCCTGATCGCGTACGCCCCCGACCTCACCACGGCCGCCCCGCCGGACACCCCGTACCTCCTGGGCTCCTTCTGGCCGACCTGGCTGCTGTCCGCGGTCGCCGCGGGTCTGAGCGGCCCGATCGCCTTCATCACGCTGCTCGGCGACTACACGCGCTACATCTCACCCCTCAAGCACCAGCCGAAGCGGGTGCTGCGGGCGACCTGCGTGGGACTGGTCGCGGGTCTGCTGATCCCCCAGCTCTTCGGCACGTACACGGCACTCGCGGCCCGCGCCTCGCTCGACTACGCGGGCCCGCTGGTGGCCGCGTCACCCGTCTGGTACCTGGTCCCGCTGCTCCTGGCCGCCACGGCCGGCTCGGTCGGCAACGCCGGCCTGATGCTCTACTCGATGGGCCTAGACCTGGACGCGATCCTGCCGCGCGCGACCCGGACGCGGGCGACGCTGGTGGTCGCGGCGGTGGCGACCTTCTTCGTCTTCCTCGGCCATTTCGCGTGGAACGCGCAGTCGGCGATGACGTCGTTCGTGCTGCTGCTGACGGCGATCGGCACGCCGTGGGCGGTGATCACGATGATCGCCCATGTCCGCAACGGCGGCGAGTACGACGCGGAGGCGCTCCAGGTCTACAACCGCCGCGCGCGGGGCGGCATCTACTGGTTCCGCGCGGGCTGGAACGCCCGGGCCACGGCGAGTTGGGCGATCGGCGCGGCGGTCGGCCTGATGGCGGTCTCGACCCCGCTGTACGAGGGTCGGCTGCTGTCGCTGACGGGCGGAGTGGACTGCAGCTTCGTCTTCTCGGGCCTGGTGGGCGGCGCGAGTTATCTGGCCATGGGACTCGGACGGGCACAGGCGCGGGAGCGCACGCCCGAGCCGGAAGTGGCCGTTGCCTGACCCTGCCGCGCCAAGCACTCGGGCCCGCCCCCTGCCGTGCAGGGGGCGGGCCCGTTGCTGACCGGCGCGTGTCAGCCCAGCTCGTGGGTCCAGCCGTGGACGTCCTCGGCCCTGCCCGTCTGGATGTCCAGCAGCGCCTTGCGCAGCCGCAGCGTGACCTCGCCCGGCTGGCCGCCGGACTGCTTCCACTCGCCGCCCGCGGACTTCACCAGGCCGACCGGCGTGATGACCGCGGCAGTGCCGCAGGCGAAGACCTCGGTGAGCGTGCCGTTCTCGGTGTCGGCCTTCCACTGGTCGATGGAGACCCTGCCCTCCTCGGACTCGTAGCCGAGGTCCTTGGCGAGCCGGAGAAGCGAGTCACGGGTGATGCCCGCGAGCAGCGAGCCGGTGAGCTCGGGGGTCACGATGCGGTTCCCGTACACGAAGTACAGGTTCATGCCGCCCAGTTCCTCGACCCACTTGTGCTCGACGGCGTCGAGGTAGGCGACCTGGTCGCAGCCCTTCGCGGCGGCCTCGGCCTGGGCGAGCAGGGACGCGGCGTAGTTGCCGCCGGTCTTGGCGTCGCCCATGCCGCCGGGGACGGCGCGCACCCGGTCCTCGGACAGCCAGATGGAGACCGGCTTGACGCCGCCGGGGAAGTAGGCGCCCGCGGGCGAGGCGATGACGATGAAGAGGTACTCGTTGGCGGGCCGCACGCCCAGGCCGACCTCGGTCGCGATCATGAAGGGGCGCAGGTAGAGCGAGGACTCGCCGCCGTGCGCCGGGACCCATGCCTTGTCCTGCTCGACCAGCGCGTCGCACGCCGCGATGAAGGTCTCGACCGGCAGCTCCGGCATCGCCAGGCGGCGGGCCGACCTCTGGAAGCGCTCGGCGTTGGCCTCGGGGCGGAAGGTCACGACCGAGCCGTCGGGCCGGCGGTATGCCTTGAGGCCCTCGAAGATCTCCTGCGCGTAGTGCAGGGTCATATTGGCCGGGTCGATCGACAGCGGCGCGTACGGGACGAGCTGTGCGTCGTGCCAGCCACGCCCCTCCGTCCACTTGATCGTCACCATGTGGTCGGTGAAGTGGCGGCCGAATCCGGGGTTCACCAGGATCGCCTCGCGCTCCGCGTCGGACAGCGGGTACGAGGAGGGCTTGAGCTCGATCGTGGGCGTCGTCATGAGTGCAGTGTCCTTCACCGGTTGTTTGTGACGGACCGCGCTCACGCCGCTGCGACTGCTAGGACGTCCGAGCTTTCCCGCATGCCGCGGCCCGCGTTCGATTATCGCTCGCGGGGCACCGTGCACGAAACGGGGTGAAGGCGGTCCAGGGATGAATGGTGGCACCCGGAGGCCGCACAGGAGAAGCCGCCGGGTGCGTTGCGACCCGGCGGCTTACTGAAAGCGTCGGGTCAGCCCGCTACTCGTACCGCGAGCGCGTCGCCGATTTCGTCCGTCGTACGGACCGTGCTGCCGTCGCGTCCCGCCAGGTCGGCGGTGACGGCATCCTCGATCCGCACGGCCTCGGCCTCGAAGCCGAGGTGGCGCAGCAGGAGGGCGACGGACAGGATCGTGGCCGTCGGGTCGGCCTTGCCGGTGCCCGCGATGTCGGGCGCCGAGCCGTGGACGGGCTCGAACATCGACGGGAAGGCCCCCGTCGGGTTGATGTTGCCGGACGCGGCCAGGCCGATACCGCCGGTCACGGCGGCGGCGAGGTCGGTGAGAATGTCACCGAAAAGGTTGTCGGTGACGATGACGTCGAAGCGCTCCGGCTGGGTGACGAAGAAGATCGTCGCCGCGTCGACGTGCAGATAGTCGGTGGTGACCTCGGGGTATTCCTTGCCGACCCGGTCGAAGATGTTCTTCCACATGTGACCGGCGTAGACGAGGACGTTGTTCTTGTGAACCAGCGTCAGCTTCTTGCGGGGGCGGGAGTTGGCCCGCTCGTACGCGTCACGGACGACGCGCTCGACGCCGTACGCCGTGTTGAGGCTGACCTCGGTGGCGACCTCGTGCTCCGTGCCCGTACGGAGCGAACCGCCGTTGCCGGTGTACGGGCCCTCGGTGCCCTCGCGGACGACGACGAAGTCGATGTCGGGGCGGCCGGCCAGCGGCGTGGCGGTGTTCGGGAACAGCTTCGACGGACGCAGGTTGACGTAGTGGTCGAAGGCGAAGCGGAGCTTGAGCAGCAGCCCGCGCTCCAGCACACCGGACGGCACGGACGGGTCGCCGATCGCACCGAGCAGGATCGCGTCGTGGTTCTTGAGGGAGTCGAGTTCCGCGTCGGGGAGGGTCTCTCCGGTGCGGTGCCAGCGCTGGGCGCCGAGGTCGTACTCCTTGGTCTCCAGCTTCACATCCTGCGGGAGGACGGCCGTCAGGACCTTAAGGCCCTGGGCCACGACCTCCTGGCCGATGCCGTCACCGGGGATCACTGCGAGATTGATGCTGCGAGACATGTCGGCACCCTACTCCGCGTCCCACCCCGTGACATGTAGCGTCCACCATCCGGACGGTGCCGGAGGATGAAAGACCGCAGGATGAAAGAGCTGAAAGAGCTCAGTGGCCGGTGGAGCCGCCGTTGTCCCTGCGGTCGAGGGCTCGCTGCAGGGCGGCGGCGGCATTCTTGCGGTCGGACTCACTCGTACGGGAGGAGTGGCGGACGCGGCGTGCGGTCTCAGCGGGCATGGTGATCGACTCCTTGAAATCAACGTGATTCGAGGCGCCGGAAGGGGCGGCGAGCGGTGCCGCAGGGGTTGCCTGCTCAGGGGCACGTGCTCACGACCGCCATTCGCTGGATCGAGCGAGACGTTCGGCTTCTACAAAGCTAGGACAGGTACGCGCTTCTGTCTCCACAATTAGTCGGACTTCCTACTATCTGAGACGGCGATCACCGGGAGAGGGCTCTCAGCTCGCGGATCAGAGCCCTGACAGCGACACTGCGCGCCAGCTCAGGGGTGGTGACATAGCCGACGGAGCGGGTCGGGCGCTCCGGTCCGAGATCAGTGATCTCGACTGTGGCCGGCGCTCCGGTCAGCGACAGCTCCGGCATCACGGCCATCCCGAAGCCACTGCTCACCATCGAGAGCACTGCTCCGTCGTCCTCCGCCAGGACGGTCGCCTTCGGCAGCCACTCCTGCTCCGCCCACCATTCCCGCGTGTACGAGGTGCAGTTCTCGGCCCAGTCGACCAGCGGGAGCGAGCGCGGCGCCGGGTGCCCGGCCGGGTGGACCAGGGCGTACCCCTCCTCCACCAGCACTCCCCCGACCAGCTCCGGCGGTACGGGAGAGGTGGTCCCGATCGTCGCGATGCCCAGGTCGGCGTGCCCGTCGGCGACCTCCCCCGCCGTGCCGCGGCCGAGCTCGCGCACCATCCGCACCTCGGGCTGGATCCCGGGGTGGCGTGCGGTGAGTCGTTCCAGCGCGGGCGGCAGCAGATGCAGGGCGGCACTGCGGAAGGCCGCGATGCGCAGCGGTCCCGCCACCGTCTCCGCCTCCGCACCGCGCGCCTCGGCACCCAGCGTCTCCAGGAGACGCAGAATCCTGCGGGCGTGCGCGACGGTCCGGGTCCCGGCCGCGGTCGGGGTCGCGCCCCGGCGGCCGCGCTCGAAGAGCACCGCCCCGATCTTGCGCTCACTGGCGCGCACCGAGTGCGAGACCGCGGACTGGGTCATGCCGAGGGCGGCGGCAGCGGCCGAGAATCCGCGCTCGCGCTCGACGGCGATCAGTATGCGCAGCTCGTGAGGTGCCAGATCGGGCATCGGGGCTCCCACCTCGTCGTATGAGGAGTGTTGATGGATAAGGCCGTTCCATCGACGCAACCCACTGCCCGGCCGTGTGATTCCTCCCTAGGGTCCTGCACATGATCACCGTGCAGCAGACCGCGCGCCCCACCGGCTTCCCCTCCCCCGAGCACTTCACCTTCGTCGAGGCTCCCGAGCCCGCCCCCGGGCCGGGCACGGCGCTGGTGGAGAATCTCTACTGGTCCGTGGACCCGTACCACCGCGAAATGATGGACGGGGACTTCGAGTTGAACGCCCCGCTTGAGGGCCGCGCCCTCGGCCGTGTCGTCGCGTCCCTCGACCCGGGGCTGAGCGAGGGAGACCTGGTCTTCCACCGCCAGGGCTGGCGTACGCACTCGCTGGTGACGCTGGGGACGAACGGCAGCCGGAAGATCAAGCCGTACGACGGTGTGTCGCTCTCCGCGTATCTGAGCATCCTCGGCGGGACCGGCCTCACCGCCTATGTCGCCCTCACCCGGACCGTTCAACTGAAGCCCGGAGACGACCTGTTCGTGTCCGCGGCAGCGGGCGGCGTCGGCACCGCCGTGGCGCGGATCGCCCGGCTCCTGGGCGCAGGACGGATCGTCGGCAGCGCGGGCTCGGCCGCGAAGGTCGCGCACCTCACCGAGCACCTGGGCTTCGACGCAGCCTTCGACTACCACGACGGCACGGTGCGCGAGCTGCTGGCGAAAGCGGCGCCCGAGGGCATCGACGTGTACGTGGACAACGTCGGCGGCGACCATCTGGAGGGCGCTATCGCCTCGTTGCGGGATCGTGGGCGGATCGCCTGGGTCGGCGCTGTCGCCCAGTACAACACCGCCGAGGCGCCGGCCGCGCCCCGCAATCTCTTCGCCGTGGTCGAGAAGTCGCTGCGGCTGGAGGGGGTGCTGGTACGCAACTACACCGATGTGCAGAGCGAGTTCGAGGACTTCCTCGTACCGCATCTGCAGAGCGGGCACATCGCGCCGGATGTCACGGTCGTCGAGGGTTTCGAGCGGATTGTGGAGGCGTTCCTCGGCATGCTGCGGGGCGAGAACCTGGGGAAGATGCTCGTCAAGGCGTAAGCGCTCCGCCGAGGCGAGATGCCCCCCAGGTCCGTGGTCCGCGGTCAGATCTCGCAGTTGGTCTCGAAGTCGGCGCCCGCTTCGCCGTCGCAGTCGTCCGTACCGGCGTTGCCGTTCAGGACGTCGGCGGCGGGACCGCCCCTGAGGGTGTCGTTGCCGGCTCCGCCGTCGATGCTGTCGGTCCCGCCCACCGTGGTGACCGATGCGCCGGTCTGGTCGACGTTGTCGCCGTACAGGACGTCGTCCCCGCCGCGCCCGACGATCACATCACGCCCGGCGGTCGCTCCGGTGGGGTCTCCCAAGCCGCTGTCTCCGACAATCGCGAACTCGCCCGCGCTGCCGCCGAAGATCCGGTCGTTGCCGGAGCCGATCGCGGTGCCCCCGGAAGCGGCATGGTCGCCGGTCGCGATCGTGCCGCCGTCCGCGCCCAGGTCCACGATGTCGTCACCGCCGGCCCCGTTCGCGTTCCCCACGATGGAGACGCTGTCGCCCGTCGCATCGCCGAGTTCGCCGGGGCCTTCCAGAAGCACATCGTCGCCGGCCCCGGAGACGTCGAAGAAGGCCACCGAGTCCCCGATGAGGGCGTCGTTGCCCTCGCCGCCTTCGAGACGGTCGTTCGCACCGCCGGAAGCGGACTCCCCGCTGGTGTCGCCGGTCAGGCTGTCGTCGCCCGGCCCGCCGTACAAGGAGTCGGGCGCTGCGCCACTGGCCACGCCCTGGAAACCCGCGGAGTTGTCTCCCACCATGCCGTCGTCGCCCGCGCCACCGAACAGACGGTCCCTTCCGGTCGCGGTGGTCACGCCGGTCACGTCGAAGCTGTCGCCGACCAGCCCGTCATTGCCGTCGCCGCCGTCGAGCTGGTCATTGCCCGGGCCGCCTCTCAGAAGGTCGTCGCCTCCCAGACCGCAGATCAGGTCGTTGCCGCCGAGCCCGTCGATGATGTCAACGCCGGCGGTGCCGACGATCACGTCCGGGCCCGGCGTCCCGGTCGTGGTCGTGGTCGTCACCGGGGCGCCGAAGCACGTCGCCACCTGGGCTCCGGCTTCCGCGGCCCCCAGGCCGACGAGGGCCGTCGCCGCGAAGACGTTCGCGCAACAGATCAGGAGGATTCGCCGGACGGGTCTCGTTCTGCGTTTCTCTGGCATGGCTGCTCCCTGTGTGAGGCCGTGATCACTGGCCCGGGATCCCTTCCAGCACAGGGCGCAGGGGACGCGCGGCGAAGCCCCATTCATCCATTCAGATTCGCGATCGAATGCGCAGTTCAGCAGGTGTTCACTGATCTCTTCCCGCACGGCTGTGGACCATTGCAGGTGGCCTACCAGAACGGCTGGTACGACTTCACGGTCACGGCCGATGCGGACTCGACGTGGTCGCGGCGGTACACCGGCCACATCGAGACCGGGGCGGCGTCCGTCAGCGGCTGACCGTCAGGTCCTGGAGGCCCACGACCCTGAGCAGCGCCAGCCGCTCGTGGGCCTCCGTCCCCGGCCGGGCCGAGTGCACGACCAGGACCTGGCCCTGGCCGGGAACGGCCAGCACCTCGCAGTCCAGTTCCAGCAGGCCGACCACGGGGTGGACGAAGCGCTTGACCGCCGAACGCCGGACCGCCACCTCGTGCTGCTCCCAGAGCGCCGCGAACTCCGCACTCCGGTCGAGCAGTTCGGCCACCAGACCGGCCGGTCCCGGGTCCTGCGGCCGGGCTGCGAGCACCGCCCGCAGCTGGGCCGCATGGGTGCGCGCGTGCTCTTCCCGGTCCTCGGGCGGGAAGAGCTCGCGCGTACGCGGATCGGTGAAGTAGCGGTGGATGATGTTGCGGCCGGGCTCCGCCTCACCGGCGAGTGCGACGGCCATGGCGTTCTGCGCGAGGACCTCGCCCCAGTCGCTCATCACCTGCGCGGGAGCGTCGTACAGCCGGTCGAGCACCATCAGCAGACCTGGCCGGACATGGAGCGACGATCCCTGTGTCTCGCGCGGCGGCTCCTCGCCCGCGAGATGGAAGAGATGGTCGCGCTCGTCCTCGCTCAGCCGCAGCGCTCTGGCCAGCGCGGACAGCATCTGGCGTGAGGGGCGCGAGCCGCGGGCCTGCTCCAGGCGGGTGTAGTAGTCGGTGGACATCCCGGTGAGCTGGGCGACCTCTTCGCGGCGCAGCCCGGGTGTGCGGCGGCGGGCGCCGGCCGTCAGCCCGACGTCCGACGGGTCCAGCCGGGCACGGCGGCGGCGCAGGAAGTCGGCGAGTTCGGTTCTGTCCACCCCTCCAGCATGGCCGGGCGGCTGATCCGTATCCAGGCCGTATCCAGGGAGTGCCGGTCCCTGGATGGACGCGTCTCTCCCGCGCCGCGGCGGCGCCGCCCAGTGTGGGTGGCACGACGAGAGGAGAGCGTGATGCTGACGCTGGTGACGGGTTCGACGGGTGAGGTCGGGCGGCGTTTCGTACCGCGGCTGCTGCAGCGCACCGCGCCCGGCGACACGGTCCGGGTGCTGGTGCGGGACGAGGAGCGAGGCGAGCCCCTCGCTGGGCTGGGCGCCGAGATCGCGGTCGGTGAGCTGCGGGACGAGGCGAGTGTGCGCAAGGCGCTGGCCGGTGCGGATGCGGTGGTGAACATCGCGGCGGCGTTCCGCGGGGTACCCGACGAGGAGGCGTGGGCGGTCAACCGGGATGCCGCCCTCAGCCTCGGGCGGGCCGCGCTGGAGGCCGGGACGGGCAGGTTCGTCCAGGTCAGCACGAATCTCGCGTACGGCACGGGCCGCGGGCGGCCGCTGGTCGAGGACGACGAGCCGCTGCCCGGGGGGCCGATGTGGGGTGCGTATGCCGCGTCCAAGGCCGAGGCGGAGGCCGGGCTGCTGGCCCTGCACCGGGAGCAGGGCCTCGATGTACGGATCGGCAGCCTGGCCTTCGTGTACGGCGAGGGCGATCCGCATCTGGCCCAGTCCCTGATGTGGGCCGGACACTGGGCCGGGCACCAGCGGCTGCCGATGGTGCACCACGCGGATGTGGCGCAGGGTCTGCTGCGCCTGCTGTACGCGCCGGGGGCTGCGGGCCGCAAGTACAACATCGCGGACGACGCTCCGGTGACGGCGGTGGAGCTGCATCAGCTCAACGGGACCGCCGTACCTGAGGAGTTGGCGGAGCGGACCGATCCCGACCCGTGGCTCGGGGTGGTGTCGACCGTACGGATCCGGGACGAGCTCGGATTCCGTCCGCTGTATCCGTCGGTGTGGACGGCGCGGGACGCGGGGGCGCTGTGAGCCGCTGCCGGACAGGACCTAGAGGACGTCGCCGTCGCGCCAGTCGAAGGTGAGTTCGCGGCCGGGGTCCGGGAGCGGACGGTTCGCCGCCGGGCGGACGTAGGTACTGCCCTCCTCGTCCGGCAGCGGAACGATCCGGCCCGGGCCCTGCGCGGCGATCGGCCCCTCCCAGACCTGCCAGCCGCGGGCCCGGTACAGCTCGGCGCCGGCGTCGGACGAGGAGAGCGCCCCGAACTCGTACGCGCCGTCGATCACCCGCTCCAGCGTCTCCATCACCAGTCCGCCGAGGCCGCGCCGCCGCCGGTCCGCGCGGACCGCCACCCCCTCGACGTATCCGATACGCAGCGAGCGGTGGCCGTGGATCACGCGGCGCTGGATCACGCTGCCGTGCGCGACGAGCTCCCCGTCCTCGTGCACCAGCGCATGGATGCCGCCCAGGCTGTGGTCCCAGTCGTCGTCGCTGAAGGCGCCGTGGAACGCGTCCGTCAACAGGGTGCGGATTTCGAGGAGTTCGGCGGGGCCGAGTTCGAAGGTGTGGGCGGTGCGCAGCGACTCACTCATGCTCCGCATCTTCTCAGGCCACCTCCGCCCGCGACCGCTAGTGCAACCGAGGGGTTGCACCTTTCGGCAGTGACGTGCAACCATTGGGTAGCACGTCATACCCGACCAGGAGGCAGGGATCATGAGCAAGGACCGCATCGAACGAGAGATCACCATCGCCGCACCGGTGGAGCGCGTGTGGGCCGTGCTCACCGAGCCCGAGCACATCGGCTCCTGGTTCGGCCAGGGCAAGCCGACCCCGGTCGACCTGCGGCCGGGCGGGACCATGGAACTCGACCACGGCACGTACGGACAGTTCCCGACCACGATCGTGAAGGTCGACCCGCCGCACCACCTCTCGTACCGCTGGGCGAGCGCCTTCCCCGGGGAGCAGGCCGTCGAAGGCAACTCCACCCTGGTGGAGTTCACCCTCACCCCGGACGGCGACGGCACGCACCTGCGCGTGGTGGAGACCGGCTTCGCCGCCATCGCCATCCCCGAGGACAAGGTCGACACGGCCGGATACGAGGGCCACTCGGCCGGCTGGACCGAGGTGGTCGGCAACCTCCAGAAGTACGCGGAGAAGCTTGCCGCATGACGACGGAATCGGACCAGGATGCCGTGACGGAGGTCCTGTCCGCCCTGGCGGACCCGACCCGCCGCCGGATACTGGACGCCCTCGCCGCGCACGGCGAGGCGACCGCCACGGTCCTGGCGACGGAGCTGCCGGTCAGCCGGCAGGCGATCGTCAAGCACCTCGCGGTCCTCACCCGGGCCGGCCTGGTGGCCGGACACCGGGAGGGCCGCGAGGCGCGCTACACGGTCCTGCCGGCGCGGCTGGGCGTCACGGCGCGGTGGATGGACCGTGTGGCCTCGGACTGGGACACCCGGCTTTCGGCGATCAAGCGCCTCGCGGAGTCGGATCCGGAGGCGGAGGCGGACACAGCTACGCCGTAATCTTCCGGTTCAGCTCCCGCGCAAGCCCGGCGACCCACTCGCCGAACTCCTGCCGGTGATGCACCTGTCCCCCGCACAAGGCACTGACCTGCGCATCAGTAAGCCGGTTCGGTCCGTCCACGGTCAGCAGACCGCTCAGTTCCCGCAGTACGGAGGCGAGGCGCACGGCATCGGTGTGCTCGACCGGATCGACCCCGTGCCCGGCGTTCAACGTCGTTGAACCTGGCATCACGCCCTCCTTCCGGCACCCCCTTCCAGCAGCGTAGACCCGCACAACGTGAACCGCCCCCGTCCCGGCGTGGGGGCCGGGACGGGGGCGGGGTTCAGGGTTCACGCGAGGCGTGTCAGCCCATGTGCGGGTAGGAGTAGTCCGTCGGCGCCACCAGCGTCTCCTTGATCGCGCGGGTCAGCGTCCAGCGCATCAGGTTCTGCGGGGCACCCGCCTTGTCATTGGTGCCGGAGGCGCGGCCGCCGCCGAAGGGCTGCTGGCCGACCACCGCGCCGGTGGACTTGTCGTTGATGTAGAAGTTGCCCGCGGCGTACCGCAGCTTCTCCATCGTGTACGCGGCCGCCGCACGGTCGTTGGCGATGACCGCGCCGGTCAGGGCGTACGCCGACACCGACTCCATCTGCTCCAGCATCGCGTCGTACTGGTCGTCCTCGTAGACGTGGATCGCGAGGAACGGGCCGAAGTACTCGGTGGTGAAGACCTCGTTGGC
The DNA here is from genome assembly GCF_040606445.1 of Streptomyces sp. NPDC005408. Lineage (NCBI taxonomy): Bacteria > Bacillati > Actinomycetota > Actinomycetes > Kitasatosporales > Streptomycetaceae > Streptomyces > Streptomyces sp. NPDC005408. The sequence continues at coordinate 126,751 of NZ_JBEXEX010000015.1, read as the reverse complement.
CGGGTCCGAGCACTCGACGACCGTCGGGCGGACGAAGTAACCGACCGAGTCGTCGTAGGTCCCGCCCGCGACGATCGTGCAGCTCGGGTCCTCCTTCGCGCAGTCGATCGCGGCCTTGTTCTTGGCGAAGGCACGCTCGTCGATCACGGCGCCGACGAAGTTCGACAGGTCGGTGACGTCACCCATCTTGATGCCGTCGACCTCGGCCGCGAACTCCTCCTTGAAGCCGGAGTTCCAGATCGAGGCGGGGACGTACGCACGCGAGGACGCCGAACACTTCTGGCCCTGGAACTCGAAGGAGCCACGGGTCAGCGCGGTCTTCAGCACCGCGCGGTCGGCGCTCGGGTGGGCGACGACGAAGTCCTTGCCGCCCGTCTCACCGACGATGCGCGGGTAGGAGCGGTACTTCTCGATGTTGTTGCCGACCGTCTTCCACAGGTGCTGGAAGGTCTTGGTCGAGCCGGTGAAGTGGATACCGGCCAGGTCGGGGTGGTTCAGCGCCACGTCGGAGACGGCGATGCCGTCGCCCGTCACCAGGTTGATGACGCCCTTGGGCAGGCCCGCCTCCTCGAGCAGCTGCATCAGCAGCACGGCGGCGTGCGTCTGCGTCGGGGACGGCTTCCACACCACGACATTGCCCATCAGGGCCGGGGCGGTGGGCAGGTTGCCCGCGATGGCGGTGAAGTTGAAGGGCGTGATCGCGTAGACGAAGCCCTCGAGCGGGCGGTGGTCCAGACGGTTCCACACACCCGGCGAATTGGCCGGCGGCTGCTCGGCGAGCAGGTCGCGGGCGTACTTGACGTTGAAGCGCCAGAAGTCGACGAGCTCACAGGGGGTGTCGATCTCGGCCTGCTGCGCGGTCTTCGACTGGCCCAGCATGGTGGAGGCGGCGAGCGTCTCGCGCCACGGACCGGCCAGCAGCTCGGCCGCGCGCAGGATGATCGCGGCGCGGTCGTCGAAGTCCATCGCACGCCACGCCGGAGCGGCGGCCAGCGCGGCGTCGATCGCGTCCTGCGCGTCCTGCTGGGTGGCCCCGGCGAAGGTGCCGATGACGGACTTGTGGTTGTGCGGCTGTACGACGTCGAAGCGCTCGCCGCCGCCCATCCGCTTCACGCCGCCGATCGTCATCGGCAGCTCGATCGGGTTCTCGGACAGCTCCTTGAGCTTGGCCTCCAGACGGGCGCGCTCGGGGGAACCGGGGGCGTAGCCGTGCACCGGCTCGTTGACCGGGGCGGGGACCTGGGTGACAGCGTCCATGAGTTCCGTTACTCCTTTATGAGGGGTGGGAGGGCTCAGCCCTTGGTGATCATCGACCGGACGAAGAACAGCAGGTTGGCGGGCTTCTCGGCGAGACGGCGCATGAAGTAGCCGTACCAGTCGGTGCCGTACGCCGTGTAGACGCGCATCCGGTGGCCCTCCGCCGCGAGCCGGACGTGCTCGTCGCTGCGGATGCCGTACAGCATCTGGAACTCGTACTCGTCCAGTTTGCGCCCGGCGCGGCGGGCAAGCTCCTGAGTGACGGCGATGAGGCGCGGGTCGTGGGACCCGATCATCGGGTAGCCCTCGCCCTCCATCAGGATCTTCAGGATGCGGACGTACGCCTTGTCGATCTCGGCCTTGTCCTGGTACGCGACGGTCGCGGGCTCCTTGTAGGCGCCCTTCACGATGCGGACGCGGCTTCCGGCGGCGGCGAGGCGGCGGGCGTCGTCCTCGGTGCGGAACAGGTACGCCTGGATCACGCAGCCGGTCTGCGGGTAGTCCTTCCGCAGCTCCTCGTGGATGGCGAACATCGAGTCGAGGGTTGTGTGGTCCTCGGCGTCCAGGGTGACCGTGGTGCCGATCGAGGCGGCGGCCTCGACGACGGGGCGGATGTTGGCGAGCGCCAGCTCGTGGCCGCCCTCCAGCGCCTGGCCGAACATCGACAGCTTGACCGACATCTCGGCCTTCGTGCCCAGGCCGAGGTCCTCGAGGTATTCGATCAGTTCCATGTAGGCGTCGCGGGCGGCGTAGGCCTGCTCGCGCGTGGTGATGTCCTCGCCGACGACGTCCAGGGTGACCTCGAGGCCCTTGGCGACGGTCTCCTTGACGATCGGAATGACCTGCTCAACCGTTTCACCGGCGATGAACCGGGCGACGACCTGCTTGGTCCCCGGGGCGGCCGAGACGAAGCGGCGCATCTTGTCGCTGCGGGACGCGGCGAGGATCACGGGACCCAGCACGGGGGCACCTCCACGGAAACAGGGGCAGAAGGAGGCCGGAACCGAACGAATCGGGAACGGCACGAAGAACCACCGTGAAACCTAAGGATCGCTCCGATCCTGTGCCATCGACAGCTGTCACGCATCCGTGGCCCGGATCTCAGACATATGTCTGAGAGGGGTGCGAGAATGTCCGGGTGAAGGGCGATTACCAAGACCTGGTCGACGAGATCTCGGCACTACTGGCCGTCCCCGCGACGCTGGAGAACCGCGACTTCGGGCTGATCGCCTTCGGCGCGCACGACAGCGACGACGACACCGCGATGGACCCGGTCAGGACCCGCTCGATCCTGACCCGCAAGTCGACACCTGCGGTCCGCGCCTGGTTCGAGGGCTTCGGCATCGCACGCGCGACGGGCCCGGTCCGCATCCCGGCAGCCCCGGACGCGGGGGTCTTCCGCGACCGGATCTGTCTTCCCGTACGCCATCGGGGCATCGTCCTCGGCTACGTATGGCTGCTCGACGCGGCACCCGGCCCCACCGAGGCGCAGCTGGCCGCCGCGATGGACGTCACGGCGCGGATCGGCACGCTGCTCGCGGACGAGGAGCGGGCGGGGGCGGATCTGTCACGGGAGCTGCGCGCGGTCCTGACGGCGGAGCGCGGCTGGCAGTACGACATGGCGGTGGCCGCACTGCGTACGGCCCTGGGGGAAGCGGGCGCGGAGGGGCTGCACACGGTGGTGTGCGTGACACCGTGGGCGGCGGCCGATGCCCCGTCGTCGCGGTCGCTGCCGGGGACGGCGGCGCTGTGCACCGTGCGCGTGGGACCGGGCTCGCCGGGCGGCCGCGCGCGCGGGGCGGCGGACGGCGAGGCCGACAGCGCCGGGGCGAACGGCGCGGCAGGCGGCGGCGCTCGGGCCGGACAGCCTGGTGGCCCGAGGGGCGCGGCCGCCGGGGACGACGACGGTCCGGACCCGTATGCGCTCGCCGTGCTCGTACGCCTGCGGTCGGCCGACGCGCTCTCCCCCGTCCGCACCGCCGCGGACCGGCTCCGTGCCTCGGCGGGCGCGGCCGAGGCGACGGCCGGGTTCGCGACCCCCCGCCGCGGGCTCACCGACCTCAATACCGCCTGGCTGGAGGCGACTTCAGCGGCCCGCGCGGCACGGGCCGAGACCGGGCTCGGCCCAGTCGCGGACTGGTCGGAGATCGGCCCGTACCGCATGCTGACCGCGCTCCCCGCCGACCGCGCGCACGACCCCGCCGTACGCGAACTGCTCGACCGCTCCCACGCCGAACTGGCCCGCACCGCCGAGGTGTTCCTCGACCACTCGGGCCAGGCGGGCCGCACGGCGGCCGCGCTCGGTATCCACCGGCAGACGCTCTACTACCGGCTCTCCCGCGTCGAGCAGCTCACCGGCCTCGACCTCGGCGAGGGCGAGGACCGGCTGCTGCTGCACATGGCCCTGAAGGCGGCGCGGCTGTAGCCGCCTCCAGGCGCAGGCACAGACGGGTCAGTCGTCGAGAACGGCGAGTTCGAGCCGGCCGAGGCGGTCCGGCTCCGCGATCACCTCGATTTCGGTGATCTTGTCATCCGTCATCGTGAAGCTGAGAACAAGGAACAGCCGTCCGAGAGGGGCCATCGCGAGTCCGACCGCGCCATTGATGAGCGCCAGTCGGGTGGACTGGGCGCGTTCCATGGCGGCCATCGCGCCCTTGGCCACGGTGTGGGCGCCGTGGATGACAACGGGCTCGGGCGTGGGGATGACTGCCTTGTCGGCTCGGAGCACCACACCGGGATGAAGCAGGGTGACCAGCGCGTCGAAGTCCCCGCCGCGGGTTGCGGCCAGGAATGCGTCGACGACTCGACGCTGACGGGTCAGATCGGCGTCGGGCACCGGGGTACCCCCTTTGGCCCGGCGGCGGGCGCGGCTCGCCAACTGCCTCGTCGCGGCGGGGGTCTTTTCGATCATCGGGGCGATCTCGTCGAAGGGCACGGCGAACATGTCGTGCAGTACGAAGGCGAGCCGCTCGGCCGGAGCCAGCGTGTTGAGCACCACGAGAAGTGCAAGGCCGACCGAGTCGGCCATCAGCGCTTCCTGCTCGGGATCGGCCCCGGACTCGGGGCTGACGACCGGGTCGGAGACCTGCACGTCGAGAGGCTCCTCGCGGCGGTGCTCGCGCGAGCGCAGCATGTTCAGGCACAGGCGCGCCACCACTGTGGTCAGCCACCCGCCGAGGTTCTCCACGTCGCTGGTGTCGGCGCGACTGAGTCGCAGCCAGGCGTCCTGAACGGCGTCGTCGGCCTCACTCAACGAGCCGAGCATCCGGTAGGCCACCGCTCGCAGATGGGGTCGGTGCTCCTCGAAACGCCCTGCCAGCACATCGCGTTCGTCCACGGTGTCACATTCCTTTGTCGCCGGGGGTCAGAGCAATAGATCCACAAAACCCAGCTGAAGGTACCGGGAGGCCGACTCCCGGACCGCGCGATTTTGGAGAAGCCATGACGTCAACCATCCTGGTCACCGGCGGTACGGGCACTCTGGGGCGCCACGTCGTCCCGCTTCTGCGCGAGGCCGGCCGCGACGTACGGATCCTCAGCCGCCACCGCCGCGAGTCCGCGGACGGCATCGAGTACGTGGCCGGGGACCTGCTCAAGGGCGAGGGCATCGAGGCCGCCGTGGAGGGCGTCGAGATCGTCCTGCACCTCGCGGGCGGCCCCAAGGGCGATGACGAGGCGACCCGGAACCTGGTGCGGGCCGCGTCCCGAGCCGGGGTGCAGCACCTGGTGTACATCTCCGTCATCGGGGCGGACACGGTCCCGGTGGGCTGGCTGACGTCCAAGCTGGGCGCGGAGCAGGCCATTGCCGAATCCGGCATACCGTTCACGACGCTGCGTGCCGCCCAGTTCCACGACCTGGTCCTGACCGTGGTGGAGAAGATGGCAAAGCTGCCGGTCATACCCGTCCCGGGTGGCCTCCGCTTCCAGCCGGTCGACTCGGGCGAGGTGGCGGCCCGTCTCGTGGAACTGACGCTCGACAAGCCGGCCGGCCCGGTGCCCGACCTGGCCGGGCCCACGGTGTACGGGATGGCCGAGCTGTGCCGCCCGTATCTGCAGGCGCGCGGCAAGCGCCGGTTGATGATGCCGGTACGGATCCCGGGAAAGGCCGGCCGCGCGTACCGGGCGGGCGAGAACCTGTCCCTCGACGGGGCCGATGCGGGCAAGCGGACCTGGGAAGACTTCCTGGCCGAGCGACTTCGCTAGGGCCTGTCGTTCGGATCTTGCCGGGCTCGCGTGCCCTGGCACGCACGCTCGCTGCGTTGTCGTCAGTCGCCGACGCTCAACCCCGGCGACACAGTCGTCTGCGACGCCCGGGACGTCAGGACTTGTTCTCCAGGATCGCCCGCAGCCCGTCCGTGAGGTCCTCCGCGGACGGCGCGGTCTCGGGGTCGACCAGCCACTGGATCATCACGCCGGCCACCAGCGCCTGGTAGAACAGGCCTGCCACCCGCGCCTTCTCGGGGTCCGCCGCCGCGTCCACACCCGCGAACTCCTCGGCCAGGCCCAGTCGGCCCTCGGCCTGCGGCACACGGATCGCCTCGCGCAGCTTCTCGTCGTCGTCCAGCCGCGACACGACTTCGAGTTGGAGCTTCCAGACGGCGCGGCTGGCCTCGTACGAGGCGATGATCTGTTCCCAGGTCTTCTGGAAGCGCGCAACGGGATCCTTCGCCGCCTCCACCTCCTCGCGACGGGCCGGTCCGACCGCGTCGCCCCAATCCTCCGTGACCGCGAGGAAGGCCTGGTTGAGCAGCGCCTCCTTGGAGCCGTAGTGGTAGCCGATGGAGGCCAGGTTGGTGCCGGATGCGGCGACGATGTCGCGCGCGGTCGTCCGGGCGTAGCCCTTTTCCAGCAGGCAGCGCTTCGCGCCTTCGAGCAGATCCTCACGATGTCCCATGTCAGCAGCGTACCGCCCCGACATACAAGCGTCCTAGACCTATGTTTTACACATGCGTACTAGACAAGCGTTTAAGACGCCCGTACATTCCTCTGCATGACGAACTCCACCGCACTTCGCGCCGGCCGCCGGGAATGGACTTCCTTCGTCGTCCTCCTGCTGCCCCTCCTCCTGGTCTCGATGGACGTCTCGGTCCTCTACTTCGCCATCCCGGCGATCAGCCGCGAACTGGATCCGAGCAGCACCCAGCAGCTGTGGATCTTCGACATCTACGCCTTCGCCCTCGCCGGGCTGCTGATCACCATGGGCTCGCTCGGGGACCGCATCGGCCGACGCAAGCTGTTGCTGATCGGGGCCACGGCTTTCGGGATCGCCTCGGTCGGCGCGGCGTACGCGCAGAGCGCCGAAATGCTCATCGCCGCACGGGCGTTGCTCGGCATCGGCGGAGCCACCCTGATGCCCTCCACCATGGCCCTGGTCCGCAGCATGTTCCAGGACGACAAGCAGCGCAGCCAGGCGATCGGCATCTGGTCGGGCGCCATGGCCGGCGGTATCGCCCTCGGTTCGGTGATGAGCGGCGTCATGCTCAACCACTTCTGGTGGGGCTCGGTCTTCCTGATCAATGTCCCCGCGATGCTGCTTCTGCTGGTCCTGGTGCCAGTGCTGGTACCGGAGTTCAAGGACCCGGCCCCCGGCCGCTTCGACCTGCTGAGCGTGCCGCTGTCGATGGGTGCGGTCCTGCCGGTGGTGTACGGCCTGAAGGAGATCGCGGCCGAGGGCTTCAGCCTCGCCATGGCGCTGTGCATCGCGGCCGGACTGGCCGTCGGCGCGCTCTTCGTACGCCGCCAGCGGAGCCGCACCGACGCGATGATCAGCCGGGAGCTCTTCCGGGGCCGCGTCTTCGGCTCCGGGATCGCGCTCAACACCATCGCCGCCTTCGCGATGATGGGCTCGGCCTACTTCACCACCCAGTACCTCCAGTCCGTGCTCGGCATGGGCACCATGGAGGCCGCACTGTGGAGCATGGCCCCGTCCCTGGCTGTCGGTGCCGCGGCCCCGACCGCCTCCGCACTCGCCCAGAAGATCGACCGGGCCTATGTCATCGCGGCCGGATTCCTCATCGCCGCCGCGGGGTTCGCCCTGCTCACCCTGAGCGGCACGGACTCGCTCTGGCTGCTGCTGGCCGGCGCGGCGGTCATCGGCTGCGGCATCGTCACCGTCATGGCCCTGGTCTCGGACCTGGCGCTGTCCGCCACCCCGATGGAGAAGGCCGGCTCGGCCGCCTCCCTGCTCGAGACGGGCCAGGAGTTCGGAGGAGCACTGGGCATGGCGGTCCTCGGCTCCATCGGTACGGCGGTCTACCGCGCGGACCTCGCGGACTCCGCGCCCCAGGGTGTACCGGCTGACCAACTGGACACGATCCGCGAAACGCTGGGCGGCGCGTCTGCGGTCACCGGGCAACTGCCGGGGAGGCTCGGCGACTCGGTCCTGGGCGTCGCCCGGGAGGCGTTCACGCACGGCATGCAGCTGGCGTCGGTGGGCGCGGGGGTGCTGCTGATCGCGGCGGCGGTGCTCGCGGCGGTGCTGCTGCGGAAGGCACCGGCCGAGGACGCGTCCGCGGAGGAGGAGGCGACTGCCGCCGAACTGGTCGACGCGCACTGATCGTTGGCCGTACACGGAAGGGCCCGGCTCACTCGGTGAGCCGGGCCCTTCCACGTACACGTGCGTCAGTCGGTGAGGTTCACCGTGCGCGCCGAAGCCGCGCCGATCTCGTCAGCGATCTCCGTGAGCACCGCCGGCGGCACCGTGTCGTCCACGGTGAGCACGACGACCGCCTCGCCGCCCTCCTCCGCACGCGACACCTGCATGCCCGCGATGTTCAGTCCGGCCTCGCCGAGGATCCGGCCGACCGTGCCGACGACGCCGGGACGGTCCTCGTACCGAAGCACGACCATGTGGTCGGCGAGGGCCAGGTCGATGTCGTAGTCACCGATGGCGACGATCTTCTGGAGGTGCTTGGGACCGGCCAGCGTGCCGGAGACCGCGACCTCCTCGCCGCCCGAGAGCGTGCCGCGGACGGTGACGACATTGCGGTGGTCCGGGGACTCCGAGCTCGTCGTCAGCCGGACCTCGACACCGCGCTCCTGCGCGAACAGCGGGGCGTTGACGTACGAAACGGTCTCGTCGACGACATCCTCGAACACGCCCTTGAGCGCGGACAGTTCGAGCACCTTGACGTCGTGCTGGGTGATCTCGCCGTACACCTCGACATCGAGACGGACCGCGACCTCGCCCGCGAGCGCGGTGAAGATCCGGCCGAGCTTCTCGGCGAGCGGCAGACCCGGGCGCACGTCCTCGGCGATCACGCCGCCCTGGACGTTGACCGCGTCCGGCACGAGCTCACCGGCGAGCGCGAGACGCACCGAGCGGGCGACGGAGATACCGGCCTTCTCCTGCGCCTCGTCCGTGGACGCACCGAGGTGCGGGGTGCAGACGACCTGGTCCAGCTCGAAGAGCGGGGAGTCGGTGCACGGCTCCTTCGAGTACACGTCCAGGCCCGCGCCCGCGACCCGGCCCTCCTTGAGCGCCGAGTACAGCGCCTCCTCGTCGACGATCCCGCCGCGCGCGGCATTGACGATGCGGACGGCCGGCTTGACCTTGTGCAGCGCCTCGTGGCCGATCAGGCCGAGCGTCTCGGGGGTCTTGGGGAGGTGGACGGTGATGAAGTCGGAGACCTCGAGCAGCTCGTCGAGCGTCAGCAGCTTGACGCCCATCTGCGCGGCGCGCGCGGGCTGCACGTAGGGGTCGTACGCGACGACCTTCATGCCGAAGGCGGACATCCGCTGCGCGACCAGAACACCGATGCGGCCGAGGCCGACCACGCCGAGGGTCTTCTCGCTCAGCTCGACGCCGGTGTACTTGGAACGCTTCCACTCGCCGTTCTTCAGCGCCGTGTTGGCCTGCGGGATATTGCGCGCGGTGGCGACCAGTAGACCGCAGGCGAGCTCGGCGGCGGTGACGATGTTCGACGTGGGGGCGTTGACGACCATCACGCCGGCCTTGGTGGCGGCGGAGACATCGACATTGTCCAGACCGACGCCCGCACGGGCGACGACGCGCAGCTTCTTCGCGGCGGCGATGGCCTCGGCGTCGACCTTGGTGGCGCTGCGCACGAGGATCGCGTCGACATCGGCGATGGCGGGGAGCAGCTCCGCGCGGTCGGCGCCGTTGCAGTGCCGGATCTCGAAGTCCGGGCCCAGCGCGTCGACGGTGGCGGGCGACAGCTCTTCAGCGATGAGTACGACAGGTTTCGAGCTCACGTGAGTCCTCACAAGTCCAGTGCGGACGGCCGTCCCGACGGCCGCAGGCGGTGGAGGGGGCTAGCCGCGTGGAAGACGCACGACACTGTGGGCCTGACGCGTATGTATGGAGAAGTGCTGCCCTTCCCGGGGGCAACCCCCGGATCCCCGGCCGAAAAGCGATCGGCGCGGGAATGGGCTTCAGTGTAGTGGTGCCACACGGCGCGTCTTACGCCTCGAAGGCAGGATCACCCGTCCGTGGCTGGACAGAGTGGAGAAGCTCTCGATCGCGGCGGAACACGGGCGCGGGGGCCGGGACACTCTTGTCCCGCCCCCCGGCCTGCGGGCTTACGCCTCCTCGTTGTCCACCCAGCTCATGAGCTTGCGCAGCTCCTTGCCGGTGGTCTCCAGGAGGTGGTTCTCGTCCTGCGTCTTGTACTCGTTGTACTTCTTCAGGCCGCCGTGGTACTCGTCCATCCAGTTCTTGGCGAACGTGCCGTCCTGGATCTCGCCGAGGACCTTCTTCATCTCGGCCTTGGTCTGGTCCGTGATGATGCGGGGGCCAGTGACGTAGTCGCCCCACTCGGCGGTCTCGGAGACCGACCAGCGCATCTTCTCCAGGCCGCCCTCGTACATCAGGTCCACGATGAGCTTCAGCTCGTGGAGGCACTCGAAGTACGCGATCTCGGGCTGGTAGCCGGCCTCGACCAGGGTCTCGAAGCCCGCCTTGACCAGCGCGGACGTACCACCACAGAGGACGGCCTGCTCACCGAACAGGTCGGTCTCGGTCTCCTCGGTGAAGGTGGTCTTGATGACGCCGGCGCGGGTGCCGCCGATCGCCTTGGCGTACGAGAGCGCCAGAGCGAACGCGTTGCCGGAGGCGTCCTGCTCGACGGCGGCGATCGCCGGAACGCCGCGGCCCTCTTCGTACTGACGGCGGACCAGGTGGCCCGGGCCCTTGGGGGCGACAAGGGCGACGTCCACACCGGCCGGCACCTTGATGAAGCCGAAGCGGACGTTGAAACCGTGGGCGAAGAACAGCGCGTCGCCGTCGTTCAGATTGTCCTTGATGGACTCCTCGTACACCTGGGCCTGGATCGGGTCCGGGATGAGGATCATGATGACGTCGGCCTCGGCCGCGGCCTCGGCGGGCGTCACAACGCGCAGGCCCTGCTCCTCGGCCTTGGCCTTGGACTTGGAGCCCTCGTGCAGACCGACCCGGACGTCGACACCCGAGTCACGGAGCGACAGCGCGTGGGCGTGGCCCTGGCTGCCGTAACCGATGACCGCGACCTTGCGGTTCTGGATGATGGACAGGTCGGCATCGTCGTCGTAGAACAGCTCGGCCACTGGGATATCTCCTTGGTGTGCAGGTGTACGTCCCACCGTACGGCGGGAGGGGGCGAGGAAGGTGAGGGGTCTCGCTAGGCGGAACGGTCGAGGGCTCGCAGGGACCGGTCCGTGATGGACCGGGCGCCGCGCCCTATGGCGATCGTGCCGGACTGGACGAGCTCCTTGATGCCGAACTGCTCCAGCATCTTGAGCATGGCCTCCAGCTTGTCGGCACCGCCGGTGGCCTCGATCGTGACGGCCTCGGGCGAGACGTCGACGGTCTTGGCGCGGAACAGCTGGACGATCTCGACGATCTGCGAGCGGGTCTCGTTGTCGGCGCGGACCTTCACCAGAACGAGTTCACGCTGGATCGCGGCGCCGGGCTCGAGTTCGACGATCTTGAGAACGTTGACGAGCTTGTTGAGCTGCTTGGTCACCTGCTCCAGCGGCAGGTCCTCGACATTCACCACGATCGTGATGCGGGAGATGTCGGGGTGCTCGGTGACTCCCACGGCGAGCGAGTCGATGTTGAACCCGCGACGGGAGAACAGCGCGGCGATGCGGGCGAGGATGCCCGGGGTGTTCTCGACCAGGACCGAGAGCGTGTGCTTGGACATGTTCGTCGTACCTCTTCCTACGGCTCTCAGTCGTCTTCGTTGTCGCCGAAGTCGGGACGGACGCCGCGCGCCGCCATGACCTCGTCGTTGGAGGTGCCCGCGGCAACCATCGGCCAGACCTGCGCGTCCTCGTGGACGATGAAGTCGATCACGACGGGGCGGTCGTTGATCGCGTTCGCCTCGGCGATGACCTTGTCCAGGTCGTCCGGGGACTCACAGCGGATCGCGTGGCAGCCCATGGCCTCGGACAGCTTGACGAAGTCCGGGACGCGGGTGCCCTGGCGCGCCGAGGTGCTGGCGCCGACCTGGGAACCGGCAACGTGGTGGCCCGTTTCGTCGGCGTGCAGGACGGTGCTGGAGTAGCGCTTGTTGTAGAAGAGGGTCTGCCACTGGCGGACCATGCCCAGCGCGCCGTTGTTGATGATCGCGACCTTGATCGGGATGTTGTTCAGGGCGCAGGTGGTGAGCTCCTGATTGGTCATCTGGAAGCATCCGTCGCCGTCGATCGCCCAGACCGTGCGGTCCGGCATCCCGGCCTTGGCGCCCATCGCGGCCGGGACCGCGTATCCCATGGTCCCCGCGCCGCCGGAGTTCAGCCAGGTGGCGGGCTTCTCGTACTGGATGAAGTGCGCGGCCCACATCTGGTGCTGGCCGACGCCCGCGGCGTACACGGTGTTCTCGGGGGCGAGCTCGCCGATGCGCTGGATGACCTGCTGCGGCGAGAGGCTGCCGTCGTCCGGCTGGTCGTAGCCGAGCGGGTAGGTCTCGCGCCAGCGGCTGAGGTCCTTCCACCAGGCACTGTAGTCGCCGGTGTGGCCGTCGCTGTGCTCGGCCTGGACGGCCTGGACCAGATCGGCGATGACCTCGCGGGCATCACCGACGATCGGGACGTCCGCGGTGCGGTTCTTGCCGATCTCGGCCGGGTCGATGTCGGCGTGGACGATCTTCGCGTACGGAGCGAAGCTGTCCAGCTTGCCGGTGACACGGTCGTCGAAACGGGCTCCGAGGGCGACGATCAGGTCGGCCTTCTGCAGCGCGGTGACGGCGGTGACCGCACCGTGCATGCCCGGCATTCCCACGTGCAGCGGGTGGCTGTCGGGGAACGCGCCCAGCGCCATCAGGGTGGTGGTGACGGGGGCTCCGGTGAGCTCGGCGAGAACCTTCAGCTCGGCGGTGGCGCCGGCCTTGAGGACGCCGCCGCCGACGTACAGGACGGGGCGCTTGGCCTGGACGATCAGTTTGGCGGCCTCGCGGATCTGCTTGGCGTGCGGCTTGGTCACGGGCCGGTAGCCGGGCAGGTCGGTCTGCGGCGGCCAGCGGAACGTGGTCCGCGCCTGCAGGGCGTCCTTGGCGATGTCGACCAGGACCGGGCCCGGGCGTCCCGTCGAGGCGATGTGGAAGGCCTCGGCGATGGTGCGCGGGATGTCGTCGGCCTTGGTGACCAGGAAGTTGTGCTTGGTGATCGGCATCGTGATGCCGACGATGTCCGCCTCCTGGAAGGCGTCGGTGCCGATCGCCTTGGAGGAGACCTGGCCGGTGATCGCGACCAGCGGGACGGAGTCCATGTGGGCGTCGGCGATCGGGGTGACCAGGTTGGTGGCGCCGGGGCCCGAGGTGGCCATGCACACGCCGACCTTGCCGGTGGCCTGGGCATAGCCGGTGGCGGCGTGGCCGGCCCCCTGCTCGTGACGGACCAGGATGTGGCGGACCCGGGTGGAGTCCATCATCGGGTCGTACGCGGGGAGGATGGCGCCGCCGGGGATGCCGAACACCGTGTCGGCCCCCACTTCCTCGAGAGAACGGATGAGGGACTGCGCGCCCGTGACGTGCTCAACTGCGGCGGTCTGGTGTCCGCCGGTACGGGCCCGCGGCTGCGGATGGTGGGCCCCGGTGGCCTGCTCGGTCATCGGCATTCTCTTCTCGAAGCTGAGGGTTTTTGCGAGGGTTTGGGGTGTTCCAGTGCAACAAAAAACCCCTCGTGCCGTGAGGCAGGCGAGGGGAGCGCGTCGGGAGGGGTCTGCAGGACTTTCATGAGGCCCTGCTCAGCCGACGCGCTTTCCAAGTACGAGAATTCGGGTGCGCATGGCACTGACCTTCCCCCCGGCGCACTATGAGTGTCAAGTGGGTGGGACGCGCGTCTCATTATTTGAGCCATTGCGGGCGGGAAACGCGCCGCCGGTCAGGACGGGCAGGGCGATCCCGCCGGGCACCGGGAACTCGTCGCGCACCAGGGCACGGCGCAGCCGGTACTCGTCCAGGGCCCCGGAGAACGCCATGCCCTGGCCGTGCGTGCACCCCATCGCGCGCAGGGCCAGCACCTGCTCAGGCACGTCCACGCCGTCCGCCACGGACTGCATGCCGAGATCGCAGGCGATCCGCAGCAGCCCCGCGGTGATCTTGTGCAGCCGGGCGGACTCGACGACGCCCTCCACCAGACCCCTGTCCAGTTTCAGCAGGTCCACGGGGAGCCTGCGCAGCGCGTTGATCGCGGCGTAACCACTGCCGAAGCCGTCCAGCGCGATCCGTACGCCGAGTCTGCGCAGCGCGACCAGGCGCTGCTCCAGATCGTCGAACGAGATCCGCGGATCGCTGTCCGCGAGCTCGATGATCAGCGCCCCCGAGGCCAGCCCGTGCCGGGTGAGCAGGGCCTCGATGGAGCCGTGCGGCAAGGACTTGTCCAGCAGCCTGCGGGCCGAGAGCCGGACCGAGACGGGCACGTCATGGCCCAGCCTGCCGCGCTCGGCGGCCTGCTCCACGGCTTCCTCCAGCAGCCAGCGGCCGAGCTCGGCGGTACGGGTGCCTTCCTGGGTGTCCGTGGCGTCGGCGACCCGCAGGAACTCGGCCGGGGTGAACAGGATGCCCTGGGCGGAGCGCCAGCGGGCCTGGGCGGCCACGGCGGCGACCCGGCCGGTGGCGAGGCTCACCACGGGCTGATGGAGGAGCGCGAACTCACCTTCGTGCAGAGCGCTGCGCAGCCGGGCGGCCAGCTCGGAGCGGCGTACCACCTCGGCCTGCATCTGCGGCGCGTACAGCTCGACGCGGTCCTTGCCCGCGGCCTTCGCGCGGTACATGGCGAGGTCGGCGTTGCGCATCAGATCGGTGGGCGTGATGCCCGGCTCGGCGAAGGCCACCCCGATGGAGGCGGCCACGCGCACTTCGCTGCCGTCGATGCGGTACGGCTGGGAGAGGGTCAGGCGAAGCCGGTCGGCGATCTCCGTGACCTGGTACTCGCGGGCGGACTGGTCGCGTGAGCCGTCGCCGATGATGAGGGCCGCGAACTCGTCGCCGCCGAGGCGGGCGGCGGTGTCCCCGGTCCGTACCGAATCCTGGAGGCGGCGGGCCGCCTGGATCAGCAGCTCGTCGCCCGCCTGGTGGCCCAGGCGGTCGTTGACCCCCTTGAAGCCGTCGAGGTCGATGAAGAGCACGGCGGTGCCGGAGTCGCCCGCGCGGCGGCCGGTCAGCGCCTGGCGGACGCGCTCGGTGAACAGGGCGCGGTTGGGCAGGTCGGTGAGCGGGTCGTGTTCGGCGTTGTGCTGCAACTGCGCCTGGAGACGGACCCGTTCGGTGACATCACGGCTGTTGAAGATCAGGCCGCCCTGGTGGCGGTTGACCGTGGACTCCACATTGAGCCAGTCGCCGGTGCCGGACCTGAAGCGGCACTCGATGCGGGTGGTGGGCTCCTCCGCCGGAGGAGCCGCCAGAAACCGGCGCACCTCATGGACCACCCTGCCGAGGTCCTCGGGGTGGATGAGGGAGGCCAGCTCGGAGCCGATGAGCTCCTCCGCCTCGCGGCCGTAGACACCGGAGGCGGCCGGACTGACATAGCGCAGTATCCCGGTCGGCGCGGCGATCATGATGACATCGCTCGACCCCTGCACCAGCGAGCGGAAGTGGTTCTCCTTCTGCGCCAGTTCATGGGTGAGGGCGATGTTGTCGAGGAGCATGATGCCCTGGCGGACGACGAGGGCCAGCACGACGGTGCAGCCGGTGAGGACGACGACCCGGTCCACACGGCGGCCCTCGATCACGTTGTAGAGGATCCCGAGCGTGCATACCGCGGCCGCGAGATACGGCGTGAGGGCGGCCAGCGAGCCCGCGACGGGGCGGCTGGGATGGCGCGGGCCGCGCGGTGCCCGCGTGGGCTCGACCGTACGGCGTGCACCCCAGGGGGCGTACGCGAGCAGCAGCGAACCGGCGAACCACCCCGCGTCCAGGAGCTGGCCAGAGCGGTAGCTCTCGCGCAGCAGCGGCGAGGTGAACAGGGCGTCGCACAGGACGGTCAGCGCGAGCGCGGCGATGGCGGTGTTGACGGCGGAACGGTTGGTGGACGAGCGCCGGAAGTGCAGCGCGAGCACCATGCTGACCAGCACGATGTCGAGCAGCGGATAGGCGAGCGCGAGGGCGGCAGGGGCCACGCTCTCGCCCTGCACGTGCGCGGTATGCGCCAGCGCGAGGCTCCAGGACAGCGTGAGGAGTGAGCCGCCGATCAGCCAGGCGTCCAGCGCGAGACAGACCCAGCCGGCCCGGGTGACCGGGCGCTTGGCCAGGACGAGGAGGCCGACGATGGCGGGCGGCGCGAAGCAGAGGAAGAACAGATCGGCGACGGACGGGCTCGGCACCTCACGGTCCAGCACGACCTCGTACCACCCCCAGACGGCATTCCCGCCGGAGGCCATCGCGGAGGAGAGCGCGAACAGCAGCCAGGCGGGCCGAAAACGGCTTTGCCTCGCGCGGGCGTAGAGGAAGCAGGAGACGGCGGCGATCAGGGCTGCCGCGCTCAGCCCGAAGTCGCCCATGACCAGGGCGACTTCGTGCGAGCCCCAGTCGAGTGCCGCGCCCACGCCGTACGCGGCGCAGACGCCGGCGAGGAGGAGTTGGGAGCGCAGCCCCGTGCCGCCGCCGGGGAGCACCTGCCGGGCCAGGAGCGCAGCCGGGGCGCTCACCGGGCTGCCCCGGGGAGCACCGCCGTCGGCCTGGCCGTCGCCGGACCGCGTCTCCGCTTCGCAGCACGCGAGGGTCGCCGTCGGCGGTCCTGCCGCGTCGGATCGTTCGTCCATTGGCCGTGCATCGCCCGTACGCCCCCCTCGAAGTCTGATCGGCAGTCAGGTCGCGTTGCAGCACCGCCCCTTGCCCGGTGCAGCCCCCAAGTCGGGACGATACACCAGGATGGTCACTCAGGGACATAGCCCCTCTACTCTCCGTGACGATCAGTGGCACGGACGGCACGCGGCGCATCCGGGTGACTTCACAGAGTGCCCGACCGTGACTTCACAGAGTGCCCGAAACGGACGGGCCGGGCAGCTATTCCGTCGTGAACACCACGTTGCGAACGGGCTCGCCCGCGGCGAATCGGGTGAGTTGTCCGGCGAGCAGCCGCTTGGCGCGCGGCATGAAAGCCGAGGTGGAGCCGCCCACGTGGGGGCTGATGAGCACGCCGGGGGCGTGCCACAGGGGGTGTCCGGCGGGCAGCGGCTCGGGGTCGGTGACATCCAGCGCGGCGGTGATACGTCCGCTCTCCACCTCGGCGAGCAGCGCCTTGGTGTCGACGACCGGGCCCCGCGCGACGTTGACCAGCAGCGCGCCGTCCTTCATCCGGGCCAGGAAGCCCGCGTTCGCGAGGCCCTTCGTCTGCTCGGTGAGGGGGGTGGAAAGGATCACAATGTCCGCTTCCGGGAGCAGAACGGGCAGATCGGTGAGTGCGCGCACTTCGCCGCGCTCCGTGGTGCGGCCGGAGCGCGCGACGCGCGCCACCCGCGCGCACTCGAACGGCGCGAGCCGGTCCTCGATCGCGGCGCCGATCGATCCGTAGCCGACGATGAGCACCGACTTGTCGGCGAGCGCCGGATAGAAGCCCGCGCGCCATTCCTCCTTGTCCTGGCCGCGTACGAAACCGGGGAAACCGCGCAGGGAGGCGAGGATCAGGGCCAGGGTGAGCTCGGCCGTCGACGCTTCATGTACGCCCTTGGCATTGCACAGGCGTACGCCGGAGGGCAGCGAGCCGAGTCCCGGCTCCACATGGTCTATCCCGGCGGACAGGGTCTGGACGACGCGCACGGACGTCATCGCGGCGAGCGGGCGGACCGCGATCTCCATGCCCTTCATGTACGGGACGGCGTAGAAGACACAGTCGGCGGGATCGGTGGGAAAGTCCGCGCCCCCGTCCCAGAAGAGGTAATTGAGGCCCGAGTCGGAGGGGTCGGGAAGCCCCTCGATCTCGTCGGCCGGAATCGGTAGCCACACGTCTGCAGTCATGGTCAGGAGGCTATGCGAAGGACGCCGAACGGCATTGGTTAGTTTGGTCAGCGGCCAAGGGAGGGGTACGGGCAGTTGGAGCGCAGGACAATCGGTGCGGCGGCGCTCGAAGTGGGCGCGATCGGGCTCGGCTGTATGCCGATGAGCTGGGCTTACACCAGCTCTCAGCAGCGCGGGGACCGCTCGCTGCGTACGGTGCACGCCGCGCTCGACGCCGGCTCCAGCCTGCTGGACACAGCCGATATGTATGGGCCCTTCACCAATGAACTGCTGATCGGCCGGGTGCTCAAGGAGCGGCGCCGGGACGGGTTCGTATCGACGAAGGTCGGACTGCTCGTCGGCGATCAGCACGTGGTGGCCAATGGGCGGCCGGGGTATGTGAAGCGGGCCTGCGACGCCTCGCTGCGGCGGCTTCAGACGGATGTGATCGACCTCTATCAGCTGCACCGGGCGGATCCGGAGGTTCCGGTCGAGGAGACCTGGGGCGCGATGGCGGAACTGGTGAGCGCCGGGAAGGTGCGGGCGCTGGGGCTTTGCGCGGTGGGGGCGCGAGCGGCACGGCGCGGTCGGGCCGGTCTGTACGACGGAACGATCCGGCAGCTCGAACGAGTGCAGCAGGTGTTCCCGGTGAGCGCCGTGCAGGCGGAGCTCTCGGTGTGGTCGCCCGAGGCACTTGAGCGGCTGCTGCCGTGGTGCGAGGCCCGGGGTGTGGGCTTCCTGGCCGCCATGCCGCTGGGCAACGGCTTCCTGTCCGGCACACTCACGCCGGGCCAGGGCTTCGAGCCGGACGACATGCGGGCGCGGCATCCTCGGTTCACGGCCGAGATGATGGCGGCGAACCAGCCGGTGGTGGCGGGCCTGCGGCGGATCGCGGAACGGCACGGCGGGGAGACGACGCCGGCGCAGGTGGCGCTGGCGTGGGTGCTGGGACGGGGCCGGCATGTGGTGGCGGTGCCGGGGGCGAAGCGCGAGGAGTGGGCACTGGAGAACGCGGGGGCGGCGGGGCTGGAGCTGACCGGGCGGGATGTGGCTGAGATAGCGGGACTGCCGGGGGCGAGGGGATCCTGGGACTGAGTGCACCGCAATGTTCCGGTGATCGGGAACCTGCGCGGCGTCTGCGGTGTAAGAACAGTAGTCAGGCAGCTCAAGCAGCCGTCGAAGGGATCAGAACTGTGCAACGTCCTGCTGTGACGGCCGTGTTGGCCACTGCCGTGCTTCTGCTCGTAGCCGGGTGCTCGTCCGGTGACGACAAGACGCCGGCGGGTCGGACGGGGTCGGCCTCGGCCCCGGCCGCCTCCTCGTCCGGAGCGGTCGGCTCGCCAAGCCCCACGGGCCCGCCCGCAAAGGGTTCGGTGAAGGTGGTGTCCACCCTGACCGAGGGCCTGAAGTCGCCATGGGGCGTCGCCGCGCTGCCCGAGGGCGATCTGCTCGTCGCCTCGCGCGACGAGGGGACGATCACCCGGGTCGACGTCGAGACCGGCAAGAAGACCCAGATCGGCTCGGTGCCAGGGGTCTCACCGGGCGGCGAGGGCGGGCTGCTGGGGCTGGCCGTCTCCCCGTCGTTCGCCTCGGACCACCAGGTGTACGCGTACTTCACCACCGCGTCGGACAACCGCATCGCCCGCATGCTGTACGACGACCAGAAACCGGCCGATCAGCAACTGGGCGCGCCGGACACGATCTTGAGGGGCATCCCCAAGGGCAGCATCCACAACGGCGGGCGGATCGCGTTCGGCCCGGACAAGATGCTCTACGCGGGGACGGGCGAGACAGGTGACGGGGGGCTCGCCCAGGACAAGAAGTCGCTGGGCGGCAAGATCCTGCGGATGACCCCGGACGGCCAGCCGGTGCACGGCAATCCCGAGGCCGATTCCATCGTCTACTCCTGGGGTCACCGCAATGTGCAGGGACTCGCCTGGGACTCCGACAAGCGCCTGTGGGCAGCGGAGTTCGGGCAGAACACCTGGGACGAGCTCAATCTGATCGAGCCGGGCAAGAACTACGGCTGGCCGGAGGTGGAGGGCAAGGGCGGCAAGCCCGGCTTCGTGGACCCGGTGGCCCAGTGGAGGACGGCGGACGCGTCACCGAGCGGCATCGCGTACGCCGAGGGCTCGATCTGGATGGCATCGCTGAGGGGCGAGCGGCTCTGGCGCATCCCGCTGGCGGGCGCGGAACCTTCGGCGCAGCCCCAGTCGTTCCTGAACGGGAAGTACGGCCGACTGCGCACGGTTCTCTCGGCGGGTGGCGCGAAGCTCTGGCTCGTGACGAGCGAGACGGACACCCGGGGCACACCCGAGCCGGGGGACGACAAGATCCTCCAGCTGGAGGTGAAGTAGGAGGTGAACGGCTTGTGTTCAACGTCTTCGAGGAGTTCTTCGCACCGGGCCGCAAGCACACCGAGGAGGAACACAACCGCCTGGCGCTGACGCGTTTCGACATCGGCGACAGTGACCCTGCCCGCGGCCCGATAGACCTGACCTCGGGCAAGGTGACGATGCGGCCCCGGAAGCCCGACGGTGCGTCTGGGCCCGCCCCTGGCCCAGGGGACCGCCCGGCCGCCTGACGGCGGGTTCGGCCCGTCCGCCGGCGGGGCTGTACTTCAGCGTCCGGCGTTTGAGGACACGCCCGAACGGCGTCCGGGGTCCGGGGCGGAGCCCCGGTTACGGGAAGGGGCGGGGTGGGGGAAAGCACCGCAGGCACCCGGCAGGCGGCACCCAGGCGCAAGGCGTGCGCCCGGAGGCGTATCCCGCCCCCACCCCCGCCCCCCAACCGTCACGCCGAAGCCGCCGGGCTCGGCTCCCCCGCCGACGGGAAGAGGCGCAAGCGGTGCGCCAGCGCCGCCGCCTCGCCGCGGCCCGAGACACCCAGCTTGGCCAGGATGTTGGAGACATGGACGCTCGCCGTCTTCGGCGAGATGAAGAGCTCCTCGGCGATCTGCCGGTTGCTGCGGCCCACCGCGACGAGGCGCAGGACGTCCTCCTCGCGCCGCGTCAGCCCCAGCGCCGGCCCCGGCGGCAACGCGGCGGCCGGCGGGGACGGCTCGTCCGTGAGGGAGACACGGGCCCGCTGGGCGAGCAGGGCGATGTCCTCGGACAGCGGGCGCGCCCCGAGCGAGCGGGCCGTCGCCGCAGCCCGGCGAAGCAGATCCGTGGCCTTCACGCGGTCCGACTGCAGCAGCGCTTCCGCCCAGCGGTGGCGGACCTGCGCCAGGTCGTAAGGCCGCTCCAGCGCCTCGAAGGCCGTCGCCGCCTCGGCCCAGTCGGCGGCCGTGTCCTCGCCGGCGGCGCGCAGCAGTTCCGCACGGGTCCAGCGCTCGTGGGCGATCCACAGGGGCACCGCCGTGACCAGGGTCCTGGCCGCCTGGCGGATCCGGTCCAGCGCCTCGGCCCGACCGGGCTCCGCGGCGGGCAGCCCCCGTGTGTCCGCCTCCAGCGCCGCCGCGGCCCGCAGCAGCGGCCAGCCGTACCGCTGGGTGCCCGGCGGGAAGCCCGCCGTCGCGGCCCGCTCGAACTCGGCCCGCGCGTCCAGCACATGCCCCTGCGCCGCCGCGATGCTCAGCGTCAGCGTGTGCAGCGGTATGGAGCTCTGCGGCATCGGGTCATGGGGCCCGAAGTGCTTGCGCGCCGCCTCCAGATACGCGGCCGCCTTCCCCGCATCGCCCCGCGCCAGGGCCAGGCCGGCGGATCTGAACGCGGCGTACCCCCGCGGCTTGGGACTCAGCGCGATCCTCGCCGCCCGGTCCGCCGCCTCGGCCGTCTCGTCCCAGCGCCCCAGCGACTGGTACGACTCGGCCAGGTTGTTCAGAACCCACGCCTCGGTGTCCGACAGGCCGTACTTGCGCGAGAGTTCGACACCCTCGGCAAGGATGTCCATCGCATCCCGTGAGCGGCCTATCCCCTCCAGCACGGACGGCAGATTCACATGGGTGCGCCCCACGAGTGAGGGCAGGTCGAGGGCGACGACCCGATCCTTGACCGCGTACATCTGCGCGAGCCCGTCGTCGACATGGCCCGCGTCGACCATGAGGCTGCCGAGGATGAGGCGGGCACGCAGTTCGTTGTCCTCCTTGCCGACCATGCGCGCGTACTCCACGGCGCGCTCGGCGGTCGCGAGGCTCCCCGGCCCGGGATCGTGCACCATGCCCCAGGCCGCTGCCTCAGTGAGCACCTCCGCGTGGACGGCTGTCGGCGGCAGTCCGCGCACCAGTTCCTGCGCTTCCGCGAGCTCCGCCCAGCCGTCGCCGCGGCCCAGCGAGGAGACCAACAGGGAGCGCTGGACGGTGAACCAGGCGGTACGCAGCGGGTCGTCCTCGGCCTGCGCCAGCCGCTGTCCGCGCTTGGTGATCTTCAGCGCGCGTTCGCGTTCACCGCTCAGCCGCCCCGCGACGGACGCCTCCGCCATCAGGTCGAGGAAGCGCAGCGGTGTGGTGGCGGGATCGCAGCCGCAGGGTGGGTACGCCTCCGCGTAGTCGACGGGCCGCAGCGCCGCGCGCACCTCGTCCGGTGCGCCGTCCCAGAGCTCCATCGCCCGCTCCAGCAGCCGCAGTTGCTCGGAGTACGCGTGCCGCCGCCGGGCCTCGACCGAGGCGCCGAGCACGGCGGGAAGGGCCTTCGCGGCGTCGTTCGCCCGGTACCAGTAGCTGGCGAGCCGCGTGGCCCGCTCCTCGTCCCGTACGAGGGAGGGATCGGCCTCCAGCGCCTCGGCGTACCTCCGGTTGAGCCGGGAGCGCTCGCCGGGCAGCAGGTCGTCGCTGACGGCCTCGCGCGCGAGGGAGTGCCGGAAGCGGTAGCCGTCCCCGTCGGGCGTGGCCAGCAGGATGTTCGCGCCGACCGCGGCCCGCAGCGCCTCGATGAGGTCGTCCTCGCCCAGCCGGACGACGGCGAGCAGCAGTCCGTACTCCACGGTCGAGCCGCCCTCGGCGACGATCCGCGCGACGCGCTGGGCGTCCTCGGGTAGTGCCTCGATCCGTACGAGAAGGATGTCGCGCAGGGAGTCCGACAGGCCGGTGAGGCAGTCCCCGGCGATGCTGCAGGCGAGCTCCTCGACGAAGAAGGCGTTGCCGTCCGAGCGCTCGAAAACCCGGTCCACCATGGCCGGTTCGGGCTCGGTGGCCAGGATTCCGGCCATCTGCCGGTGCACCTCGCCGCGGTTGAAACGGGTCAGCTCGATGCGCTGCACGGTGCGCATCCGGTCGAGCTCGGCGAGGAAGGGCCGCAGCGGATGGCGCCGGTGGACATCGTCGGAGCGATAGGTCGCGATCACGACGAGCCGGCCACGGCGCAGTGTGCGGAAGAGATAGGCGAGCAGATGGCGGGTGGAGGCGTCGGCCCAGTGCATGTCCTCCAGGACGAGGACGACCGTGCGGTCCGCGGCGACGCGCTCAAGCAGCCGCGCGGTGAGCTCGAAGAGGCGGGCCATGCTCTCTTCGTCGTGCCGGCTGTGGGCGACCGTGGTCTCCCCCAGCTCGGGCAGCAGCCGCGCCAGTTCGTCCTCCTGCCCGGCCGCGGCCGCCGCCAGCTCCTTGGGCAGCTGACGGTGGAGCGCGCGCAGGGCGGTCGAGAAGGGCGCGAACGGTAGCCCGTCGGCGCCGATCTCGACACAGCCTCCGACTGCGACGACGGCCTGGCTGTGGCACGC
Source organism: Streptomyces sp. NPDC005408 (assembly GCF_040606445.1). Classification (NCBI taxonomy): domain Bacteria; kingdom Bacillati; phylum Actinomycetota; class Actinomycetes; order Kitasatosporales; family Streptomycetaceae; genus Streptomyces; species Streptomyces sp. NPDC005408. The sequence goes on along the minus strand of NZ_JBEXEX010000015.1, from coordinate 103,463 downwards.
CTCGGTGAGCAGCTCCTCGACGAGCCGGGTCTTGCCGACCCCGGCCTCACCGCCGATGAGCAACGCCTGCGGCTCGCCCGCAGTGCCACCGGCGGCGCGGGCGAGCGCATCATTGAGCGCGGTCAGTTCACCGGCGCGGCCGACGAACACCGGGCTGACGGACCTGGTCTCCACGTCGCCGAGCATCGCACAGCCCTCTGACAACGCGGCACCCTTGATCGGTACAACAGTCATCACGCGCGGTCTCGCCACATCACGCGGCGCGCTCGTAGCGGGAACTCTCGTGACTCACCCGGCCCTCCCCGGCGTCCTTGGCGGACCGCCTGGCGGCACGGCGGGCCTTACGCACCTGGCGTGCGAGGCGCTCGGCCTCGGCCTCACGCAGCAGATCGGCCAGCCGCAGCTCGTGCATCTTGTACTCGAACATGTCGTACTCCCTGGTTGCGAGTTGTCTCGGCGTCTTGCGATGCCTCAACTGTCGTTTCCCAGGGGGGTCCGCCACATCGGGAGAGTTCCGCATCTTGGCGGGGGCGGGGTCCTTAGACGCGCCTCGACAGCTGCGCCCGCGCCCTAAGGCCCCTGCCGACGAGGGCCTTAGGCCTCGGGCCGGGGGCTCGTCGCCGTCTCGTAGACGTAGGGAGTGGTGGTGCTCAGCGCGGCGAAGCCGAGCCGCTGCAGGATGGGGCGGCTCTGGCTGGAGGCGTCGACCTGGAGGAAGCGGTAGCCGCTCGCGGCGGCGATACGGGCCCGGTGGGCGATCAGCGCCCGGTAGATGCCGCGGCCCCGCCAGGCGGGCACGGTGCCGCCGCCCCAGAGACTGGCGAACTCGGTGCCCGGGTGCAATTCCATCCGCGCCGCGCACACCGGCAGGTCACCTGCCATTGCGATGACCATGCTGAGCGTGTCCGGGGTCTGGGCCAGCTGCGCGAGCATCTGATCCCTGTACCGCGTGCTGCTCGTGCCGAAGGCCTGCCTCTGCACGTCCGCCATCAGGTCCACGCCCGCCGGGTCGGTCACCGGGTGCAGCTCGATGCCCTCGGGCAGATCGGCGGCGAGGGGCAGATCGGCGATCTCGGCCACCATCAGCGTCTCTTCGGGCTCGGGCGTGAAGCCCGCGGCCTTCAGCCGGGTGCCGAGGTCACCGGGGCGGTCGTACGCGTACAGCTTCCACTCGAAGTCCCGCCCGAGGCCGGTGAAGTACCGCACCTGCTCGGCGATCGCGGCGTCGGCCGTGGCGGTGTCCAGGCCGGACCAGACGACGCCGTTCCAGTCGCCGTCGGCGCCGGCCTGCCGCACCACGTCGCCGTTCCGTTCGCCGCCTTGTGTGTGCTGTCGCATCCGCCGGTCGAACAGGGTGAGCACAGCTTCGTGATCCATCCGCTCATTGCAGCACCGGGCGGATGGACGCACCAACGAGTTTCCGGGGCCCTAGGAGCCGGTGGTGGGCAGCGACAGGAAGAAGTCGAAGTACATACCGGCGGAGACGATCATTCCCAGGACGCCGAGTACGACTCCGGCCACGGCGAAGGCGCGCACCCAGCCCGTCTTCTGCGGCCAGGCGAGCACGGCCACGCCGACGATCAGGGCGAGCAGCGCGAAGATGCCGTTGACCAGGGCGGTGGTGTGCCAGGCGTCGCCGTAGACCGCGGAGATCTGCTGGGCAGGGGTGCCGCCCTGCGAGGTCTTGATCTGGCCGATCAGGGTCTGTCGCTCGGAGGCGACCTTCCCGACCCAGGTGCCGCTGAGGCTTACGACACCGAGACCGGCGGCCACGATGCCCGCGGCGGCGGCTCCGAGGCCGGACGATGCGCGAGGCGTCTCCTCGGCGTCGGCCTCGTCCACGCCCTCGGCATCCGTGGCTTCGGCCTCGGCGTCGGTCCCGACCGGCTCGACGCCCTCGTCCTTCACCGTCTTCGCCTCGGTCGGCTCGGTCGTATCGGTGGTCTCTTCGGTCTCCGTGGGGTTCATGCGCCGCACGCTAGGCCGCCTGTCTGAGAGTCCCCTTAACGACGGGAGGCCTCCGCCGCCCGCAGCTCCCGCCACTCCGGAGCCAGCATCGACCAGACCTCCATGTCGTGCCGTACACCCCGGTACGGATAGGCCTCCCGCAGCACACCGTCCCGTGTCATCCCCAGTCGCTTCGCGACGTTGATGCTCGCCGCGTTCGCGGCGGAGGCCATCCACTCGACGCGGTGCATCCCCCGCTCCAGAACCGCCCAGTCGATCAGCACCCGGATGGCCCGGGTGACCAGACCGCGGCCCGCCCCCGACGGCTCCAGCCAGCAGCCGACCTCGCAGTACTCCAGAGCCGTGTCGAAGACCCGGAAGAGCACCCCTCCGACGAGGGTTCCGTCCAGCCAGATCCCGTAGATCCGCCCGCCGTCCGCGGCCTGCTTCTCCGCGTACGACTGCAGGAAGCCGCGCGCCGACTCGAGATCGTGCGCGGCCGCGGCGAGCCCGATGTACTGGCCGATGAACTCCCGTCCGCGGTCGATGTGGGCGAGGAACTCCTCGGCCCGCCACGGCTCAAGGGGGCGCAGTTCGGCTCCGTCGTCGCCCAGGGATATCGCGAACATCGTTGTCCTCCGGCCCGTTTACGCCTCTACGGCACGAGCTGTCCGTCCTCGCTCGCGCGCTGCCCAGGGATCTTCGCATGCACACGGCACTCGGGCGGTTCGATGCTGATACGCGGCAGCCGGCGGTCGAGCCAGCGCGGCAGCCACCAGTTCGCGCCGCCCAGCATGTGCATGAGCGCGGGAACCAGGAGCGTACGCAGCACGAACGCGTCCAGCGCGACCGCCGCCGCGAGCGCTATGCCGAACATCGCGATGACCCGGTCGCCGCTGAGGACGAAGGCGAGGAAGACCGAGATCATGATCACGGCCGCGGAGTTGATCACGCGGCTGGTCTCGGCGAGCCCGACCCGTACCGCCCGGCGGTTGTCGCCGGTCTCCAGCCACTCCTCGTACATCCTGCTGACCAGGAACACCTGGTAGTCCATGGAGAGCCCGAAGAGCACCGAGACCATGATGACCGGCAGGAAGGGCTCGATCGGGCCCGCCCTGCCGAGTCCGAGCAGTTCGCTGCCCCAGCCCCACTGGAAGATCGCGACGACGATCCCGAAGGAGGAGGCGACGGCGGCCACGTTCATCAGGGCGGCCTTGAGCGGGATGCCGATCGAGCGGAAGGCGAGCAGCAGTAGCAGACAGCCGAGGGCGATGACGACGCCGACGAAGAGGGGGAGTTTGCCCACGATGATCTCGGCGAAGTCGTCGTAGCTCGCCGTCACGCCGCCGACATGGACCTGGAGGGATGTTCCGTCCGACGCGGAGGGCAGGACGTCGTCGCGCAGCCGGTCGACGAGTTCGCTGGTCGCCTTCGACTGTGGGGCCGAGTCCGGTACGACGGTGAGCACCGCCGTGTCGCCGCTGCCGTTGTACGTCACCGGGCCGACGGATTCGATGGCGTTGGCGCCGCGCAGGGCGTCGGGCAGTTTGTCCATCGCCAGCCGGTCGTCCGCGCCGTCGAGGTGGGCGACGAGGGTGAGGGGTCCGTTGACGCCGGGCCCGAAGCCCTCGGCGAGCCGGTCGTACGCCTGGCGGGTGGTGGAGGTGGAGGGGCCGTTGCCCTGGTCGGACGTGCCGAGGTGGAGCGAGAACGTCGGCAGGGCCAGCACCAGCATGACCACCGCGGCGACTGCTCCGAGCAGTTTGGGATGGCGCTCGACGAAGGCGGACCAGCGGGCGGCGAAGCCGGTCGGCAGCTCGGGCCGCGGGCCGTGTTCGACGAGCCGGCGCCGTTCGCGCCCGCTGAGCGCCCGCATGCCGATGAAGGACAGCAGCGCGGGCAGCAGGGTCACGGACGCCGCCACGGTGAGGACGACGGTCAGACAGGCCGCGATCGCGACGCCGTTGAGGAAGCTGAGCCGCAGGATGAGCATGCCGAGCAGCGCGATGCACACGGTGGCACCTGCGAAGACGACCGCGCGGCCGGTGGTGGCGACGGCCTCCCGGGCCGCTTGGGCCACCGGCAGTCCGCGTCGCAGCCCCTTGCGGTGTCTGGTCACGATGAACAGCGCGTAGTCGATGCCGACGCCGAGCCCGATCAGCATGCCGAGCATCGGCGCGAAGTCGGCGACGGTCATCACGTGTCCGAGCAGCACGATGCCCGCAAAGGCGGTGCCGACGGAGACCAGCGCGGTGGCGATGGGGAGCAGGCTGGCGGCGAGCGAGCCGAAGGCGAGGAAGAGGACGACGGCGGCGACGACCACGCCGACGATCTCGGCCACATGCCCACTCGACCCCTCGCTCAGCGCTATGGCGCTGCCCCCCAGCTCGACCTGGAGCACATCGGTCTCGGCGGCCTTCGCGGTGGCGACGACCGCCTCGGCCTGCGCCTTGGGGATGGTGTCGGCCTGCTGGTCGAAGGTGACGGTGGCGTAGGCGGTGTGCCCGTCCCCGCTGGTCTGGCCGATGCCTTCGTTGCCGTACGGGCTGGTGACGGAGGCGACCCCGTCGAGCTTGGCGACCTTGTCGAGCATCTGGGAGACGGGCTGCCGGACGCCTTCGGCGCGGACGCTGCCGGTGTCCGTGTGCCAGACGATGGTGTCGCTGTCGCCGCCCTGGCCGTGGAAGCCTTCCTGCAGGAGGGCGGTGGCACGGCCGGACTCGGTGCCCGGGACTTCGTAGTCGTTGGAGTAGGCGGTGCCCGCGACGCCCGCGGCGGCTGCGATGCCGACGAAAGCGAGAAGCCAGAGAGCGACGGCTACGAGTCGGTGCGTGACGCACCACCGGGCGATTGCTGCCAACGGACTTGCTCCCTGGGTGGTTCGTGGATCTTTGATCGGGAACAGCCCGCAAAGAACTCATGACCTACGAAACCTACGAAGGGACACTCTCGCAGCAGAACGTGATCCTTTGCCCCTTTCGTGGCCTTCCTCACAGCAGTGAACGGGGGCCCGGATTCAGCTCCCGGACCCCCGTTCACCTGCGGTCTCGTAGATCTTCCGTCAGCCTGAGACGCTCGCTCGCCCGTTCTCTATGTGACCCATCAAACGGCGACGGAAGCCGGCTTCGCGGTCAGCGGTCACCTCGATGTCGTACCAGCCGTGCGCATCGGCGGCCGAGTGGACGACGCTGCGGCTGCGGCCCGGCTTCACCGTGACGGTCCGGGTCCAGTCCTCGAGGTCGGCCTCGTCGACGTAGGCGAGCGGCCGGATCGTGAAGGTGACCGGCTTGCTGCTCCCGTTGCGCAGGGTGAGGTGGAGATCGCGGTCGCGGTGGTCGACGGCCGAGGAGACCGCGGCTCCGCCACCCACGCTGCCCGCGAACTCACGGCGGAAACCGTTCGGCCCGGTGATCGTGAAGCGGTAGGCGTCCTGGGTAAGGGGTACCGACCACTGCGCCCTGCCCCTTACGTCCTTGTGCTGCGGCAGGGGGAACTCACCGGCATACGGATAGAGCGCGAAGTGCGCGCTCGACCGGCCGCTGTTGCTGAGGGCGACCGTGAAGACCTTGCCGCCGCCCGTGACCTTGCCGTGCGCGTCGGCCTGGTACGGCAGCGGCCGCGCGGGCCTGGTCCCCTCCTCCTGTACGGGCATGTGCTGCACCAGCGGCGGCAGGGGCCGCCAGCGCCCGGTGAACGGCGGGATCGCACCCGGCTGGTCCACATCGGGCTGCGGCCGGCCACGCCGGAAGTCGAAGGCAGAGGTCAGATCGCCGGTGACGGCGCGCCGCCAGGGGCTGATATTGGGCTCCTCGATGCCGGTCCACTTCTCCAGGAGCCTGATCACGGAGGTGTGGTCGAAGACCTCGGAGCAGACATGGCCGCCGACCGACCAGGGCGAGACGACCAGCATCGGCACGCGGGCGCCGAGCCCGGTGGGCTTGCCGTCCCACTGCTCGTCGGTGACCTCGGGCGGCGCGACCGGCGGCGGGACATGGTCGAAGAAGCCGTCGTTCTCGTCGTAGTTGATCAGGACGACGGTGTGCCGCCAGACGTCGGGGTGCGAGCCGAGGGCGTCGAGCACCTTGTAGACGATCGTCGCACTGTGGATGGGCGAGGAGACGCTCGGATGCTCGGAGTCGATCGCGGAGGGAACCAGGTAGGAGACCGCGGGCAGCGTCCCCGCCGCAACGTCCTTGGCGAACTCCGCGGCGAGCGTGCCGGTGGGCACACGCCGCAGCCCGCGCTCGAACAGGCTTCGCTCGGCCGTGGTGAGCCCGGCGACCCCTTCCTCGAGCAGGCCGAGCAGGCGGTCGCGCTCGGTGGTGTCCTGGGTGTCACGGACGGCCGCGTAGAACGACTCCATGAACGTGTGGCCGCCGGTCCTGGCCAGCGCCTTGCGGGCGATCGCCTTGAAGGTGGTGAAGAACTCGATCTGGTTGTCGGTGAAGTTCTCCCACTCGGTGTACGTCTTCCAGCTCCGCCCGGCCTTCTCCAGCCGCTCCGCGTAGGTGCCCCAGTCGTAGCCGGGATGGGTGCCCTCGTCGTAGGCGTCGTTGCCGACGGCCCGCTTGCCGTTCGCCTCGAAGCCGGTCTTCCCGCTCCACAGGTGGTTGCGGTTCGGGCTCGTCGACGTATGGATCGAGGAGTGATACGCGTCGCAGATGGTGAAGGTGTCCGCGAGCTCGTAGTGCAGCGGAATGTCCCGGCGGTCGTAGTACGCCATGGTGGCGGCCGACTTGGCGGACACCCAGTTGTTCATCCAGCCGCCGGCCCAGGCCTTGGCTCCGCCGCTCCAGGAGTGGTCCAGGGCGCCGATGTACTGGAGGTCCTTCTTCTGCGTCTCGGCGGCTCCCCGGACGGGGAAGGGCAGCACAGTGCTGCCGAGCGGTCCTGGCTGCTCGAAGACGGGCCTGCCGGAGGGGAGTTCGACGGCGTTGCGGTCACCGAAGCCGCGCACACCGCGCAGGGTGCCGAAGTAGTGGTCGAAGGACCGGTTCTCCTGCATGAGGATCACGACGTGCTTGACGGCGTGCAGTCCGCCCGGCGCGGGCTCGGCGGCGAGCGCGGCCTGGAGGGACGGGGGCAGCAGCGACCCGGCCGCCGCGGCGCCGAGTGCGCCTCCCCCGAGTGCGAGCAGACGCCGCCGTGACATGTCCGTGGTCAAATGATCCTCCCGATTCCGCTGTTACCGCCCGGAACGTAGTGAGGGCGGATGACATGAGGAAGTCCCAGGGACGGCGCATCGGTGAACGTCCAAGAATCCGTGAGAAGAGTCCAAGCCGCGCGGTCCCGGGCCGCGGCCGATTTCTGGCCTGGACATGACAGTCACCCCTCGCTACGTTGCCGCTAGGTCTAGACCAAGCCTGGCGCGGATGAAGGAGTGATCGCATGTTGAGGACACGCATCAAGGCGCTGTGCGCCGCGGCTGCGACGGCCGCACTGGTGGGCGGGCTCGCGGTCGCCGAGCCCGTCCATGCGACGGCGTCCGGCACATCCGCGGCTCGCGCCCTGCCGGCCGGTGTGTTCTTCCAGGACACCGGCACGGTCGAAGGCTGGGCCAACTACCCGCAGAAGCCCCAGAAGAAAGGCGTTCTACGGAACGTCGGCAGCCCCGTCTACAAGGGCGGGTCCGCGATCGAGGCGAAGCAGACCTACCTCGACGAAGGCGGCGGCTACCACTCCGAGACGGTCCAGTCCGGCACACAGGTCGTCGGCCAGGACCGCTATTACGGCCAGGCGGTCTACGTCGCGCCCAACTGGCAGTTCCACAACCAGAACGTGACGTTCCAGCAGTGGTCGCCGGAGAATCCCTCCGGCCCCTGGGAGCTCATGTTCATCCAGAACGACGAGCTGAGGTACGGAGGTTCGGGCGGCTTCAGCGGGACGATCGGCAAGATCACGAGCCTGCGCGGCACCTGGATCCGTATCGTCACCCGGCTGAAGTTCTCGGAGACGAACGGCGCGATCGAGATCTGGGTCAACGGCACGAAGAAGGTGAGCAGGACGGGCGTCAAGGTCCTGCCGAAGACGTCGAACTCGATCCGGTGGTCGTCGGGGATCTACTGCACCGGCTGGCGCGAGAGCCGGCCCACCGGGCCCAGGGTGCTCTCGGTCTTCCACGACCATGCCCGGATCGCGTCCTCCTACGCCCTCGCCGAGCCCGCCAACTGGTGACGGCGGCCGACCGCTGGGCGTTACCGGCCGTTACCCGTACCAGGGCCGTTCCGGGACCGTAAATCACCATGCGTGCGGCCAACGTTGTCAGTCGCGGCTGGCACGATGGGTGACATGGAAAACACGGGGACCAACCAGCCGATCCTTTGGCCGGGCGACGCCGCGGAGTTCGCCCTCACCCTCCATGACACACCCGATCCGTACTTCGGCCGCGCCCCGGTTCCGGTGCTGGCCTACGACCCGGGGGCCTCGCTGCGCGACCGGCGGGAGGCCTTCCGGGAGGTGTACGCCGCGATAGTGGCCCGGATCGGGGAGCCCACGCTCTACGGCGGCTCGGCGGAAGGCCCCAACATCCGCTGGCGGGACGGCAGAAGGGTGGTGCTGCTCGCGGGCACCCGCCACCGCGCGCAGCTGTCGGTCCACGACACGGACACCTTGGAGAACGACGAGCGGCGGACCTTCGAATGGGGCGGCGCCTGGTCGGCCGACGAGCCGCACGACTTCGCCTTCCTGCCGTACGTCTGGCAGCTGGACCGCAGCGGTCCGGGCGTTCGCCCCATCGAGCGGCCCGGCGGGCGGATGGCATCCAGCCTCGAACAGTTCCAGAGCGCACTGGAGTTGCTGCTCACGGCCTGGGTCGAGCAGCTTTCGGTGCAGGTCGGGGACGACTGGGCGAGCTTCAGCGTGACCAGCGGGGCGGACCGCGGCCGCCAGCTGCAGATCTCGTACGCGCTTGAGGACGGGCTGCACGTCTCGGTCGACGACCGGGACGGCGAGGACAGCCCGGAGCGGGCGCAGCTGATGCGCTCACGCGGCTGGCAGTCCCGCGACCGCGGCTGGTGGCAGACGGACTTCCTGGAGCCGGAACGGCCGGAGGTGGCAGCGGTGGCCCGCCTGGCGGTGACGGAACTGCGGGCCCGGGGCACAAAGGAACCGGAGGAACTGCGCGCGCGGGACGTCAGTTGCAAGGACCGCGGCGAACTGTGGCTGCCGGGCCTGGGCATACGCCACTGAGGCGGCGTGCGGGTGGGTGTGCGACGCCGCCGGCGGTCGACGCCGTGCACGTGGCCGCCCCGGAGGTCCGGCGCCCGCACCGCGCACACGCCAGGGGCGGCCCGCACCGTCCGGTGTGAGCCGCCCCTGGGTCTGCCGCTGCGCGATGTGCGAGGTCAGGCCTCGACGCCGAGCTTCTGCAGGATCAGTTCCTTGACACGTGCCGCGTCGGCCTGGCCGCGGGTCGTCTTCATGACCGCTCCCACCAGGGCGCCGACCGCCGCGACCTTGCCTCCGCGGATCTTGTCGGCGATCGCCGCGTTGCCCGCGATCGCCTCGTCGACCGCCGCGCCGAGCGCGCCCTCGTCCGAGACGACCTTGAGGCCGCGCTTCTCGACGACGTCGTCCGGGCCGCCCTCGCCCGCGAGTACGCCCTCGATGACCTGGCGGGCCAGCTTGTCGTTGAGCTCACCGGCGGCAACGAGCTGCGCGACCCGTGCGACCTGCTCCGGCGTGATGGGCAGCGAGGACAGCTCGACACCGTCCTCGTTGGAGCGGCGAGCCAGCTCGCCCATCCACCACTTGCGCGCGGATGCCGCGTCGGCGCCCGCGTCGATCGTGGCGACGATCAGGTCGACCGCGCCCGCGTTGAGGATCGACTGCATGTCGTGCTCGGAGACGCCCCACTCCTCGCGGAGCCGGTTCCGGCGCACCCGCGGGAGTTCGGGAAGCGAGGAACGGAGCTCCTCGACCCACTCGCGCGCAGGCGCGACAGGGACCAGGTCGGGCTCCGGGAAGTACCGGTAGTCCTCGGCCTCTTCCTTGACCCGGCCGGACGTAGTGGAGCCGTCCTCCTCGTGGAAGTGGCGGGTCTCCTGGATGATCGTGCCGCCGGACGACAGCACAGCCGCATGACGCTGAATCTCGAAGCGGGCAGAACGCTCCACGCTGCGAAGCGAGTTGACGTTCTTCGTCTCGGAGCGCGTGCCGAACTTCTCGACGCCGTGCGGGCGCAGCGAGAGGTTCACGTCGCATCGCATCTGGCCCTGCTCCATGCGGGCCTCGGAGACACCGAGCGCCTTGATGAGCTCACGCAGCTCAGCGACGTACGCCTTGGCGACCTCCGGCGCACGCTCCCCCGCGCCCTCGATCGGCTTGGTGACGATCTCGATCAGCGGGATGCCGGCGCGGTTGTAGTCCAGCAGCGAGTGGGACGCGCCGTGGATACGGCCGGTGGCGCCGCCGACGTGCAGCGACTTGCCGGTGTCCTCCTCCATGTGGGCGCGCTCGATCTGCACGCGGAAGACCTCGCCGTCCTCCAGCTGGACGTCCAGATAGCCGTTGAAGGCGATCGGCTCGTCGTACTGCGAGGTCTGGAAGTTCTTCGGCATGTCCGGATAGAAGTAGTTCTTCCGGGCGAAGCGGCACCACTCGGCGATCTCGCAGTTCAGCGCGAGGCCGATCTTGATGGCCGACTCGACGCCGATCGCGTTGACGACCGGGAGCGAGCCGGGCATGCCGAGACAGGTCGGGCAGGTCTGCGAGTTGGGCTCGGCGCCCAGCTCGGTCGAGCAGCCGCAGAACATCTTGGTCTTGGTGCCGAGTTCGACGTGGACCTCGAGGCCCATGACGGGGTCGTAGGCGGCGAGGGCGTCCTCGTACGACACCAGTTCAGTGACGGTCACGGTGAAACTTCCTTCTCAGCCCAGCAGGACGTCGTCGTCACCGAGGCGCTTGAGCTCCCGGTAGAGGATGGCCAGGCCGGTGACGATGGCCGCGGCGGAGATGCCGGCGTCGATCAGCCGCAGCACGTCGTTGTCCTTGCGGGCCATCTTGGCCTGCTTGGCGACGCTGATGGCACCGAAGGCGGTGGTGCCGAGCGACAGATACACACCGGACTTGGACTTCTTGAAGTTCTTCGCCTTCTTCGTCATGGCACTCACAGCGACGGAGCCTCCTCGAGCAGCGGGTGTCCCCACTTTTCCACGAAGGCCGCCTCGACGGCCGCGCCGACCTTGTACAGCCGGTCGTCCTTCATGGCGGGGGCGATGATCTGCAGTCCGACCGGCAGGCCGTCCTCCGGCGCGAGGCCGCAGGGCAGCGACATCGCGGCGTTGCCTGCAAGGTTGGTCGGGATGGTGCACAGGTCCGCGAGATACATCGCCATCGGGTCGTCGGCGCGCTCGCCGATCGGGAAGGCGGTGGTCGGCGTGGTCGGCGAGACGATCACGTCGACCTGCTCGAAGGACTTCTCGAAGTCCCGGGTGATGAGCGTGCGCACCTTCTGCGCGGAGCCGTAGTACGCGTCGTAGTAGCCGGAGCTGAGCGCGTACGTACCGAGCATGATCCGGCGCTTGACCTCGTCGCCGAAGCCCGCCTCACGGGTGAGCGCGGTGACCTCCTCGGCGGACTTCGTGCCGTCGTCGCCGACCCGCAGGCCGTAGCGCATGGCGTCGAAGCGTGCCAGGTTCGAGGAGCACTCGGACGGCGCGATCAGGTAGTACGCGGAGAGCGCCAGGTCGAAGGACGGACAGTCCAGCTCGACGATCTCGGCCCCCAGTCCGCGCAGCAGCTCGACGGACTCGTCGAAGCGCTGGACGACACCGGCCTGGTAGCCCTCGCCGCGGAACTGCTTGACGACGCCGACGCGCATGCCATCGACGCTGCCGTTGCGGGCGGCCTCGACGACCGGCGGGACCGGGGCGTCGATGGACGTCGAGTCGAGCGGGTCGTGACCGGCGATGACCTCGTGCAGCAGCGCCGCGTCCAGGACCGTACGGGCGCAGGGGCCGCCCTGGTCGAGGGAGGAGGAGAAGGCGACCATGCCGTAGCGGGAGACGCCGCCGTAGGTGGGCTTGACGCCGACCGTGCCGGTGACGGCCGCGGGCTGGCGGATCGAGCCGCCGGTGTCCGTGCCGATGGCGAGCGGGGCCTCGTACGAGGCGAGGGCGGCGGACGAGCCGCCGCCGGAGCCGCCGGGGATACGGGTCAGGTCCCACGGGTTGCCTGTGGGACCGTACGCGCTGTTCTCGGTCGATGACCCCATGGCGAACTCGTCCATGTTGGTCTTGCCGAGGATGACGACGTCCGCGGCCTTGAGCCGCTTGGTCACCGTCGCGTCGTACGGCGGGATCCACCCCTCGAGGATCTTGGAGCCGACCGTGGTCGGGATGCCCTCGGTGGTGAAGATGTCCTTCAGCGCGAGCGGCACACCGGCCAGCGGGCCGAGCTTCTCGCCGGCCGCACGCTTGGCGTCGACAGCGCGGGCCTGCGCGAGCGCGCCCTCACGGTCGACGTGCAGGAAGGCGTGCACCTTCTCGTCGACGGCGTCGATCCGGGCCAGGTGCGCCTCGGTGACCTCGACGGCCGTGAACTCGCCGGAAGCGATCTTCGCGGCGACCTCGGCGGCCGTCAGCCTGATGATGTTGACGTTGCTCTCCGTCATCGTGATTAGTCCTCCCCCAGGATCTGCGGCACCTTGAAACGCTGCTGCTCCTGGGCCGGGGCGCCGGAGAGCGCCTGCTCGGGGGTGAGCGACGGACGAACCTCGTCCGCGCGCATGACATTGGTCAGCGGCAGCGGGTGGGAGGTCGGGGGTACGTCTTGGTCGGCGACCTCGGAAACGCGGGCGACCGCGCCGATGATGTCGTCGAGCTGTCCGGCGAAGTGGTCGAGCTCTTCGTCCTTCAGCTCCAGACGCGCCAGCCGGGCGAGGTGGGCGACCTCCTCGCGCGTAATGCCAGGCATGCAGCGATCCTCAGGGGTGAGTGTGTGGTTTTGAGCCCAATCCTATGGGGCACGGGCCGCTGCCCACGAAACGGTTATGCGGCCGGGACCTCCACGGCCTCACTTCGGTGCTGCCCGGGACCCCGCCGAATCAGGGAACGACCTGGCCGGACGGCTCGTCGGCGTCCGAGGCGGCGGCGGGCAGCTCGGCCGCGCGGTGCCAGCCGCGCTCGCCGCGGGCCCGCAGCCAGGCGGTGGTCTCCTGCGGCGGCATCGCGGCCGCGACCAGCCAGCCCTGGACGGCATCGCAGCCCAGGTCCCGCAGCCGCTCCCAGGTCTCGTCGTCCTCGACACCCTCGGCCACGACCAGCAGGCCCAGCGAGTGGGCCAGGTCGACGGTGCAGCGGACGATCTCGGCGTCTTCGGTGTCGACGGCGAGCCGGGCCACGAAGGAGCGGTCGATCTTGAGCTCACTGACGGGGAGTTTGCGCAGATGTACGAGGGAGGAGTAGCCGGTGCCGAAGTCGTCGAGGGACATCTTCACGCCGTGGTCTGTCAGCCCGGCGAGGGTGTCGGCGGCGCGCTGCGGGTCCTCGAGGAGGACGTGCTCGGTTATCTCCAGCTGGAGGGAGCCCGCCGGGACCCCGTGGCGGGCGAGGCGGGCGGCGACGGATCCGGCGAAGCCGGGGGTGTGGACGTCGCGGGGGGAGACATTGACGGCCACCGGCACGTTCAGCCCCTGGGCGCGCCATTTGGCGACCTGGGCGAGGGCCGTGTCCAGCACGTACTCCGTCAGGTGCGGCATCAGGCCCGAGGACTCGGCGATCGCGATGAACTCGTCCGGAGGGACCCGGCCGCGCTCCGGGTGGACCCAGCGGACCAGCGCCTCCAGCCCCGCGACATGGCCGTCGAAGCGGACCTTGGGCTGGTAGTGCAGCTCCACGTCGCCGGCGTCCAGCGCCCGGCGCAGATCGCCCAGCAGGCCGAGCCGGTCGGGGGTGTTGCTGTCCCGCTTGGACTCGTACACCTCGACACCCGTGCGGTCCCGCTTCGCCTGGTACATCGCCACGTCCGCCCGCCGCAGCAGCCCTTCGGCGTCCAGTGCGTGCTCGGGGAAGACGGCGACGCCCGCGCTCGCCTCCAGGACGAGGGTGAGCCCGTCCAGATCGAGGGGTGACGACAGCTCGGCGACCAGATGGCGGGCGACGCGCTGGGCGCTGGTGGTGGAGTCGGCGGTCGGGAGCAGTACGGCGAACTCGTCGCCGCCGAGCCGGGCCGCCTCGGCGCCTCTGGGCAGGGCGAGCCTGAGGCGGTCGGCTATCTGGAGCAGCAGCCGGTCCCCCGCGAGATGGCCGAGTGTGTCATTGACGGAACGGAAGCGGTCGAGATCGATCAGTACGAGAGCGGAACGGGCACCGCTGCCCTCGGCGTCCGCGAGGGCGGACCAGGTCCGCTCAAGGAGCCACTGACGGTTCGGCAGCCCGGTCAGCGGGTCGCGCAGTTGCTCCTCCGCCCTGGCCCGGGCTATCCACAGCGTGGAGTCGAGGGCGATCAGCGGTACGGCGAACAGCGGCAGCAGCACCGGCAGGGCGGCTGCGACAACGCAGATCAGCGGGGCTATGCCGAGCAGCGCGACCGCGACAAGACCCTGTCTGAGCAGGGCCGTACGGGCGACGGTGGGCAGGCCGCCGCCCTGGGGCGCCATGACGTACCACAGCGGCAGCCGGGTGACCGCGAGATACGCGGTGGCCGCCAGGACCACTTCCGGAGCGGCCTCGGTACCCCAGTCGAGTGGCACCCAGGGCGCCGCGACGCTCGGCTCCACCCCGAAGAGCTCAAGGACGAGAGCGGCCGCGCCGATCCCGAGAATGTCCACGGAGCCGTGCAACAGGCCCTGGCGCCAGCGGTTTCTGCGGGCTGCGCCGACCAGGGCGACGACGGCGAGGCTGACCAGTCCGGCCGGCACCCAGCCGAACAGGAGCAGGACGGCGAGGGTGAGGGCGGCGCCGGAGCCGGTGCCGCCCCACCAGCGGTCGCGGCCGAGCGCGACGAGATGGCCGACGATGATCCCGGTGAGGACGGCGAGCGACCAGCCCACCGTGGAACTGGGGAAGAGCGCCTGCCCGTCCCGTACGGTGCTGACGATTCCGATGGCGAGCAGGGTGGCGGCGCACACGACGGCGGCGACAGGCAGTCCCGGTGTCATGCCCGCAAGGGCCGCGAATCCACGCGGCCGTGAGACCGGGGCGGCGCTCTCGGTCGGTTTCATTCCCGTCCCTCTCACAGCCGGCGGTGCCGATGCCTCGCGATGGCTCCCGTTGTCATGCCACCACGACTGAAATCCCACCACGCAGCCGTGCACGACAGGCGCACATCTCAACAGTAGGCCGCAGGAGGCTCGGACGGGCAGCGCTCTACAGCTCTTGCCCGAATGCGACCCGGCCACCCTTATCCATCTGGTATGCGCTGAACGGGTGACCTGTACCGGTCGTTCAGAGGCGGAATCGTGCGTCCGATTCCCGCCCCGTGCGCCCCCTCTGGGACCCCGGACGAGCCCCTCCCAAGCCCCGCGCACGCCCCCTCCGTTACGCCTCTGCCGGCACAGCAGCCTCACGAGCCGCGTCCGGGCCCTGTTCGAGCAGTACGGCGAAGCCCTCCTCGTCCAGAACCGGCACCTTCAGCTGCATGGCCTTGTCGTACTTGGAACCCGGGCTGTCACCCACGACCACGAAGCTCGTTTTCTTCGAAACAGAACCGGCCACTTTCGCGCCGAGGCTCTGGAGGGCTTCTTTTGCGCCATCCCTGGTGTAGTTGGCCAGGGTGCCGGTGACAACGACGGTCAGTCCTTCCAGCGGCCGCGGCCCCTCGTCCTCGCCTGCGCCCTCTTCCTCCATGCGGACGCCCGCCGCCCGCCACTTGCGCAGAATCTCGCGGTGCCAGTCCTCTTCGAACCACTGCTTGAGCGAGGCCGCGATGGTCGCGCCCACCCCGTCGACCGCCGCCAGCTCCTCCTCACTGGCCTGCTCGATCCGCTCGATCGACCGGAACTCCCGGGCCAGCGCCTCGGCCGCGACCGGGCCGACATGACGGATCGACAGACCCGTGATGATCCGGGCCAGCGGGCGCTGCTTGGCCGCCTGGATGTTCTCCAGCATCGCCAGCGCGTTCTTCTTCGGCTCGCCCTGCTGATTGGCGAAGACCCTGACGACCTTCTCGTTGCCGGTCTTGGGATCGCGCTTGGGCAGTCCGCTGTCCTGGTCCAGGACGTACGCCCTGATGGGCAGCAGCTGCTCGATGGTGAGGTCGAAGAGATCGCCCTCGTCGGTCAGCGGCGGTGTGGGCGGCTCCAGCGGCTTGGTGAGCGCGGCCGCCGCCACGTAGCCGAAGTTCTCGATGTCCAGCGACTTGCGGCCGGCGAGATAGAAGAGACGTTCACGCAACTGGGCCGGGCAGGAGCGGGCGTTGGGGCAGCGCAGATCGACGTCGCCCTCCTTCATGGGGCGCAGCGCGGTCCCGCACTCGGGGCATTCGGAGGGCATCACGAACTCCCGCTCGCTGCCGTCCCGCAGATCCACGACCGGGCCGAGGATCTCCGGAATGACGTCGCCCGCCTTGCGCAGCACCACCGTGTCGCCGATCAGCACACCCTTGGCCTTGACCACGTCCTGGTTGTGCAGGGTGGCGAATTCGACCTCGGAGCCCGCGACCGTGACCGGCTCCACCTGGGCGTACGGCGTGACGCGGCCGGTGCGGCCGACGCCGACCCGGATGTTGACCAGCTTGGTGTTGACCTCCTCCGGGGCGTACTTCCACGCAATGGCCCAGCGCGGCGCCCGCGAGGTGGAGCCGAGCCGCCCCTGGAGCGGGATCTCGTCGACCTTGACGACGACGCCGTCGATCTCGTGCTCCATGGAGTGGCGGTTCTCGCCGTAGTAGGCGATGAACTCTCTTACACCCTCGAGCGAGTCCACGACCTTGTAGTGCTTGGCGGTGGGCAGGCCCCACTCGCGCAGCAGGTCGTACGCCTGCGACTGGCGGTCGATGTCGAAGCCCTCACGCGCGCCGATGCCGTGCACCACCATGTGCAGCGGGAGGGTCGCGGTGACCTTCGGGTCCTTCTGGCGCAGCGAACCGGACGCGGAGTTGCGCGGGTTGGCATACGGCTGCTCCCCGGCCTCCACGCGGCGGGCGTTGAGCTCCTGGAACTTGTCCATCGGGAAGAAGACCTCGCCGCGGATCTCCACGAGATCGGGGATGCGGTCACCCTTCAACCGGTCCGGAATGTCCGAGATCGTACGGACGTTGGGGGTGATGTCCTCGCCGACGCGGCCGTCGCCACGGGTCGCCGCGCGGGTCAGCCGGCCCTTCTCGTACGTCAGGTTCACGGCGAGGCCGTCCACCTTGAGCTCGCACAGGAAGTGGTAGTCCGACGAGCCGACGTCACGCGCGACGCGCTCGGCCCAGGCGGCCAGTTCCTCGTCGTCGAAGGCGTTGTCCAGGGAGAGCATCCGCTCGCGGTGCTCGACCTTCGCCAGCTCCGTCTCGTACTGCCCCGCGACCTTCTGGGTCGGCGAGTCGGGCGTGCGCAGCTCGGGGTACTGCTCCTCCAGCGCCTCCAGCTCGCGCAGCAGCTTGTCGAACTCGCCGTCGCTGATGACCGGGCTGTCCTTCACGTAATACCGGAAGCGGTGCCCCTCGACCTCCTCGGCCAGCCGGGCATGCTTCTCGCGTGCCTCGGCGGGCACCGATCCCTGCTGTTCGCCAGCCACCGTTTCGTCCTCCCGTTTCCCAAGCACCCGTTACTCAGGGTTGTCCGCGAGTGATCTCGCGGCCCGGACGCAGTGGGCGAGCGCCGCGCGTGCGTACGCCGGTGAGGCGCCCGCGAGCCCGCACGACGGGGTGATCACCACGGACTCCGTGAGAGTCCCCGGATTCAGCCCCAGCCTGCGCCACAACGTCCTGACACCCATGACGCTACCGGCAGGGTCTGACAATGGAGCGTCAGTGGACGGCACGACGCCCGCAAACAGCTTCGTACCGTCTTCGACCGCCTCACCGATCTGTTCCTCGTCACGTTCGGTGAGCAGACCGAAGTCGAACGAGACGCCCGCGACCCCGGCCCGGCGCAGCAGCGCGAACGGCACGTCCGGCGCGCAGGAGTGGACGGTGACGGGCTCCTCGCTCACCCCGATCACATCCCGCAGCATGCCCTCGACGACCTGACGGTCCACCGCCCTGTGAGTGCGATACCCGCTGGCGGTCCTGATCTGTCCTCGCAGTACGGCGGTGAGCGACGGCTCGTCGAGCTGGAGCAGCACCTGGGCGCCGGGCACCCGGCGGCGTACGTCCGCCAGATGCGAGCGCAGCCCCTCGGCGAGCGAGCCCGCCAGGTCCCGGACGGCGCCCGGATCGCCGATCGCCGCCTCGCCGCTCCGCAGCTCCAGTGCGGCGGCGAGCGTCCACGGCCCCACCGCCTGGACCTTGAGCGGCCCCTCGTAGCCCTGGATGAACTCCTCGAGCGCGTCAAGGTCCTCGCCGAGCCACGAGCGGGCCCGCCTGGTGTCGCGCCCCGGCCGGTCGCTGATCCGCCAGCCGCTGGGCTCGACATGCGCGTACATCTCGACGAGCAGCCCGATGGTCCGCCCGATCATGTCCGCACCGGGCCCGCGGGCGGGCAGCTCGGGCAGATGCGGGAAGTCCTCGAAGGAACCGGCGACGGTCTTAGCGGCCTCGCGTGCGTCACCGCCGGGCATGGATCCGACCCCGGTCGCGGGGCCCCATGGGAATGCGTTCATCGCCCGGGTCGCACCGTCAGGTCGTTGATCTCCGCGTCGCGCGGCAGGTCGATCGCCGTGAGGATCGTCGTCGCGACGGACTCCGGGTCGATCCAGCGGGACGCGTCGTACTCCTTGCCCTCCTGGGAGTGCACCTTGGCCTGCATCGGGCTGGCGGTGCGGCCCGGATAGACCGAGGTGACGCGGACGCCGTTGCCGTGCTCCTCGTGGCGCAGCGAGTCGGCGAGCGCCTTGAGGCCGTGCTTGGAGGCGGCGTAAGCACCCCATTCCGCATGGGCGTTGAGGCCCGCGCCGGAGTTGACGAAGAGCACATGGCCCTTGGCGGCCCGCAGTTGCGGCAGGAAGAGCCGGGTCAGCTCGGCCGGAGAGATCAGATTGGCGTTGAGCTGCTGGTGCCAGGTCGTGGGGCGCAGTTCCGCGATCGGACCGAGGTCGACGATGCCCGCGATGTGCAGCAGGGAGTCCAGCCGGTCCGGCATCGGCTGCATGCCGAGCGACCTGGAGATGCGGTCGGGGTCTGCAAGGTCGGCGACGAGCGTACGGGCGCCCTCGTACTGGGAGGCGAGTTCCTTGGCGCGGCCCGCGTCGCGTGCCAGCAGGATCAGCTCGTCGCCGCGCCCGTGCAGGCGGCGCGCGACGGCCGCGCCGATGCCGGAGCCTGCCCCGGTGATCAGATGTGTAGCCATACGGGACATGCTCGCATTACTGCAGCCTGGAGCCCGCGGCGGCAGCCGCTGATGTCACAGCTCCAGGTAGGCGAGGGCCGAGACGGCGTCCTCGGCGAAGAAGACCAGGTCAGTCAGCGGGAGCGGCAGAAAGCCCTCGTCCTCCATCCGCTGGAACTGCAGCTTCAGACCGTCGTAGAAGCCCGCGGTGTTCAACAGGACGACCGGCTTGGTGTGCTTGCCGTGCTTCTTCAGCTCAAGGATCTCGGTGGCCTCGTCCAGCGTTCCCGTACCGCCGACCATGATCACAATCGCATCGGCCCTGTCGAGGAGCAGCGCCTTCCGCTCTGCGAGGTCCTTGGCGATCACCATCTCGTCCGCGTTCGTACGGGCCTTCGCCGCCAGGAAGTCGACCGAGACACCGACAAGGCGCCCGCCCGCCTGCTGGACGCCGTCCGCGACGACCTTCATCAGCCCGCTCTCGGAACCGCCCCACACCAGGGTGTGGCCGCCCTTGCCGACGAGCTCGGCGAACTCGCGGGCCGGGCGGGTGTAGCGCTCGTCGAGGTCGGCGGCGGAGAGGAAGACGCAGATATCCATGGGATCACGGTACGGGGGAAGAAGTCGGGCCCGGCCGACGCTGTGCTCGGTATGGCTGAAGGACACACGATCACGATCGAGCAGAGCACTGTTCATGTACGCGTGGCACGCGGCGACGAGATCATCGCGGAGAGCCGTCGCCCGCTCGTCCTGCGTGAGACGGGCTGCCCCGTGCGCTACTACCTCCCCGCCGAGGACGTACGAACCGACCTGCTGAAGCCCTCGGAGACGCACACCTACTGCCCGTTCAAGGGAACGGCCTCCTACTGGTCGCTGCCGGACGCGGACGACGTGGTGTGGGCGTATCCCGACCCCAAGGACGAAGTGGCGCAGATCGAGGGGCATTTCTGCTTCTACGACACCGAGGTCGTCCAGGACTGACCGAAGAAATCTCGCGCCCTGCCGATTAGTTCTGCGCCGTGCGCAGGTCAGTGTTCTTATGGACGGCATGGGCAGCACGCTGAACACGGTCAAGTCGGGTGACGGCACGCTCATCGCGTACGAGCAGCAGGGCGAGGGCAGGCCGCTGGTTCTGGTCGGCGGGGCGCTGTGCACCGCGGCGAGTGACGCGCCGCTGGCCGCGCTGCTCGCGTCGGCCTTCAGCGTGTTCACCTACGACCGGCGCGGCCGGGGCGCGAGCGGGGACACCGCTCCCTACGCCGTGGAGCGCGAGATCGAGGATCTCGGCGCCGTGATCGCCGCGGCGGGCGGCACTGCCTCCGTGCACGCCCTCTCCTCCGGCGCGGCGCTGGCCCTGAAGGCGGCGGCCGCCGGGCTGCCGATCACTCAACTCTCGGTGTACGAGCCGCCGTTCACGACGGATCCGGCGACCCGTGAGGAGCCCGCCGCCTATGGCACACAGCTCGGTGAGCTGGTGGCCCAGGGGCGGCCGGACGATGCCCTCGCGCTCTTCCTGAAGGAGACCGGCATACCGCCGGAGGATGTGGAGGGCATGCGGCAGACCCCGATGTGGGCCGAGAAGGAAGCGGTGGCGCACACCCTCCCCTACGACCACGAGGTGATGGGCAACGGACAGGTGCCCGTCGACGTGCTGCACTCCGTCACCCAGCGCGTGATGGTCGTCGACGGCGGGGCGAGCCCCGGCTGGCTGCGGGACGCGGCGCGTGCCGTGTCCTCCGCCCTGCCGCGCGGGCGGCACCGCACGCTGACCGGCCAGACGCACGAGGCGGCGCCGCAGGTGCTGGCCCCGGTCCTGACGGAGTTCTTCGCCGTCTAGGTCCTGTCCGGTCGATCAGGCCGGACAGGGCCTGGGTCCGGCGCTACGCGACCGACGCGGTGCCCGCCCGCTCGGTCGTCGCGATCGTCGCCGAGCCGACCACGCGCGTGCCGTCGTACAGCACGATCGCCTGGCCGGGTGCGACGCCCCGCACCGGCTCGGTGAAGGACACCTGGAGCTCGTCGCCGACCAGCTCGGCGCTCACCGAGGTCTCGCCGCCATGGGCACGCAGCTGCGCCGTGTACGTTCCGGGGCCCGCCGGGGCCACCCCGCACCAGCGCGGCTTGATCGCCGTGAGAGCCGTGACGTCGAGGGCCTCGACCGGGCCCACCGTCACCGTGTTGTTCACCGGGGAGATGTCCAGGACATAGCGCGGCTTGCCGTCGGGCGCCGGGTGGCCGATGCGCAGACCCTTGCGCTGGCCGATCGTGAAGCCGAAGGCCCCGTCGTGCGTGCCCAGCTTCGCGCCCGACTCGTCGACGATGTCGCCCTCGGCCGTGCCGAGGCGGTTCGCGAGGAAGCCCTGGGTGTCGCCGTCGGCGATGAAGCAGATGTCGTGGCTGTCGGGCTTCTTGGCGACCGCGAGGCCCCTGCGCTCCGCCTCGGCCCGGATCTCGCCCTTGGTGGTGAGGGTGTCGCCGAGCGGGAACATCGCGTGCGCCAGCTGCCGCTCGTCGAGCACGCCGAGGACGTACGACTGGTCCTTGGCCATGTCGCTGGCGCGGTGCAGCTCGCGGCTGCCCTCCTCGCCGGTCACGACCGTGGCGTAGTGGCCGGTGCACACGGCGTCGAAGCCGAGCGCGAGCGCCTTGTCCAGCAGCGCCGCGAACTTGATCTTCTCGTTGCAGCGAAGGCACGGGTTGGGGGTGCGGCCGGCCTCGTACTCCGCGATGAAGTCCTCGACCACGTCCTCGCGGAAGCGCTCGGCGAGGTCCCACACGTAGAAGGGGATGCCGATGACGTCCGCGGCGCGGCGTGCGTCGCGGGAGTCCTCGATGGTGCAGCAGCCGCGCGCGCCCGTACGGAAGGACTGCGGGTTCGCGGAGAGCGCCAGGTGCACACCGGTGACGTCGTGCCCGGCCTCGGCGGCACGGGCGGCGGCGACGGCGGAGTCCACGCCGCCCGACATGGCGGCGAGTACACGGAGGGGGCGCTGGGGAGTCTGAGGAGTCATAGCCATACCAGGGTAAGGGGAGCTGGGAACCGAAAGCTCGCGAGTAAGCGTTGGGGAACGCATGGGGAGTGAATCGAAGCCCGGCACCAAGCGGGGCAAGGGGCCGGACAAGGGGCGGGGCGTCAGCCGACGGGCCGTGCTGATCGGCGGCGGGGCCGTGGTGGTGGGCGTCGGCGTGCTGGCGCACGACGAGCTGCGGCGTGCCTGGTGGCGGCTGCCGGGGATGGCGAAGCCGCGCAAGGAGGGCGAGCTCGACCACCCGGGCGCGGAGTGGACTGCTGCGTCCCGGGCGAACTGGCGGCTCGCGGACCGGCCCGACGACTACCGCATCGACATGGTGGTCATCCATGTCGTCCAGGGCAGCTATCCGACGGCGCTGAGGGTCTTCAAGGACCCGGGACACGGGGCCGCGGCGCACTATGTCGTACGCAAGGACGGGCATGTGGCCCAGATGATCCGCGAGCTGGATGTGGCCTTCCACGCGGGCAACCGCTCGTACAACGAACGCAGCATCGGCATAGAGCACGAAGGCTTCGTGGACCGCCCGTCCGGTTTCACGGACGCGATGTACCGGGCGTCCGCGCAGCTCACGGCCGGGATCTGTACGCGGTACGACATACCCGTCGACCGGGAGCACATCATCGGGCATGTGGAGGTGCCGGGGACGGACCACACCGATCCCGGGCCGCACTGGGACTGGAACCGCTATCTCGCGCTCGTACGCCAGGCGATGCCGACGGCGCGCAAGGCCGAGTAGGCCGCGCAGGCCTCGAAAGCCGCCGAGGCCCTAGCTGAGTCCTGCTGTACGGGCCCGTTCCACCGCCGGGCCGATGGCCTCCGCGACCGCCTTCACATCGGCCTTGGTGGAGGTGTGGCCGAGGCTGAAGCGGAGCGTCCCGCGGGCCAGGTCCGGGTCGGTTCCGGTGGCGAGGAGGACATGGCTGGGCTGCGCGACGCCCGCCGTGCAGGCCGAGCCGGTGGAGCATTCGATGCCCTGGGCGTCGAGGAGCAGCAGCAGGGAGTCGCCCTCGCAGCCGGGGAAGGTGAAGTGGGCGTTGGCCGGGAGGCGGTCGTCCGGGTCGCCGCCGAGGATCGCGTCGGGGACTGCCGTACGCACGGCGTCGACCAGTTCGTCGCGCAGGGCGCCGATCTCGCGGGCGAAGTCCTCGCGGCGTTCGGCGGCGATGCGCCCGGCGACGGCGAAGGAGGCGATCGCGGGGGTGTCGAGGGTGCCGGAGCGGACATGGCGCTCCTGGCCGCCGCCGTGCAGGACGGGGACGGGGGTGTATTCACGGCCGAGCAGCAGGGCGCCGATGCCGTACGGGCCGCCGATCTTGTGTCCGGATACGGTCATGGCGGCGAGGCCCGACGCGGCGAAGTCGATGTCGAGCTGACCGAAGGCCTGGACCGCGTCGGCGTGCAGCGGGATGGCGAACTCCCTTGCCACGGCGGAGAGTTCGGTGACCGGCATGACGGTGCCGATCTCGTTGTTCGCCCACATCACGGTGGCGAGCGCGACATCGTCGGGATTGCGCTCGATGGCCTCGCGCAGGGCCTCGGGGTGCACCCGCCCGTACGCGTCGACCGGCAGATACTCGATGGTCGCGCCCTCGTGCTCGCCGAGCCAGTCGACGGCGTCGAGGACCGCGTGGTGTTCGACGGGGCTGGCCAGGACGCGGGTCCTGGCCGGTTCGGCGTCGCGCCGTTGCCAGTACAGGCCCTTGACGGCGAGGTTGTCGGCCTCCGTGCCGCCCGAGGTGAAGACCACCTCGCTGGGCCGTGCGCCGAGCGCTTCGGCGAGGTTCTCGCGGGCCTCCTCGACCGCGCGCCGGGCCCGGCGGCCGGCGGCGTGCAGGGCGGAGGCGTTGCCGGTGACGGTGAGCTGCGCGGTCAGCGCCTCGACGGCCTCCGGCAGCATCGGAGTGGTCGCAGCGTGGTCGAGGTAAGCCATGGTGGCCCCGATTCTACGAGGCATGGCGGGGGCGCGGACGCGGCGCAGGGGTGCACGGGCGTGCGGGTGCCCTTTTCCCCGGCCGCGGGTGCTGCTTCCGCTGCTGCGGGTGTCAGCCGCCGATGCCCCAGACGACGGTTCCGTTGACGGTGACCAGTACGGCGAGTACGGCCAGGTCGGCCAGGCCGAGGGCGAGTCCGAGCAGGGCACGACCGCGGCGCGCGGTGCCGCGCCAGAGGGCGAGAGCGGCCAGGACGACGGCGATCGGGCCGAGCACGATGTTCATGACGAGCAGGCCGACGAGACCGAGGACGAAGGCGGCGACGGCCATTCCGTCGGCGTCCCGCCGGGCCACGGGCTTGGCGCCGGGCTCGGAAGGCTTGGCGGTCTGGGAGGTCTCCCGGGCGGCGGCATCCCCCTCGGTGCTCTCGATGCATGCCGGGCGTGCGGTTGCGGTGAGTTGCATGGTGGTTCGGCTCCTTCCGGGTCAGTTGTGGCGCGCGCGGCGCTCGCGCACGGCGAAGACGAGCAGCCAGACACCGATGACGGTGCAGGCCACGACGGTTACGGAGAGGGGAAGTTGGGCCACGGCGCCCAGCATGATTCCCAGGAGGAGAAGCGCTGCGACGAGGGCGATCATCGTCTTCCTTTCGAATTTTCGGTGAACACTTGTGAGTACGATTGTTCACTGACTCCTGAGTCTACACTTCCCTTCTTTGGAGAACGGTTGTTTACTGAATGGCATGAGTCACACCATCGGGATCCGCCAGGCCCAGAAACAGAAGACCCGTCAGGCCCTCCTGGACGCCGCGCTGCAGCTGCTGGAGGAGCAGAGCCTGAGCAGCCTCGGCCTGCGCGAGGTGACCCGGGCCGTGGGTGTGGCACCGACCGCGTTCTACCGCCACTTCCGGGACATGGCCGACCTCGGCGTCGCGCTCGTCGAGGAGGCGCTCGGCAGCCTGCACGCCACGATCGGCGAGGCGCTCGCCGAGACCGGTGACGATGTACGTATCGACAGGACCGTCGCGCTCATCGCCGGCCTGGTGCGTACGTCCCCCGGGCATGTCCGCTTCATCGCCCGCGAGCGGCACGGCGGTGTGCAGCCCGTGCGGGAGGCGATCGGCGCGCAACTGCGGCGGTTCGCAGACGAGGTGGCGGCAGCGTTCGCCCGGGAGTCGGACGGTGCGGGCTGGAGCGAGGCGGATCTGACGATGCTTGCCAGTGTGTATGTGGACCACATGGTGATCACGGCCAGCAACTTCCTGGAGGCCGGGCCGGAGGGCGAGGAGCACGTCGCCTCGGTGGCGCGCCGTCAGCTGCGGCTGATCAGCCTGGGCCGCCGGCACTGGCTGGACTGACGGCACCCGGCCCGTACAGCTCGACGACCGCGGCAGCGGCGCGGGCCAGCTCCTCGCGGGCCTCGGGCGGTGAAAGGACCTCGACGCCCTCGCCGAAGGCGAGCAGTGCGCGGGCCGCCATGACGGCCGGGAGTGCGAGTTCGACGTACGCCCACTCCCCCTCGGTGACCGGCTCGGCGGCGACCTGGCTCGCCTGGATCCGCAGAAACAGGTCCAGGCGGTCGGCCTTCACCCGCGCCCTCACCCGTACGCCGGCGGGGCGCTCCTCGACCTGACGGCGCAGCACCTCCCAGACGTCTGCCAGCTCCTGGCCCGCGCGGCGCCGCACAGGCGCGTCGGTGAGCCTGGCGGCAACCACCCGGTCCGCGCGGAACAGCCGGGGCCGGGTCCGGTGGTCGGCGACCAGGTACCAGACACCCGCCTTCACAACGAGTCCGTACGGATCGAGGGTGTACGTCCGCGGCTCGGTCGCACCGCTGTGGCGGTAGCGGAGCCGCAGCCGCCGGTCGGTGAAGACGGCGGAGTTCAGTATGTCGAGGTCCACGGCGGGCCGCGGCGTCCTCATCCAGCGGGCCGGATCGACGAGGATCCGCCGGCTCGTCAACTCGGCGGCGGGCCGGTGCGGTTCGGGCAGCGCGGCCATCACCTTGCGCAGGGCCGAGCCGAGCGCCTCGTCGAGGCCGAGTGCCGCGTGCGCGCCCTGGGCCGCCAGGACGAACAGGGCACGGGACTCGTCGGCGGTCAGTCCCGTGACGTCGGTACGGAAGCCGGGCAGCAGCGCGATGCCGCCGTGGCGGCCGCGCTCGGCGTAGACGGGAACGCCGGAAGCGGAGAGCGCGTCGATGTCCCGGTAGATGGTGCGTACGGAGACTTCGAGCCGCTCGGCGAGCTCGGCGGCGGGGACCAGACCGCGGGTCTGGAGGAGCAGAAGGATCGAGAGCAGCCGGTCTGATTTCACGGGTGTGAGGGTCTCCGGAAAACTTGACGGGAGATGTCAGGTTATCCGTGGAGAGTGCGGTTCGTCAGCGAGACCGGTGATGAGGAGTTGGACACCATGAACGATCCGCGCCCCCTGTACGAGCGTGCGGCCGAGCAGTTCGCGAGCCTGCTGAAGCTGGTGACGCCGCAGCGACTGGGCGATCCGACGCCGTGTACGGAGTACGACGTACGGGCTCTGCTGTCCCATGTCGTCGGCGGTACGCACCGGATCGCCCTCATCGGCGAGGGCGGTGACGGCCTGTCAGTGCCGGCCCGGGTTGACGGCGTCGCGGACGACGCCTGGACGACGGCGTACGAGGCGGCACGCGCCCGCTTCACGTCGGCGTGGGCGGACGGCGCGAAGCTGTCCCAAGAGGTCACGGTCCCCTGGGGCTCGGTGCCGGGTGCGGGGGCGGTCGGCGGCTATGTGATGGAGACGCTGACCCACACATGGGACCTGTCGAAGGCACTGGGCCATCCGCTGCCCCTGGACGAGGAGTTGGCCCGGATCATTCTCCCGATCGCCCGCGAGGTGCTCCCGGCGGATAGCCGGGGCGGTGATGTGCCGTTCGGAGAGGTCCGGGAGGCACCGGAAGGGGCGGACGAGTACGGGAGGCTGGCGGCGTGGCTGGGGCGGACGGTGTGACGGGGGTCCATCCCCTGGGGGGTGTCTTTCGGATCTTGCCGGGCTCGCGTGCCCTGGCACGCACGCTCGCCGCGTTGTCGTCAGTCGCCGACGCTCCGCGTCGGCTCCCTCCTCCGCCTTGCGATCGCACGCCCCAGACCCCGCTCACTGATCCGGCCTGATCCAAACGACAGGACCTAGGGCTTCAGTAGGCGCGAGGCCAGGTCGTCGACGCGGGTCTGCCACGCCGACAGCGCCGCCTCCGCGTCGAAGTCGCGTGGGCCCGATTGGGTCAGGATCAGGCGGGGGCCGTGACCCGTGCCCTTGGTGAGGTGCCAGCGGACCTCGCCGTCCGGGTGGGAGGCGTAGGCGAGCAGGTCCGGGGCGTGGAGTTCGGTGACCGGGCCCGGTGGGGTCTTCGGGGAGGCGAAGCCCTCCGGCGCCGGCGAGCCCTTCTGCGGCTTTGCGCCTGCGGTGAGTTCGGCCCAGACCTTCTCCGCCGGGCGCACCAGTTGGCGTTCGATACGGACGCGGCGGCCCTCGGCCGTGTCCTCGACCACGCCGCGGCCCAGGTCGAACTGTGCGAGGTACGCCTCGTGCAGTTCGCCGCCGCGGTCGCCCGCGACGTCGGCCTTCTCGCCGTCCAGGAGCTGCGCCAGCGCGGTCATGCACAGATGCCAGCCGGACGCGAAGCTCGCCCCGCCGAAGCGGTCGCCGAAGGTGTGGACGAGGGTGAGCAGCGAGCCCTCGCCCTCGGGGGTGATCTCCCAGCGCAGATGGTCCTCGCCCCAGGTGAAGGCGAAGACGTGCGGCTCCTGCGCGTCGGTGACCCGGCCGTTCATGGCCGGCTCGGTGTCGCCGGGGAACAAGAAGCCCATCGTCCCGCCGGGCCGCAGGTCGACGGTCACCTCGGAGGGGAACCACTGGGCGAGGTGGGCGGGTTGGGTGATCGCGTCCCAGACCCGCTGCGGCGGATGCGCCAGCCGGCGCTCCATCCGCAGTGCGGTCCGCCCGTCCGCCGTCGTGAGGGTGTCGGAGTGCGGGTTCATGAGGAGTCGTCCTCCATCGCGTCGAGATGCCGTTCGAGGGCGTCGAGGCGACCGGACCACAGGTGGCGGTAGTGCGCGAGCCAGGCGTCGAGTTCCGCGAGCGGCTCGGGCGTCAGCTCGTACCAGCGGCGCTGTGCGTCCTGCCGGACCCGCACCAGACCCGCTTCCCGCAGCACCCGCAGGTGCTTGGAGGTGCCGGGCTGGCTGAGGCCGAGCCGGTCGGTGAGCTCCCCGACCAGGTGCGGACGCTCCAGCAGCAGATCGAGGATCCTGCGCCGACTCGGCTCCGCGAGCACGTCGAACGGTATGGGCATGCCTTCAACATACCTTGATGGTTATATAACCGCAAGGGAATGAAGTTCCCAGCTCCCGCCTGCGTCAGCCCCGCGGCGCCTTCGCCAGCTGCCGCGACTGCGCCACCAAGCGGTCCGCGCTGTCCCACACCTCCGCGTCCTCCTCCAGGAAACCGCCCGCCAGATTCCGCGTCGTGATCGACACGCGCAGCGGCCCCGGCGCCGGACGGCAGCGGACGTGCGTGGTCAGTTCGACGGTCGGGGTCCAGCCCTTCAGTCCCAGCTCGAACGACGTCGGCGGCAGCGCGTCGACCGTGAGCAGCAGAGAGAAGGGGTCGGCGTCGCGGCCGTCAGCGAGGGAGAACCAGCCGCGCATCTCCCCCTTGCCCGAGGGCGCGCCCACGGCCCAGCCGACGGTCGCCGGGTCGAGCTTGATGTTCAGGCGCTCGGTGATCGCCGAACTGCCGGGAATCCTCGGCGCGGGACCGTCGGACGGCCCGAGGCAGTCCTGAAGCGCCGGCATGGCGGGCGGCTTCGCCGATGTGCGTACGTCGTCGGGCAGCGCGACGAGATCGCCGTACGTCGCGAGGACGCGGATGCGCTCGACCTCGGCACCGTCCTCGTCGTACTGGACGAGCGAGGCCTGGCCGGTCGAGAGCGTGCGCCCGGTACGTATGGTCTCGGTGCGGATCACCGCGGGGCCCGGCTGCGACGCGCTCAGATAGTGCGCCGAGACCGTGAACGGGTCGGGGTGCGGCAGCGCGTCACCCAGCGCACGGCCGAGCAGGGCCAGCAGGTAGCCGCCGTTGACGGCCTGGAGGATGGTCCAGCCCGCCGAGAGCTCCGCGTCATAGACGCCCGGTGCGCGCAGGGTGACGGCGGTGTCGCGGTCGAACTCGCTGTCCCCGATGGATGCCTGAACTGCCTGTGCCATAGCAGTAACCGTACAACAAGAAATTACTGAGCGGTAGCTTTTTGCGCTCCGCTAGCCCTCTTCGACGGCCGACGAGCGACGGTTCCAGGCGCGTGGTGCCCGCCAGTGGAAACGCATCGCGAGCAGGCGCAGGAGGAACGCCGTCACCACGGCGAGTCCGCTGGTGACCGAGTTCAGTACGTCGAACTGGATGCAGAGCACCACCATCGTCGCTCCGACGATGGCGGGGACGGCGTAGAGATCGCGGTCCCAGCGCAGCAGCGAGGGCACCTCGTTGGCCAGCACGTCGCGCAGCACACCGCCACCGACGGCTGTCGCCAGACCGAGGACCGCTGAGTAGGTCAGGCCGAGCCCGTACTCGTACGCCTTGGTGGTGCCGGTGACACAGAACAGGCCGAGTCCTGCGGCGTCGAAGACATTGACGCCGACCTGGATGCGCTCGACCTGCGGGTGCAGGAAGAAGACGAGGACCGTCGCCACGAGGGGCATGAGGAAGTACCCGGTATCGGTGAAGGCCGCCGGCGGGACGGCCCCGATGATCAGGTCACGGAGAAGCCCTCCGCCCAGCGCGGTGACCTCGGCGAGCACTGCGATGCCGAAGACGTCGAAGTTCTTGCGTACGGCGAGCAGTGCGCCGGAGATCGCGAATACGAAGATCCCGGCGAGGTCGAGCGCGTGCTGGACGGAGGGCGTGAACAGTTCTAGGAGCACCGGACGATTGTGCCGGGTCTACTCCTTGCCGCTGCCCTCCGCGTCCCCGGAGGTGGGGGTGGCACCCCCGTCGGGCGTCTCCGCGCCTTCGGCGGGCTCGGCCTTGTCGGCGGCGTCGCCTTCGGCCTTGACCTCGGCGGTCTCGCCTTCGGCGGGCTCGGCCTCGTCGGCGTCGGACGCCGTCGCCTCCGCATCCGCGGCAGGCGCAGCCTCGGCCTCGTCGGCCGCAGCGGCGGCCTTGTCCGCGGCGTCGTCCACCTTGGCAACGCCCGCCGCAGGCGCAGTCTCGGCCTTGGCAAGGCCCGCCTCAGCGGCGTCCTCGTCCGTGGCCACGGCCGTCTTCGGGGACGACTCCACGACCTCGATCGCCTCGCGCGACGACAGCAGCACCACGTCCTGCGGCGCCTGGTCCTCCGCGTTCTCCGGGTGGTGGCAGGCCACCTGGTGGCCCGTGCGCAGCGCGATCAGCGGCGGTTCCTGCGTCTTGCAGACCTGCGTCGCCTTCCAGCACCGGGTGTGGAAGCGGCACCCCGACGGCGGGGAGATCGGCGACGGGACATCGCCCTGCAGCAGGATGCGCTCGCTCTTGCCGCCGCGTCGCCGCGGGTCCGGCACCGGGACCGCGGAGAGGAGAGCCTTGGTGTACGGGTGCATAGGCGCCTCGTACAGCGACTTGCGGTCGGTCAGCTCGACGATCTTGCCGAGGTACATCACCGCGATACGGTCCGAGACGTGCCGGATGACCGACAGGTCGTGGGCGATGATCACGTACGTGAGGCCCAGCTCGTCCTGGAGGTCGTCCAGCAGGTTCACCACCTGCGCCTGGATGGAGACGTCCAGCGCCGAGACCGGCTCGTCCGCCACGACCAGCTTCGGCTTCAGTGCGAGCGCCCGCGCGATGCCGATGCGCTGGCGCTGGCCGCCGGAGAACTCGTGCGGATAGCGGTTGTAGTGCTCGGGGCTGAGGCCCACCAGCTCGAGGAGGTGCTGGACCTCCTTCTTGATCCCGCCCTCGGGCTCGACACCCTGCAGCCGGAACGGCGCGCTGACGATCGAGCCGACCGTGTGGCGCGGGTTCAGCGAGCCGTACGGGTCCTGGAAGATCATCTGCACGTCGCGGCGCAGCGGCCTCATGCCGCCGGTGCCGAGGTGCGTGATGTCCGTGCCCTCGAACTCGACCTTGCCGCCCGTCGGTTCGAGCAGCCGGGTGATCAGCCGCCCCATCGTCGACTTGCCGCAGCCCGATTCGCCCACGACACCGAGGGTCTCGCCGCGGCGTACGTCGAAGTCGATGCCGTCGACGGCCTTCACGGCGCCGACCTGTCGCTGCAACAGCCCCTTCTTGATGGGGAAGTGCTTGACCAGGCCCTGAACCTTGAGCAGCGGCTCGGGGGACTCGGTGGCCTGCTCCGGGAGGGAGACGTCGTCAGCGGTCTTCTTCGTATCGGTCACAGCTTCGGCGCAATCTCTTCGGTCCAGATCCGCGTGCGGTCCTCCTGCGACATGTGGCAGGCGGAGAAGTGCCGGGCACCGACCTCGTGGAGCTCGGGGCGCTCGGTGCGGGTGATCCCGCCCTTGGGCACATCCGCGTACGGGCAGCGCGGGTTGAAGGCGCAGCCGGAGGGGACGTTGATGAGGCTGGGCGGCGCGCCCTTGACCGGGATGAGCCGCTCGGTCTGCTCGCGGTCGATACGCGGCATCGAACCCAGCAGGCCCCAGGTGTAGGGGTGCTGCGGGGCGTAGAAGATGTCGTCGACCGGACCGCGCTCGATGCAGCGGCCTCCGTACATCACCAGGATGTCGTCGGCGATCTCGGCGACGACGCCCAGGTCGTGGGTGATGATGATGACCGCGGAGCCGAACTCCTTCTGCAGATCCCGGATCAGGTCGAGGATCTGCGCCTGGACGGTGACGTCCAAGGCAGTGGTCGGCTCGTCCGCGATGAGCAGCTCGGGGTTGTTGACCAGCGCCATCGCGATCATCGCGCGCTGGCGCATACCGCCGGAGAACTCGTGCGGATAGCTGTCGACGCGCTTGTTGGGCTCGGGGATACCGACCCGGTCGAGCAGCTCGATCGCTCGCTTGCGGGCGATCTTCTTGCTCACGTCATTGTGGACGCGGTACGCCTCCACGATCTGCGCGCCGACCGTGTAGTACGGGTGCATCGCGGACAGCGGATCCTGGAAGATCATCGCCATCTCGCGGCCGCGCATCCGGCGCACCTCGTCCGGGTCGGCGGACACGAGCTCCTGGCCGCCGAGCCAGATCTCGCCGGACATCTGCACGTTCTTGCCGCGGGCGCCCTGGCGGTGCAGGCCCATCACGGCGAGCGAGGTCACGGACTTGCCGGACCCGGACTCGCCGACGATCCCGAGCGTCTTGCCCTTCTCCAGCTGGAAACTGAGCCCGTCGACGGACTTGACCAGGCCGTCGTCGGTCGGGAAGTGCACTTTGAGGTCGCGTACTTCGAGGAAGGCGTCCGGGGCGGGCGAGTCCCCGGACTGCACCGGCTCGCCCACGGCGGCACCGGTTTTGGACAGTTCGGTCACGAGAGCCTCACGCGCGGGTCGACGGCGGCGTACAGCAGGTCCACCAGGAGATTGCAGATCACGACGAAGAAAGCGGCCACGAGGGTGACGCCGAGGATCGGCGGCAGGTCGTTGGCCGTGATCCCCTGGACCGCGTACTCGCCGATGCCGTGAAGCGAGAACACGTGCTCGGTGATCAGCGCACCGCCGAGCAGCAGACCGAGGTCCATACCGAACACTGTGATGATCGGGGTGAGCGCGGCGCGCAGCCCGTGCCGGGCGATCACGTTGCGCTCACGCAGACCCTTGGCACGCGCGGTTCGGATGAAGTCCTCGTTCATCGTCTCCAGCATCCCCGAGCGGGTGAGCCGGGCGTAGATCGCGGAGTAGAGCAGGGCGAGCGAACACCACGGGAGGAACAGGGTGTTGGCCCATTGAGCCGGGTTCTCGGTGAACGGCACATACGTTCTGCCGAAGATCTCCAGCTTGTAGCTGAAGAGCAGCAGCGCGAGCTGGCCGGTGAAGAACATGGGGAGCGACACACCGGCGAGCGAGATGCCCATGGCGGCGCGGTCGAAGATGGATCCGGGCTTGAGCGCGGAGATGACACCCGCGGTGACACCCGAGAGCAGCCAGATCACGGCCGCTCCGCTGGCCAGCGAGATGGTGACCGGCAGACGGTCCGTCAGCTGGGGCCAGACCTCGACGTGGTCCTTGAAGGAGTAGCCGAAGCAGGGCGCGCCGCAGTGCGCGGTGGTGGGGCCGAGGTCATAGTCGGCGCCGACGACGATCCCCTTGATGAAGTCCCAGTACTGGACGTAAATGGGCTGATCCAGACCAAGGTTCTGCTTGACCGCCGCGATGTCTTCGGGCGTGGGGTTCTTGCCGATGTACTGCTGGGCAAGCTGATCGACGGTCTGGCCGGCCAGCTTCGGCAGCACGAAAAAGATGCCGAAGGTGACCGCGGTGACAACCAGCAGCAGGATCACTGCTGCGATTATCCGGCGGAGGATGTACGAGATCACGGGGACCGGCGCTGGTGCCCGCGGGCTGCGAAGCCCGCGGGCACCAATGCCTTCACCTGCCTTCCGGGGCTGCTACTTCGTGGTGCCGATGTTGAGGTAGTCGTACTGACCGCTGAAGGCAGCCGTGGACACCAGGTTGGTGGCGTTCGGCGAGCGGTACAGCAGGACCTTGAAGTAGGACAGCGGGACGATGACCGCCTGCTCCATGACCTTCTTGTCCACCTCGGTGTAGGCCTTGTTACGGGCCGCCTCGTCGGTGTTCGCGATGGCGTCGTCAAGGAGCTTGTTGACCGCCGGGTCGTTCAGCTCGGAGAGGTTCGTGTTACCGGACTTGCCGATGGCCTTGCCGTGCACGATCTGCTGCAGGAAGCCGTAGCCGGTCGGCCAGTCGGAGCCCCACTGCATCATGATGAGGCCGATGCCCTCCTTCTTCGTGAACGTCGGGACGCCCGCGTAGTCGGAGAAGTACTTGCTCGACGGGTACTGCTTGATGCTCGCCTCGATGCCGACCTTCTTGAGGGCCTCGACGATCGCGGTGGCCGAGTCGACCTCGCTCTGACGGTCGCTGCGGGCGGAGATGACGGTCTTGAAGCCCTTCTCCTGGCCGCAGGCCTTCAGGTGCTCCTTGGCCTTGGCCGCGTCACCCTTGCCACCTTCGGTGGCGTACATGTCGGCCTTCTCGTAGCCCTTGACGTCGGTCGGCAGCACGGTGCTGGCGACGTCACCACGGATCGAGCCGCCCATCGCGGTCTGCACGGAGACCTTGTCGATCGCGTACTGAACGGCCTTGCGGCACTCGACGTTGTTGAACGGCGCGACCTGGGTGTTGATCGCCGTGTAGACGAGACGGCCACCGGCGGTGTTGTCGGTGCTCGCCTTCAGGTCCGGCTTGCCGAGGACCTGAGCCTGGGTCTGGGTGTCGACACCGCGGCCCGCCAGGTCGGCGTGGATCGTGCCGGCCAGCAGGTCCTTGTCGATGGTCGACTGCGAGACCTTCAGGTTCAGGACGATCTTGTCCGGGTACTGCTTGCGCAGCGGGTCGGTCTTGGCGTCCCAGTTCGGGTTGCGGACCAGGGTGACCTGCTTGCCCTCCTGGTAGCTCTCGAACTTGTAGGAGCCGGAGGAGACGACGGACTTGGTGTAGTCCACGCCCTTGTCCTTGGCCTTCGGCACCGGAGCGGTCTGCGGGGCGCTGACCAGGTAGTCGAAGTCCGCGAAGGGCTTGCTGAGCTTGAAGACGATGGTGTTGTCGTCCGGGGTCTCGATCGAGGCGAGGCCCTTGTCGCTCTTGTCCTTGTACGGACCCTTGTACTTGGCCGGGTCGGCCAGCAGCTGCTGGAAGTAGTTCGGGCCGAGCGAGAGCACGTCACGCGCGAAGTTGGAGCGCTCGACGGCGTACTTGACGTCCTTCGAGGTCACCACGGTGCCGTCGTCGTACTTGACGCCTGCGCGGATCTTGTACGTCCAGGTCTTGCCACCCTCGGACGGCGTGCCCTTGCCCTCGGCCAGGTCGGGGACGAGCTCGTTGCCCGCCTCGCCCGGAGCGGGCTTGAACGTCATCAGCGGACGGGCGTACAGCCGGCTGAAGTTGTAGATGAAGGCGTAGTACGTGTTGCCGGGGTCGAAGGACTCCGGGGCGTCGGCCATCGCATAGGTGACCGTGCCGCCCTTCTTGTCGGAGACATTGACCATGCCCTTGGTGGCGGCGTTGGCACCTGCGGCCTTGCCGTCGCCCCCGGACTTGTCATCGGCCTTACTGCAGCCCGCGAGCAAAAGGCTCGCGCTGCTGATGACCGCGAGTGCGGCCACTGCTGACCTTCGCATGATGGTCGGTTCCCCTTCGTTGTCGGAAACTTGGTTGGGGCTCAGCCCGGCAGACGTCAGCGACTGCGTGGGTCGAGCGCATCCCGGAGGCCGTCACCGAGCAGGTTGAACGCCAGCACGGTGACGAAGATGGCAAGGCCGGGCACGACCATGTACTGCGGGTCGACCTCGAAGAAGTCCTTTGCCTGGTTGAGCATCCCGCCCCAGGAGGCCTGGGGCGGCTGGATCCCGACGCCGAGGAAGCTGAGCGAAGCCTCGAAGATGATGTTGGTCGGGATCAGCAGCGTCGAGTAGACAATGATCGGCGCGACGAGGTTGGGCAGCAGTTCCTTGAAGAGGATGTACGGGCCACGTGCCCCCATCCCGCGCGCGGCGTCCACGAACTCCCGCTCGCGCAGCGCCAGCGCCTGACCCCGGACGATCCGTCCCATGTACGGCCAGTTGAAGAAGCCGATGACGAAGATCAGTACGAGGAGGTGGAGCGGCAGGCCTTCCAGGCCGAAGGCGCCGCCCTGCAGCGTGGCGGAGATGGCGATGGCGAACAGCAGCAGCGGGAACGCGAGGAACGTGTCCATCAGGCGGCTGATGACCGTGTCGACCCGTCCACCGTAGTAACCGGCGACGACACCGAGGATGGTGCCGATCGCGTTGGAGAGAACCGTGGCACCGAAGGCGACCACCAGGGACACCCAGGAGCCCTCGAGGATGCGGGAGAAGATGTCGCGGCCGAACTTCGGCTCCACACCCAGCGGGTGATCCCAGCTCATTCCGCCGAAGTCCCCCTTGGGCAGGGTGGTGTTCGGGTCGATGAGGTCCTGGTGGAACTGGTTCGGGTCCAGCCCGAGCATCGACTGGATCGGTCTCGAGAGCGCGGCCATCAGGATGAGCAGCACCACGACGATGCCGCCTGCGACGGCAACCTTGTCGCGCTTGAAACGCGTCCAGGCGATCTGCCCGAGCGAACGGCCCTCGATCTGCTTGGCCTCGACGCCCTTCAGTACTGCCTCGGGCGCAACGTCGGTCTGCGATCCAGTGGTGTCTATGGGTGCGGTCATCGTCCCTCGTGCTTGCCCGTGTCGGCGGTTGCCGACGGTGCGCTGGCGCCCGCACCGGGTCGACGGTGCGGGCGTCTGGCTGCCGTATTACGTGTGGTGCGGGTAGTTCAGGTGGGAGGGGCGCTGTGAGCCATAGAACTCAACTGCACACATGTCCGACGCCCCGCGCCTGCCGGGAGTCTTCAACGCTCTCGCGATCACCCGCCAGCCCCCCCGGGGAATGTTTGCTCAAACGTGATGAGGGGAGGGGGTTTCCGTTATACGGACGGAGCCACCGACTGAGCGGAACGCCAAATACCGCATACAGGACAAAAGTTGACGGATGCCCTGCCATGCGGACAGTGGCGATTCATTCGATTGCAAGGCCCTATGAACCTTGGGAGCGCACAATCCCATCCCGAACAACGGTGCGGAGCATAGAAATAGGTCAGTCTCAGCGAGCGTGGGGCGGGGGGTAGCCGTAGCCGCCGCCGGCCGGTGAACCGCCGTGGGCGTCGCGGTCGTAGAAGGGCCGGGCGTTCGCCCGCAGCCACATCGTCACCGGGTCGTACTCGTCGGACATCGCGACCGTGGAGACCGGCAGCCCGTCCGGGACCGCGGCGATCGACTGCTGCATCATCGCCCGCACCGTGTCCACGGACTGCCTGCTCGTGTCGTACAGATCGAGCCCGATGGCGAGATACGGAGCGCCGAGCGCGGGCTGCACCCAGGCGCGGCGCAGCGAGCGGACCGCGGAAGTGCGGTGGGCGTTCTGCGAGAGCAGGCCGTAGAAGTGCGGGATCTCGATGGCCGGTTCGGACAGCCGCAGCGGGCCGGCGGGCATCCGGTCGAGGCCCGTGGCGATCCGGCGCAGATCGAGCCAGGGGATGCCGACGCCGCCGCCGGGGGCGTGCGGGTTGAGCCAGATCCCCCAGCGCTCGGGGTACAGGGCGCGGGCGATGTCGGGGCCGCTGATGACTTCGTGCGCGCGGTTCCAGCCGGAGACGGAGAGCTCCTGGGCGGAGGTCACGCACGGCGCGTAGCCGATGCCGTCGACCTCCATGTTCCCGTACTGGGCGTCGGGCGAGCCGGCCTGGCCGTGCCAGAGCAGCATCCAGAGTCTGCTGCCCGCGGGGTCGGCGATCGCCTGCAGCAGGGCCTCGTACGCGTCATAGCGTCCGGGTGTCACCTGCCGCAGCATGTGCTCGACCTGCCCCGCCGCCGCGGTGCCTGACGCACTCACCCTGGGTTCCGCCCCTCTTAGATCGACCGATCCAGCTTAAACGGCAGTCCTGACAACGACTTGACCACTACACGTGCTGTCGTAGGTAGAAGGGCCGCACTCGCTCAAGCATCCACTCTCCGACTGGGTCCTGCGCGACATCCAGAAGTACGAGATTGACCGCCCAGGGCACCTGGACCCGGCCGAGCGCCCGGCCGAGCGCGTCCATCGGGGCGTTGCGGTCCGCGCCCTCCCAGGAGGAGACCTGGACGCCGATGAACAGGGTCGGCGCGTCGCCCTCGATGGAAGCGAGCGCGCGGCGGGCCGTCAGCACGACCCCGGAGGACTCGAACTCGCCGGCCGCGGCGGCCAGGAAGTCCACCGGCTCCTCCTGCCAGTCCGGTTCGAAGAGGCGGACCCGGCCGCCGCTCGCGGGACCGTCCAGGGGATTGCGGCCGGCGCGGCACAGTTCGGCGACGGCGGGCGGCGGCAGCGGGGCGCCGACGGTGCCGCCCGGGTTGACGGCGATGCCGAGCTGCGGGGGCAGTCCGCGGGCGAACTCGCGGGCGGGGGCGACGGTGAAGGACATATGGCTGCCGACGCAGGCCATGAACTGCTGCTCGGAGCTGAAGACCGGGACGTATGCGGCCCCCTCGATCTCCATCGTGGGCAGATCGAGATTCGGGTGGTCGGGGCTGCCGCCGCTGGGCAGCGGCACCCAGACCTGGCTGCGGCCGAGCACCTCGACGAGGCGGCCACCGGCGGAGGCATTGCCGAGGGATGCGGCGAGCACCTCTTCGAGCTCGTTGACCGGCCAGCCGCCGTAGGGATGCGGATGGGCGTGCTCCGGTGTCTGCATGTGCGGTCCTTCTCCCCCGGCGTCGTACGGTCTGCGCCACCGACCCTAATGCCGCGCGCCGGTGGACCCGCCTGGGGCTCCGCCCCGGACCCCGCGCCTCAAACGCCGGCTGGGCTGATTTTAGGCGCCCCCTCCCCCGGCTTACTGGAAGCCGACCCGGCCCAGCGTGCCCGCCGCGTCGCGGTCGAGCAGGACCGCCGAAGCGCAGCCCGCCGGCAGCCGGCCCGCCTCCGCGGCGGCGATCAGGCGGCCCACCGCGCGCCGGTGCCGGGCGAAGGCATAGCCGGAGACTCCCCGGCCGCGCTCCCGCTGCCCCGCGCGGGCGACCGCGGGGGTCACGTCGAGCAGCACCAGATGGAGTCCGCTGCCGCGGCGGCGCGCCTCGCGGGCCAGCCAGCGCCGTACCCAGGCCTGGGTACCGCAGTCGTGCACGACGACGCTCTCGCCGGAGCGCAGCGCGCGCCGCAGTCCGGCGTAGTGGGCGATCCGCACCAGCGGGCGGTAGACGGCGTACGGCAGCAGCCGTGGCATCCGGGCGTCCCACCGGTCGCGGGTGTCCTGCGAGTCGATGCCGCGGCCGCTCGCCGCACGCCGGATCAGCGTGGACTTTCCGCTGCCGGGCAGACCGGAGACGACCACCACGTCACCGGCGGCGAAGACGAGGGTGCGCGGGCCGCGCCCCGAGCGGTCCCTCAGATCACGCAGCACGGGCGCGGGCGCCCCCAGCAGCCGCCGGGCGGGCACGTCCGGCCGGGCCGACACCCCCGCGGTCGTCGCATAGGCCTCGGACCGCCGCAACGTCATCACCCTCCCCCATGTCCGGGTCACCCACCCTTGCCCATGAAGTGTAAAGAAACGGTAATGCGGCACAACCGTTTTGCAGCCGAGGCCCGCCGGGGACCGGCCGAGAGCCTCGGACCCCGCTCCGCCACGATGCGTGCAATGATGTGCGCGCCAACTGCATACCGGCCGCTTGAATCCACGCGGGAGAGTCCTGGCCACTGTGTGCGCCGGGCGCCGAAGGAGCAAGTCCCTCCCTTGAATCTCTCAGGCCCCGTACCGCGTGTGATGAGGCAGATCTGAAAAGCGAGCCGCCACCGAGCGGCTCCACCCAAGGTGCAAGTCGCAACCACCTGTACGTGCGGTTGCGACGAACCTCTCAGGTTCCGATGACAGATGGGGAGGATCGTCCTCGTCGGCCTGCCCTGGGAGCCACATCTATGAGCAACGCCCCCCGTCTCACTGCCCTCGACGCCCTGCACCGGTCGCTGGGCGCGACCATGACCGACTTCGCGGGCTGGGACATGCCGCTGCGGTACGCCAGTGAGCGCGACGAGCACAACGCCGTCCGCACCAAGGCGGGACTCTTCGACCTCTCCCACATGGGCGAGATCACCGTCACCGGTCCCAAGGCCGCCGATCTCCTCGACCACGCGCTGGTCGGCAACATCGGCTCCGTCGGCGTCGGCCGCGCCCGCTACACGATGATCTGCCGCGAGGACGGCGGCATCGTCGACGACCTGATCGTCTACCGCCTTGGCGAGAGCGAGTACATGGTCGTCGCCAACGCGGGCAACGCCCAGATCGTCCTCGACGCGCTGACCGAGCGCTCGCAGGGCTTCGACGCCGAGGTCCGCGACGACCGTGACGCGTATGCCCTGATCGCCGTCCAGGGCCCCGAGTCCCCCGGCATCCTGAAGTCGCTCACCGATGCCGACCTCGACGGTCTCAAGTACTACGCGGGTCTGCCCGGCACGGTCGCGGGCGTCCCCGCCCTGATCGCCCGCACCGGCTACACCGGCGAGGACGGCTTCGAGCTCTTCGTCGAGCCCCAGCACGCCGAGAAGCTCTGGCAGGCGCTGACCGAGGCCGGTGCCCCGGTCGGTCTCATCCCCTGCGGACTCTCCTGCCGCGACACCCTGCGCCTGGAGGCGGGCATGCCGCTGTACGGGCATGAGCTGACGACCGCGCTGACCCCGTTCGACGCTGGCCTGGGCCGGGTCGTGAAGTTCGAGAAGACCAGCAACGACGGGCGCTTCGTGGGCCGCGAGGCCCTGCAGGCCGCGGCCGAGCGCGCCGAGACCAACCCGCCGCGCAAGCTCGTCGGTCTGATCGCCGAGGGCCGCCGGGTCCCGCGCGCCGGTATGCCCGTCGTCGCCGGCGGCGAGGTGATCGGCGAGGTCACTTCGGGCGCCCCGTCGCCGACTCTGGGCAAGCCGATCGCCATCGCCTATGTGGACGCGGCGCACGCCACGCCGGGCAGCGAGGGCGTCGGCGTCGACATCCGCGGTACGCATGAGCCGTACGAGGTTGTCGCGCTGCCGTTCTACAAGCGCCAGAAGTGATCTTCAGCACCACCCCGCCCGTTCACCAGCACTCCCCCGCGTACAGGAGAATTCAGGCCATGAGCAACCCCCAGCAGCTGCGCTACAGCAAGGAGCACGAGTGGCTGTCGGCCGCCGAGGACGGCGTGTCGACGGTCGGCATCACGGAGCACGCGGCCAACGCGCTCGGCGACGTGGTGTACGTACAGCTCCCGGAGGTCGGTGACACGGTGACCGCGGGCGAGACCTGCGGCGAGCTGGAGTCGACCAAGTCCGTCAGCGACCTGTACTCCCCGGTCACCGGTGAGATCGTCGCCGCCAACCAGGACGTCGTGGACGACCCGTCCCTGGTGAACTCCGCCCCCTTCGAGGGTGGCTGGCTCTTCAAGGTGCGCGTCGCGGAGGAGCCGAAGGATCTGCTCTCCGCCGACGAGTACACCGAGTTCTCCGGCTGACCACGACCGTAGGGATCGCCTGATGTCGCTTCTCAACACCCCTCTCCACGAGCTGGACCCGGACGTCGCCGCCGCTGTCGACGCCGAGCTCCACCGCCAGCAGTCCACCCTCGAGATGATCGCCTCGGAGAACTTCGCTCCGGTCGCGGTCATGGAGGCCCAGGGCTCCGTCCTCACCAACAAGTACGCCGAGGGCTACCCCGGCCGCCGTTACTACGGTGGCTGCGAGCACGTCGATGTCGTCGAGCAGATCGCCATCGACCGCATCAAGGCCCTCTTCGGTGCCGAGCACGCCAACGTGCAGCCGCACTCGGGCGCCCAGGCGAACGCGGCCGCGATGTTCGCGCTGCTCAAGCCGGGCGACACGATCATGGGCCTGAGCCTGGCCCACGGCGGTCACCTGACGCACGGCATGAAGATCAACTTCTCCGGCAAGCTCTACAACGTGGTCGCCTACCACGTGGACGAGCAGACCGGCCAGGTCGACATGGCCGAGGTCGAGCGCCTCGCCAAGGAGTCCAAGCCGAAGCTGATCGTGGCCGGCTGGTCCGCGTACCCGCGTCAGCTGGACTTCGCCGCCTTCCGCCGCATCGCGGACGAGGTCGGCGCGTATCTGATGGTCGACATGGCCCACTTCGCGGGTCTCGTCGCCGCCGGACTGCACCCCAACCCGGTGCCGCACGCGCATGTCGTCACCACCACCACGCACAAGACCCTCGGCGGTCCGCGCGGCGGTGTGATCCTGTCGACGCAGGAGCTCGCCAAGAAGATCAACTCCGCGGTCTTCCCCGGTCAGCAGGGCGGTCCGCTGGAGCACGTCATCGCGGCGAAGGCGGTCTCCTTCAAG
This sequence comes from Streptomyces sp. NPDC005408, assembly GCF_040606445.1. Taxonomy (NCBI): domain Bacteria; kingdom Bacillati; phylum Actinomycetota; class Actinomycetes; order Kitasatosporales; family Streptomycetaceae; genus Streptomyces; species Streptomyces sp. NPDC005408. Next base: position 61,135 of record NZ_JBEXEX010000015.1, on the reverse strand, counting down.
GTCGCGGCCTCCGAGGACTTCAAGGAGCGCCAGCAGCGCACGCTGGACGGTGCCCGCATCCTCGCCGAGCGCCTGATCCAGGACGACGTCAAGGAGCACGGCGTCTCCGTCCTGTCGGGCGGCACGGACGTGCACCTGGTCCTGGTCGACCTGCGCAACTCCGAGCTGGACGGCCAGCAGGCCGAGGACCGCCTCCACGAGGTGGGCATCACGGTCAACCGCAACGCCATTCCGAACGACCCGCGACCGCCCATGGTCACCTCGGGTCTGCGGATCGGCACCCCCGCGCTGGCCACCCGCGGTTTCCAGGACGAGGACTTCCACGAGGTCGCGGACATCATCGCCGAGGCGCTGAAGCCTTCGTACGACACCGAGGTGCTGAGCGCACGGGTCTCGGCGCTCGCCGCGAAGCACCCGCTTTACCCTGGGCTGTAACAGCCCTAAGCAAAACAAACGGGGCACCGCGCACACTGGACGTGAGCGCGGTGCCCCGCACCGCGTACCGCGTTCTGCAATACCCGGCAGACAACGGCGTCTACCAACCCTCGCTAGGAGTTCCCCGTGGCCATCTCGGTCTTCGACCTGTTCTCGATCGGCATCGGCCCGTCCAGCTCGCACACGGTCGGCCCTATGCGGGCGGCCCGTATGTTCGCCCGGCGCCTCAAGAACGAGGGCCTGCTGGCCCACACGACCTCCATACGCGCCGAGCTCTTCGGCTCGCTCGGCGCGACCGGCCACGGCCACGGCACCCCCAAGGCCGTCCTGCTCGGCCTCGAGGGCAACTCCCCGCGCACCGTCGACGTCGAGACCGCCGACGCCCAGGTCGAGGCCATCCGCACCAGCGGCCGGATCAGCCTGCTCGGTGTGCACGAGATCGGCTTCGACTTCGACAAGGACCTGATCCTGCACCGCCGCAAGGCGCTGCCGTACCACGCCAACGGCATGACGATCTTCGCGTACGACGCCGAGGGCACCCTCGTCCTGGAGAAGACGTACTACTCGGTCGGCGGCGGCTTCGTCGTCGACGAGGACGCTGTCGGCGAGGACCGGATCGTGCTCGACGACACCGTGCTGAAGCACCCCTTCCGCACCGGCGACGAGCTGCTGCGGCTCGCCGGGGAGACCGGCCTGTCGATCTCCGCGCTGATGCTGGAGAACGAGAAGGCCTGGCGCACCGAGGACGAGATCCGCGAGGGCCTGCTGGAGATCTGGCGGGTCATGCAGGCCTGTGTCTCGCGCGGCATGTCCCGCGAGGGCATCCTGCCCGGCGGCCTCAAGGTCCGCCGCCGCGCCGCCAACTCCGCCCGCCAGCTGCGCGCCGAGGGCGACCCGCTGGCCCACGCCATGGAGTGGATCACCCTCTACGCGATGGCCGTGAACGAGGAAAACGCCGCGGGCGGCCGCGTCGTCACCGCCCCCACCAACGGCGCCGCGGGCATCATCCCGGCCGTGCTGCACTACTACATGAACTTCGTGCCCGGCGCCGACGAGGAGGGCGTGGTCCGCTTCCTGCTCGCCGCGGGCGCGATCGGCATGCTCTTCAAGGAGAACGCCTCCATCTCCGGCGCCGAGGTCGGCTGCCAGGGCGAGGTCGGCTCGGCCTGTTCGATGGCCGCGGGCGCGCTCGCCGAGGTGCTCGGCGGCACCCCCGAGCAGGTCGAGAACGCCGCCGAGATCGGCATGGAGCACAACCTCGGCCTGACCTGCGACCCGGTCGGCGGTCTGGTCCAGATCCCGTGCATCGAGCGCAACGGCATGGCGGCGGTCAAGGCCGTGACTGCGGCGAAGATGGCGATGCGCGGCGACGGCAGCCACAAGGTCTCCCTCGACAAGGTCATCAAGACGATGAAGGAGACCGGCGCCGACATGTCGGTCAAGTACAAGGAGACCGCACGCGGCGGGCTCGCGGTGAACATCATCGAGTGCTGAGCCGCGTCAGCCAAGTCCTCAGTAAGTCAAGGAAGTTCACAGGAGTTCACCCGCACGGGGGAGTTTTTCGAGCTCCGAACGTTTTTTCTCCTCCGGCCGCCCGAGCCTTCGCACTAACGTCACAGCCTGTTCATCCAGGCCCCCGGTGGCCCGTACCGGCTAGTCGCACCAAGGAGACACAGCCATGACCGAGGGGCTGACATCCAGGCCGTCCGACTTACGCGCTCCGCTTCCCGGTCCCTACGGACAGGTCTGTCGCAGCGGCGACCGTACGGTCGTCGAACTGCACGGTGAGATCGACATTGCCGCGGCCACCCTGGTCGGGGCGTATCTGGATGTGGTCACCGCCATCCGCGACCACGAGGTGGTGGTCGACCTGACGCATGTCGCGTTCTTCGACTGCTCCGGCCTCGCGCTGCTGTGCCGGGCACGGCGGCGCATCGCGGAGAGCGGCGGACGGCTGTGGGTCGTGTGTGACCAGCCCCCGGTGCTGCGGGTGTTCCGGGCGGGCGGGGTGCTGGAGGTGTTCCGTACGCTGCCGACACTGGAGGCGGCCCTGGCGGCCCAGGACTGACACCCGGGACCCGCGCCCAGGACCGCCGCGCCGGCTCTCGGGGAGGGTCAGGCCTTGTTCAGCGAGGCCCAGAACTCGTCGAAGGTCAGCTGACCGTCGCCGTTGGCGTCCTTCGACTTGATCACTGCCTCGGCGACCGGCTCGGTGACATTGAAGTCGCCCAGCTGCGCCATCACGCTCTTGTACTCGGCCGCCGTGATCTTGCCGTCGCCGTCCAGGTCGTAACGCTCGAACGCCTTGCGCGCCTCTTCGATGTCCACCACTGCTTCCGCCCCTTCTTGGTGCATTACTGACGAGGTCAGATTATCGGCCCGTTCGTCTCACCCGCACGCACCCTTCGTACGTCCTGAAGGGCGAGACTTGGTACACGCAAGGAAGAGGGGCACGGTATGAGCGAGGCACTGGCGGGGATCATGGCTGCGGCGGCTGCCGGGGAATTCCCGCCCTCGGACGGCTGTACCACCGTGATCGCGCAGCCGAACCCCCGCGACGCCGGGGTGATGGCCTTCACCGCGCACTCGGTGATCTTCACGGACGAGGATCCCGACTGGGTACGCGCCGAGCTCGCCGCCACCGACTCCGACCGGCTGGCCGCCGCAATGAACCCGTCGTTCCTGGCCGCGATGCTGGCACGCACCGGCCGCTCGATGAACACCATCGACCTGGTGACGGTCGCGGAGGCGCTGCCGGGCAGGCCAGACATGGAGCTGCGCGAGATCGAGGACCCCGATCATCCCCGCGTCGCCCGGGCGTTGAAGTACCGCGACGGCGTACGGGTCTGGGCCGCCGACGGCGGGGTGGTGCTCCTCGGCCGGGGGCTCGCCGGGCGCTGGGAGACCGCCATAGAGGTGGACGAGTCGGCGCGCGGGCAGGGCCTGGGACTCGCGCTGGCGCTGGCGGCGCGCCATCTGGTGCCGGACTCGGTGGTGTGGTCCCAGCAGTCGCCGGGGAACGCCCGCAGCGTGCGCACCTTCCAGACGGCGGGCTTCCGGCCGGTGGGTTCCGAGGCCCTGTTCGTGGCCGGCTGACAGAAAAGCTTTCAACTACCCTTCCGCAGGGTGGAAGATATTTTTCAGCCCCGCTGGAATCTGTTCCCGCCAAATCCGTGGGCAGCCTTCGTCACTCTCCGCCGCCGGACGATAACTTCATGGCGTCGTCGCCACACCAGGAGCACAGGGCTCCCAGGGACAAGCGGCGCAAGGGTGATGTCAACAGTGACGGTCACAGCCGACAGCGAGCAGCTTGATATCCCGTTCTCCCGGCGGGGCGATGTACTCCCCGCGGAGTGTGCCCGGTTGCGCGAGAAGGAGCCCGTGGCCCGGGTGCGTACGATCGCCGGCGACGGAGCGTGGCTGGTCAGCAGCCATCGACTGGCCAAACAGGTCCTGGAGGACGAGCGGTTCAGCCTCAAGGACACCGCCGCCCGCGGGGCGCCCCGGCAGTACGCGCTGACGATCCCGCCCGAAGTCGTCAACAACATGGGAAACATCGACAGCGCCGGTCTGCGCAGCGCCGTGATGCGGGCGCTCAGCCCGCGCGCCAACGACGGGCTGCGGGGCTGGCTGCGCAGTCGCGCCGACGAGCTGATCGGCGGTCTGCTCACCGAGGGCCCACCGGTCGATCTGCGGGCCGCTTTCGCCGACCCGTTCTCGGCCGCGCTGCACTGCAGGGTGATCGGGGTCCCCTTCAGGGACTGGCGACGGCTGATGTCGGGCCTGGACATCGCCTTCATGACCAGCCCCCAGTCCTTCGACGGCGCGGGACTGAACTGGTACAAGGACCTCGACTACATGGTCGAGCGGCTCAACGCCCCCGAGGCGGAACGCTCGGGCTTGCTCGGACAGTTGGCGGCCCTGCGCGCGGACGAGGAGTCCGCGCATCTGACGGACGAGATGCTCGCGACCGTCGCCGTGTCACTGTTCGGCGCGGGCGCGGTCTCCACATCCGCCTTCCTGGTCCTGGCGGTCCTCGCACTGCTCCAGCACCCCGAGCAGATCGGCCATCTGCGGGACCACCCCGAGCGGATGGGGCCCGCCGTCGACGAACTGCTGCGCTGGAATCTGTCGATCGGCGACGGACTGCCGCGGCTCGCCCTCGACGACGTACAGCTCGGTGATGTCCTGGTCCGCAAGGGCGAGTTGGTGCTGGTCCTGGTCGAGGGGGCGAACTTCGACCCCGACGTGTTCGATGCCCCCGAGCGCCTCGACCTGGAGCGCGAGCACAACCCGCACCTCTCCTTCGGGGCCGGCCGCCACTTCTGCCCTGCATCGGCGCTGGGCCGCCTGCATGCCGAGACGGCGCTGTCCGCGCTGGTGAACCGGCTGCCGAGGATGCGGCTTGCGGTGCCGGAGGAGCAGCTGGTGTGGCGTACGGGCTTCATCAAGCGGCTGCCGGAACGGCTGCCGGTGCTGTGGTGAGCCGGTGCCCTGCGGAGCTCCCGTAACCGGGGCTCCGCCGGAAGGCCCGGCGGAGCCCCGGCACCCGCACTAGCGGAAGACGCCCGTGTGGCCCAGTGAGTAGCGCCCGGGCTGGGGGAAGACCGCGAGGCCGTGCGGGCCCGCGCCCACAGGGATACGGGCCAGCTCCTTGCCGGTCGCGGTGTCGAGCGCGTACACCTCTGAGTTGTAACGCCCCGACAGCCACAGCACCTTGCCGTCCGCCGACACACCGCCCATGTCCGGGCTGCCACCCCCCGGCAGCCACCACTTCTTCGTCAGCCTGTTCTGCGCGAAGTCGAAGATGGAGATGGATCCCTCACCCCGGTTGGAGACGTACATCACCTTGGAGTCGCGGCTGACGTAGACGCCGTGGGCTCCCTTGCCCGTCGGCAGCAGCGCGGGGGTCGTGAACTTCTCGCCGTCCAGCACCCACACGCCGTGGGCCATCATGTCGGCGATGTAGAAGGTCTTCCCGTCCGGCGAGAGCTTCACATCCTGCGGCATCGCGCCGCGGAAGGGCAGCTTCTGCTGGCCGATGACCTCCATCTTCTCCGTGTCGACCTTCAGCAGCTCGCCGGAGAACTCGCAGGAGACGACGAAGTACCGGCCGTCGGCCGAGAAGTCCGCGTGGTTGACACCGAAGCAGGACACCGGAGTGGTCTTGATCTTGCGCATGGTGTGGGGGTCGCGGAAGACGAGCTGTCGGTCCATGGACGCCATGACGATGGCGTACTTGCCGTTGGGCGTGAAGTAGAGGTTGTACGGGTCGTGCACGTAGACCGGCTTGCCCGCGACGCCCGTTGCCGGGTCGATCGGAGTGAGTGTGTGGCCGCGGTTGTTGTTGACCCACAGCGTCTTCAGGTCCCAGGACGGGACGACGTGCTGCGGCTGGACGCCGACCCGGATGGTCTCGATGACCTTGTACGTCGCGGGGTCGATGACCGAGACGGTGTTGGAGTTGGTGTTGGGGACGTACACCCGGGAGGGGAAGCCCCGGACGGCCGCGGAGAGTTGGTTCGGCCGGTCGGCGGAGTAGATGTCCTTCGGGTCGAGGACCGGCGGCATGCCGGGCAGCCCGGCCGGGGCGGCCTGCTTGGGCCTGGCGGGCAGCGCCGCGGGCTTGGTGCCGTGCGCCTCCGTCCGGTCGGTGGGTGAGCCGCAGCCCGCGAGGAGGGCGAGCAAGACGCCGGCGAGCAGCACGGTGGTCCGCTTGGCGGGGGGAGTCATCGAGTGCATCAGATCAGCAGCTCCGTGGTCGTCACCGCGCGCAGGCCGCGGCGGTCGAGGTCGTCGAGGAGGGCGGGCAGTGCGTCGACCGTGTCCGGGTAACCGAAATGCAGGCTCACCACCGATCCGCGCCGGATCTGCCCGGTGACATTGCGGACGACGGCCGTGGCGCCGGGCGAGGTGAAGTCGAGCGAGTCGACGTCGTACGAGAGGACATGCGGGTAGCCCGCCCGGGCAGCGAGCCGGGTGACGAGAGGAGTCGCGTCCTTCGCGCGGGAGGGACGGAACCAGGTGCCGATCGAGCCGGTGAGGCGCCGCAGCCGCTCGGCGCAGTCGGTGATCTCGGCGTAGGCGTCGGCTTCGGACATCTGGGAGATGCCGAGATGGCGCTGGGTGTGGTTGCCGAGGTCATGGCCGCCGTCGAGGATGCGGCGGGCGAGGTCCGGGTACTGGTCGAGCCAGCTGCCGACGGCGAGCACGGTGATCCGGGCTCCGGCACGTTCGGCCTCGGCGAGTGCGGCCTTGGCGATGGCCGGATCGCCCTGGCCGTGGAAGCTGAGGGCCACCCGGTCGCGGTCGCGCGGGCCGTGCGTGATCTGGGCGGGCTGCCCCGGGAAGCGGCGAGGGGCACGAGGGGCAGGGGCGGGACTCGGATCGCGGGTCGGCAGCGTCGGGGCGGCGGGTGGCGCCGGTGCGGGACCGCCGTCGGAGCAGCTCGTGGCGAGGGCGCCCGCGGCGGCTGCCCCCGCGGCGGCGCGCAGTGCGCTGCGGCGGTCGATCGAGGTCACGGGAAAGCACAGTAGGGGCGAAATGCCCGAAAGATAACGATTGACCCAACTCGGGACGCCCGCAGGTCGTGACCGACAGCGCCACTCCACCCATCAGTGGATCATTGAAACACCCGTCAGAGCGCATGCTCATGCACTATTTTCCAGGCGGGTGGTCCATCTCACCTACGATCCACTTTGGAGATGCACCTCTTTGCGCCATATGCCCCAGTGAGGACTTTTGGCGGCGGCGCCCCCCGTCTGCCATAGTCGGTGACACGACCCCCATTGACCCGGGCCAGGTCGTCGTAAGCCGCCGTGGATACACCCCCCCAATCCACGGCGCTCCGCAGAAGCCCCCGCTCAGGGGGCTTCTGTGTTTCCCGATGCCGGTTTCGCCGGCGGCGTCAGCGGTCGGAGACGCGCATCTCGAACCAGGTGGTCTTGCCGCGCGGCAGCAGGTCCACGCCCCACCGGTCGGAGAGCTTGTCGACGAGGAAGAGCCCGCGGCCGCTGGTGTCCATCTCCTGAACCGGCATCAGGCAGGGCAGACCGCGCGAGGGGTCGCGGACCTCGATCCGGATCCAGCCGCGGCGGCGCAGCATCCGCAGCCCGAAGACCCGGGCTCCGGTGTGGCGGACGGCGTTACCGACGAGCTCCGAGACCAGTAAAACCGCGTGCTCGGCAGTCTGCGCGGAGAGCGCCCACTGGCGCAGCACCACGGACTGGGTCAGCCGGCGTGCGGTGGCGGCGGACTCGGGGCGGGAGGGCAGCCTGACTTCCTCGTCCGTGGGATTGCCGAACAAGTCGAGCGCCCTCAGCGCCTCTTCGTCCTCGACGGCAGGCACCCACCGCGCTGCGGTAGCGCTGCCGCGCTGCCGCGGTTGCTCCACACCTTCGAGGCCCGCCATGCCCCCATCATGGCCGTAACAAGCGGCTTCCGGGGCCGTTCCGTTGGAATAGGGCCCCCGGAATCGGCCGTTCCGGGGAGAGCTGATGGCATATGACTCTGGCCGCATGCTAGCTCTCATACCCACCTTGAGCTGCATTAACGCTGCGCTTACAAATGATCGCCAAGCGCAGCGGGCCGACGCCGCTTAAGGCTGCTTTAAGGCTCAGCTAAGCCACACACGGGGTTGACGCCGGAGACGGAAGTGCCCAACCGGCCTGAATTCAGAGGAACTTGGCCTTACCGGGGCCCTCCTCGACAAAGCTGCGCATCCCGCGCTCGCGGTCCTCTGTCGCGAACAGGCCCGCGAACCAGTTGCGTTCGATGGCGAGACCCGTCTCGATGTCCGTCTCCAGACCCGCGTCGATGGACTCCTTGGCGGCACGCAGCGCCAGCGCGGGCCCCTGCGCGAGCTTCGCTGCCCAGGCGTGCGCCTGCTCGTACACCTCGTCTGCGGGCACGACACGGTCCACGAGACCGAGCGCGAGGGCCTCGTCCGCCTTCACCATCCGGCCGGTGAAAATCAGGTCCTTGGCCTTGGAAGGGCCGATCAGCCGCGAGAGCCGCTGGGTGCCGCCGGCGCCCGGGATCAGGCCGAGCAGGATCTCGGGCTGGCCGAGCTTCGCGTTGTCCGCGGCGATCCGGAAGTCGGCGCACAGCGCCAGCTCGCAGCCGCCGCCCAGCGCATAGCCGGTGACGGCGGCGACGACGGGCTTGGGGATACGGGTGACGGCGGTGAAGGAGTCCTGCAGGGCCCGGGACCGTACGATCATCGCCGCATGATCCATGGCCTGCATCTCCTTGATGTCCGCACCGGCCGCGAACACCTTCTCGCCGCCGTACAGAATCACGGCCCGTACGTCCTCGCGGCGGGTCGCCTCCTCGGCGAGCTCGCGCAGCCGGTCCTGGATGGCGATGTCCAGTGCGTTCATCGGCGGGCGGTCGAGACGGATGGTGCCGACGCCTTCGGAGACCTCGAGAGAAACAGTCATGAGGGCGAGGTTAGCCCCCGTTAACGGCGGCGGGCCCGGTGCGTGGGGGGTCTGAGGGCTTCCCCCAGGAAATCCAGCCTCACAGCACCGGGCCCGTACGCGAAGGGCGTTACTTGATCCACTCCGCCCAGGGCATGTTCCAGCCGTTGAGGCCGTTCTCCGGCGAGATCTGCTTGTCCTTGGAGTTCTTCACGATCACCACGTCACCGGTGATCGAGGTGTTGTAGAACCAGGCCGCCGGCGTGCTGCTGTCCCCCGCGCCCCGTGCGTCCCGCAGGCCCACACAGCCGTGGCTGACATTCGCCGAGCCGAAGGTCCCTGACGAGGCCCAGTAGTTGCCGTGCACGAAGGTGCCCGAGTTGGACAGGCGCATCGCGTGCGGCACGTCCTTGATGTCGTACTCACCGCCGAAGCCGACGGTGGCGCCGTTCATCCGGGTGACCTCGTACTTCTCGCTGATCACCATCTGTCCGTTGTACGTCGTGGTCGACGGCGCGCCCGCGGTGATCGGGATGTCCTTGATCTGCTTGCCGTCACGGACGACCTTCATCCGGTGCGCGCTGGCGTCCACTGTGGAGACCTGGCTGCGGCCGATGGTGAACTTCACCGTCTTGGACTGCTTGCCGTACACCCCCGGGCGGCCCTCGACGCCGTCCAGGTTGAGCTTCACGGTCACCTTGGTGCCCGCGGCCCAGTACTTCTCCGGGCGGAAGTCGAGGCGGTCGTTGCCGAACCAGTGGCCCTCGATCGGCACTGACGGCTCCGCGGTCACCTTGATGGCCTTCTCGACGGCCGCGGGGTCCGTGATGCCACGGGTGAAGTTGATCGAGACCGGCATGCCGACGCCGACCGTCGAACCCTCCTCGGGCGTGTACTGCCCGATGAAGGTGTTCTTCGGTACGAGCGTGGTGAAGCTGGTGTCCTTCGCCGACTCACGGCCGTCCGTGTCCTTGGCGACGGCATGCACCTTGTACTTGGTGGAGCCGGCCAGATGCTGCAGCGGCTGCCAACTGGCACCGTCCGCGGAGATCTTGCCCTCGACCGCGGCGCCCTTGTCGTCCGCGACCGTGACCGCGGTCAGCTTGCCCTTCGCGGCGCTGACCTTCAGCGCGCCGCTGGTGGCGACCGAGGAGGCGCCGTCCTTGGGCGCTATGGTCACCACCGCCTGGGAGGCCGCGTTCTCGACCTTCCCGCTGTCCTTCTTGCCCTTGTCGTCACTGCTCTTGTCGTCCCCGCCCCCACAGGCCGTGACCAGCAGCAGCAAAACGCCAAGCACCAGAGCCAGCAGACCGGCGCCCCCACGCCCTCGTCCACGACCGGCCCGGGCCGATGCCCCCGATATCGGCTGCCCGTTCAAAATGGTCTCTCCCCTCGCACGGCCTGGCCCCGCCACGGCCCGCACCCCCGCGCGCCTCACGCACGCACGGCGATAGATAATCACACCCCTGGTGGTTGAATCTCCCCGCGAATGTCACCGTTCAGTCCCAACTGTCCGGCGAGCTCAACTGATAGGGGTACGGGCCCAGCAGGTCAGCGAGGGTCAGTGCAGCGCGGAGCCCGCCGTCCAGGCGTTCCAGTCGAGGTTCCAGCCGCCGAGACCATTGGCGGGATCGACCCTTTTGTCCTTCGAGTTGACGACCTCGACCACATCGCCGATCAGGGTCCGGTCGAAGAACCAGCCGGCCGGTGCGTCCGCGCTGCCGCCCTTCTCGTCGCGCAGCCCGACACAGCCGTGGGAGACGTTCGCCGAGCCGAAGGTCTCGGGCGCGGCCCAGTAGTTGCCGTGGATGAAGGTGCCCGAGTCGGTCAGCCGCATCGCATGCGGCACATCCTTGATGTCGTACTCGCCCTTGCCGTCCTTCTTCTTGAAGCCGACCGTCGCACCGTTCATCCTGGTCACGTCGTACATCTCCGTGACCACCATCTTCCCGTTGTACGTGGTCGCCTTGGGCGCACCCGCCGTGATCGGCAGCATCGCCAGGATCCCGTCCTCGCGCCGTACCTCCATGGTGTGCGCCGCGGCGTCGACCAGGGAGACCTGTGAGCGGCCGATGGTGAAGGACAGGGTCTTCTGCTGGATGCCGAACACCCCCGGCGCCGCCTGGATGTCGCGCAGCCGCAGATCGACCGTGACCTTGGTGCCCGGCTTCCAGTACTCGCGCGGGCGGAAGTCGAGCCGCTCCTTGCCGAACCAGTGGCCGGCGATCTCGACCGGCGGCTCGGAGGTGACGCGGATGGCGCGCTCGACGGCCGCGCGGTCCTCGATCTCCCGGTTGAAGCCGAAGGAGACGATCATGCCGGTGCCGACGGTCGAGCGGTTCTCCGGCTTGAAGTAGCCGATGAAGCGGCGGCCGGGGACCTGCGTGGTGAAGGTGGTGTGCCGGGCCGAGCGGCGGCCGTGCCCGTCCAGCGCGACCACGTCGACGCTGTACTTGGCGGCGAGTTCGAGCCGGGTGCCCTGGTCCGGGTTCCAGCGCAGGCCGTCCTCGGAGATCGCGCCGTGGACTTCGGTGGGCCGGTCGTCCTCGACCTGGGTCACCTTCACCCGCTCCAGCCGCCCGCTGGGCAGCCGCACCTCGACGGGGCCGTCGGGGCCGACCCCCTTGGTCCCGTCCTCGGGGGTGACGCGGATCGTGTCCTGCGGCGACCGCGGCTTGTTGCCGATGTCGAGCGCCTCGCCCGTGCAGCCGGTCAGCCCGGCGATCAGTCCTGCCCATGTCAGGACGACGGCCGCGCCGCGCCCCGCCCGCTTCAGTACGTGTCTCACGTACCGCCCAACGACAGCGCCCCTCCAGGGGAAACGTGAGTGCGGGGCCATGTTGGGACAAGAGCGCTGCGGGCAGAACAGGTGGGAGGACCACGCGTGGGGTGACACGGCCGGGACGCCGTGGGCAACCCTGGGGTCAGCGGGGCCCGACGAGCCGCGGGAGGCCGGCAGGTGTCGAGCGCAGCCGAGCAGGAGACAGTGCAGGAGGGGGCGCGGGGCGATGTGCCCGGCCCACTCCTGGCGGCCGGGGACACGGCCGGAACCGCGGCCGGAACCGCGGCCGGAACGGCGGTGGACACGGCCGGAACTGCAGCCGGAACCGCAGCCGGGGTCAACGGCCTCCATCGGGAGCCGGGTTCCCGCAGGCCGGCGGTGTGGCCGGGGGCGCCGACGCCGCTCGGGTCACGTTTCCGGGTCGGTCCCGACGGGGTCGCGGGGACCAATTTCGCGCTCTGGGCGGGCGGCGCGGAGGCGGTCGAGCTGTGCCTGTTCGACGACGCGGGCGTCGAGACGCGGCTGCCGCTCACCGAGCTGACCCATGAGATCTGGCACGGCTTCGTGCCCGGAATCCGGCCCGGGCAGCGCTACGGCTTCAGGGTGCACGGACGCTGGGACCCGTGGACGGGCGCCCGCTGGAATCCGGCGAAGCTGCTGCTGGATCCGTACGCACGGGCGGTGGACGGAGACTTCGAGCTGCCCGCCGAGGTGTACGGGCATGTGCGGGACTGGCCGCAGCAGCATGTCGCGGACACCGTGCGCGACGACCGGGACTCGGCTCCGTATGTGCCCAAGGGTGTCGTCGTCCACGATGACGACGACTGGGCGGACGACCGCAGGCCCAAGACCCCATGGGCCGACTCGGTCATCTACGAGCTGCATGTACGCGGCTTCACCAAGCTCCATCCGGGGATCCCCGAGGGGCTGCGCGGCACCTACGCGGGGCTTGCGCACCCGGCGGCGATCGACCATCTCGTACGGCTCGGGGTCACCGCCGTGGAACTCCTCCCGGTGCACCAGTACGCGCACGAGGACCATCTGCTCAAGCGCGGGCTGCGCAACTACTGGGGCTACAACTCCATCGGCTACTTCGCGCCGCACGCGGCGTATTCGGCGAGCGGCACGCGGGGGGAGCAGGTCGGCGAGTTCAAGCGGATGGTGAAGGCGCTCCACACCGCCGGGATCGAGGTCATCCTCGACGTGGTCTACAACCACACGGCGGAGGCGGGTGAGCTGGGTCCGACACTGTCTCTGCGCGGCATCGACAACCGTGGCTACTACCGGCTGCAGTCGGACGCGCGCACGTACGCGGACTACACCGGCTGCGGCAACACCCTGCATGTGGTGCAGCCGCATGTGCTGCGGCTGATCACCGATTCACTGCGCTACTGGGTGACCGAGATGGGCGTCGACGGCTTCCGCTTCGACCTGGCGGCGGCGCTCGCCCGCTCGATGCACGACGTCGACATGCTCTCCCCCTTCCTCGCGGTGATCGCCCAGGACCCGGTGCTGCGGCGCGTGAAGCTGATCGCCGAGCCGTGGGACGTGGGCAACGGCGGCTACCAGGTCGGTGCGTTCCCGCCGCTGTGGACGGAGTGGAACGACCGCTACCGCGACGCCGTCCGGGACTTCTGGCGCGGCGCGCTGCCCGACGTACGAGACCTGGGGTACCGGCTCTCGGGATCGAGCGATCTGTACGCGTGGGGCGGACGGCGGCCGTACGCCTCCATCAACTTCGTCACCGCGCACGACGGGTTAACCCTGCGCGACCTCGTCAGTTACGAGCAGAAGCACAACGAGGCCAACGGGGAGGGCAACCGCGACGGCACCAACGACAACCGGTCCTGGAACTGCGGCGCCGAGGGCGAGACGGACGATTCTGGCATCAACGCGCTGCGGCGGCGCCAGGTTCGCAATCTGCTGACCACGCTGCTGCTGTCGACGGGCGTGCCGATGCTGGTGGCGGGCGACGAGATGGGCCGTACGCAGGGCGGCAGCAACAACGCGTACTGCCAGGACAACGAGGTCAGCTGGCTGGACTGGTCCCTGCTCGACCGCCCGGGCCCGCACGGACTGCTGGAACTGACCACCCGGCTGCTGGCCCTGCGCCACGCCCACCCGGTACTGCGCCGCCGCGCCTTCTTCTCGGGCCGCGCCCACCCGGCGGACGGCCTGCGGGACCTCGCCTGGTTCACCCCGCACGGCACGGAGATGACGGAACAGGACTGGTACGCCCCGGCGTCGGCGCTCGCGCTGTATCTGTCGGGCCGCGACATCCCGGGACGTGACGCGCGTGGAGCGGAGGTGACGGACGACAGCTTCCTGACGGTCCTGCACTCGGCGGAGGGGCCGACGGACTTCCGGCTGCCGGGCCCCCCATGGGCGCAGGCGTACGAGCTGGTGGTCGACACCTCGCGGGAGGACCAGGAGTCCGCGCCGGGGACGGTGTTCGGGGGCGGGGAGACGGTGACGGTGCCGGCGCGGTCGGTGCTGCTGCTGAGGGTCAGGCAGTGAGGTCAGAAGACCGGCGTCGCGCTCGACGGCGGCTGGATCACGATCCGCACCTGCTCGGGGATGGAGCGCCTGAGGTCGTCGTCGGGCTGCTGCGGCAGGATCAGGGTTTCGAGCTTCGGGAAGGCGTAGAGCCAGCGGCGGCCCCTCATGGTGCGGTAGCCGGTCTGCAGGCCCAGCCTGGTCAGCACCTCCGGGTTGATGTTCTCGGTGAGGTCGTCGGGCTCGTAGGTCTCCAGGTAGTGAATGTGGGCGCGACCGCCCAGGTCGCGCAGGATCTGTAGCTGCTCGACATCGGATGCCGCGAAAACGCCCTCGCGCGGAAGATGGGCGATGATCTCGTCCGCGTACAGCCGGGTGTCGAACTTGTCCCAGGACCAGGCCAGATGGGTGCGCAGAGGCATCGAGCTGTGCTCGCGGAAGCGGGACAGCACAGCTATGGCGGCGTCCGTTCTGATGAGCGACGCCGTGATGACGACATTCATGGCCTGCTCTTCGTTCGCGAGCTGGTCGGGTCCCGTGAGCAGCGACAGGACGATCGGGCCGAGCGAGGCAATCCACTGTGTCTGCGCCGCCCTCGGCGGCAGGAATTCATTGGTGCGGGCGCGGACCTGGTCGAGCACGTCCGGGTTGTGGAGCTTCGTCGCCTGCTCCAGGCAGGCAGCGGCGATGAGCACACGGCGCGCCTCCCCGATGGCCAGCCACCTGGGATCGTGCTCGTACAGCAAACGCATCAGCATCTCGTCGCGCTCGTGAGGGCGGGCGTGGGCGACGGCCATGCGGATGACGTCCTCCCACTGGTCCTCGTGGGCGTGCCGGTCGAGGACACCGAAGTCGCGGTTCTCCACGAAGGCCTTGGCACCGAGGAAGTCCTGGAAGGTCCGGTGCACGAAGGCGACGGCTCCTTCCTCGGGAGACCGCAGCAGGCCCGAGCGCTTCAGCAGGAACTGGAAGATCTCCCCCGCGGTGCCCTTCTCCGCGACCTGCGGCATCGACTGCACGGTCTTCTCGATCAGCGTGACGGCGTCGGGCTGCGAAATCTCGGAGCGGCCGTTGCGGATCATCCAGTACGCCAGTGCCTGCAGCAGCTCGATCTGCGGCTCCTTGGTGAGCTGCAGATTGCCGTACGGCTGAGCGCCGTCGGGCTTCTTGGCGTTGCGCTCCGCGATCAGGATGGAGAGCGCGGTTTCGTACAACTCCTTTCGCCCGTACGGGAGATAGTTGGGGTTCTCCCGGTGCAGAGCGCAGATGAGCCCGCACATCAGCGGGTTGGTGACCAGCTGGCTCAGGTCCTGCCGGGTGCGTACGAACTCGAGCAGCCGCCGGCCGAGTTCCTCCTCGGCCCCGGCCGCCTGGTGCCAGCGTCTGATGAAGCGTGCGACCTGCGCATGCCGCATCGGGGTGAGCGACAGCTCGATGAATCCGTCGCGGGCCAGCCAGGCCTCGCGCACCGCGGAGGGCCGCGCGGTGACCAGCCACTGATTGCCGGGGAACGCTGCGATCAGGTCGCGCAGCCACACCCGCGCCGACTCCCGGTCCTCGTCCGGGATTTCGTCGATGCCGTCGATCAGTAGCAGTCCGCGCCCGGCCCGCAGCACCCGCTCCGCCCAGCCCTGCGGCGCGGTGATGGGGGCCCCGACGGCTGGCAGCAGCTGGTCCGGCCTGGGCAGGGCAGCGCCAGCGCGCATGACGGTACGCAGCGGGAGCACGAACGGGACACGGTCGGTGAGATGGGCGCGGCCCTCCAGATGACGTTGCCTGGCCGTCGTGATGGCCAGCCACTGGACGAGTGTCGACTTGCCCGAGCCTGCGACCCCGCGCACCATGACACGGCTGCGGCCGACCAGGGACTTGTCGGCCGGGATCGGTATGCGGCTGTCGTCGGCGCGCGGCCCGGAGAGCTCGGCCTCCAGCGGCAGATACGCGTCGTCGAGCGGCCACTCGTCGGCGTTCTCCACCTTGAGGCCGTAGATCGTCAGATTGCTGTGCTTGGCGACGATGTAGCGCGCGTAGTCCTGCTCGAACGCCTCGTCACGGGCGTCGGGGCCGAGCGCGTCGATCTTGGCGATCGCTTCGGCGAGCAGCAGGCTCTGCTGCACCAGGGTCCTGGGGACGAACGCGGACCGCTGCGTGAAGAAGTGCAGGATGTGCAGGCAGACCTGCTCGGTGAGGATCTCCAGGAGACGCTGCGCGGAGGGCTCGAGGTCACCTGTCGCCCGCCGTCCCTCAGGTGTGGCGGCCGCGGTGGTGCGGAGCCTTCGGGCGAGCCTCTCATGTCCGAGCTGTACGGCCTGGATGTCGTCCATGTCGAGATCCCCGAGGGCGTACACCGTCTCGGTCAGTGCCTCGGTGAGGTCCACCTGAGTCGTGCCCGGAAGGTCGGCACGCGGCCAGGCACGTGCCACGAGCGCGGCGCAGATCTTGCGTACCTCGGGCTTGCTGACGGTCTGTTGTTCGCCCCTGAAGGAGATGATCTTCGATATCCGCACGGGCTTGTCGACGAGCCCTGCGCCCTTGCCGTCCTGGACGAAGAGTTTCTTGACCAGTGGCAGGACGATGCCGGTGGCGAGGCGGGCGCCAATGGCTGCGACATCCAATGCTTTCCCCCGGTAGCCGGTGTGCGGTGCAGCGACAGGAGAGACCGAGATTAGAGCGTCGGCGCGTGCGTTGTGGCAACTTTCCGTGTTCGGTACACACCGGGGAGTCAGTGGCCATAATTGCCCCCGCGGGCACCAAAACCAGATGAGCGATGTCAGTGGTGAACCGTAGGCTCGCGCCTGATGTCCGAACAACATTCAACTGCCGAGGACCGGTCCGCCGTACGTTCACTGCTGCGGCTGTGGCCGTACGTACGCCCCATCCGAACCCGACTGTTCAGTGCGGCATTTGTCGCCATAGTGGCCTCCTGTCTGGGCCTGGTCATTCCACTCGTACTGAAGTGGATCGTCGACGGCCCCGTGGCCGAGCGGGATCCAGGCGGGGTCTGGCTCGGGGCGCTGGCGCTGCTGTTGCTCGGCCTCTGCGAGGCGGGACTCTTCGGGCTGCGACGGTGGCTGGTGGCCCGGCCGCTCGCGGGGGTCGAGGCGGCGATGCGGGCCGACCTCTACCGGCATCTCCAGCGGATGCCGGTGGCCTTCCACGACCGCTGGGCATCGGGCCAGCTGCTCTCGCGCGGCACGACGGATCTGATGCTGCTGCGGATGTTCCTGGCGTTCCCGCTGACCTTTCTGCTGGTCAACGCGACCGCGATCCTGGTCGGGTTCATCATTCTGCTGGGGCAACAGTGGAGCCTGGGCCTGGTGCTCCTCGCGCCGCTCGTGCCGCTCGTGATTCTCTGCTCGCGCTTCGAGTCGCGGTACGCGCTCGTCGCGCGGCGGGCGCAGGACCAGGTCGGCGATCTGACGACAGTCGTCGAGGAGAGCGTGCTCGGCATCCGCATCGTCAAGGGCTTCGGCCGCCACCGCAGTCAGGCGGACGCCTTCCGGGCGCTCGCGCAGCGGCTGCGCGGCACGGAGCTGGGCAAGGCGAGGCTGCTGGCCGGGATCTGGGCGCTGATCACGACGATCCCCGAGGTGGCCATCGGCGCGGCGCTGGTGCTCGGCACGGTCCAGGTCGCGGACGGTGCTCTGTCGGCGGGCACGCTGGTGGCGTTCCTGTCGACCGCGCTGGCCCTGCGATGGCCGGTGGAGTCGATCGGCTTTCTGCTGGCGATGAGCCAGGAGGCCGCAACGGCGACGGAGCGGTACTTCGAGGTGATGGACGCGGACGAGGAGTCCGACGCGCAGGAGGAGTCGGACGCGCAGGAGGAGTCGGACGCGGCGGTCCCGGCCGGGGCGGTGGCCGAGGACGGGGATGAGGGCAAGGGCAAGGGCGAGGCCGGGCTGCGGTTCGAGGGCGTCGAGTTCGGCTACCCGGACGCGCCCGCCGACGCGCCGCCCGTGCTCGCCCGCATCGATCTGCGCGTACGGCCCGGCGAGACGATGGCCCTGGTCGGCGGGACCGGCAGCGGCAAGACCACGCTGACCGCGCTCGTACCGCGGCTGCACGAGGTGACCGCCGGGCGGATCACGCTCGACGGGGACGACATCGCGGCGATGCCGCGGGAGCGGCTGCGCGAGCTGGTGTCGGTGGCCTTCGAGGAGCCGACGCTCTTCTCGGCGAGCGTCGGCGAGAACGTCCTGATGGGCGCGGAGGACGCGGCCGAAGGTGAGTTGGGGCGCGCGCTGGAGGTGGCGCAGGCCGGATTCGTCGGTTCGCTGCCGCACGGAGTCGACACCCAGGTCGGCGAACAGGGCCTCAGCCTCTCGGGCGGTCAGCGGCAACGGCTGGCCCTGGCCCGCGCGGTGGTCGGCCGGCCGCGTTTCCTGGTGCTCGACGACCCGCTGTCGGCGCTCGATGTGCATACGGAGGCGTTGGTGGAGGCGGCGTTGCGGCGGGTGCTCGAGGACACGACGGCCCTGGTGGTGGCGCACCGCCCGTCGACGGTGATGCTGGCGGACCGGGTGGCGCTGCTGTCGGAGGGCAGGATCGCCGCGGTCGGTACGCATCAGGAACTGCTGCGTACGAACGCGGAGTACGCGTGGCTGATGTCGGGGGCGGACGCCGACGCCGTCCGTGCCGACGCCGAGGAGGAGGTTCGATGACGTCGTCGACGACCACGACGCCGTATGCCGACGACGGCGAGGAGACGGCCCGTACCGGCTCCGCGCCCACCGCACCGGGGCCCGTGAGCGCGCCCGGCGGGGGCGATCCCTTCGACCGGGACGCCCTGCCCGCGCCCAAGGGGGCGACCGGTGCGCTACTGAGGTCGCTTCTCGCACCCCGCCGCGCACGCGTCGTCGTCACCGGGCTGCTCCTGCTGCTCCAGCAGGCCGCGGTCCAGGCCGGGCCGCTCCTCATCGCGTACGCCATCGACCGGGGCGTGCCCGCCTTCCGCCGGGACGACTACGGGCCGCTGATCGCCGTCGCCGCCGGGTACACCGTGTGCTCGCTCGGCGCCGGGGTGCTCCACTACGCCTTCATCCGCACCTCGGCCCGCGTCAACCAGGACGTGCTGCTCGACCTGCGCGGCCGGATCTTCCGCCACTCCCAGGCACTGAGCGTCGACTTCCACGAGCGCTACACCTCGGGACGGCTGATCTCGCGGTCGACCACCGATGTGGAATCCCTGCGGGAGCTGCTCAGCGAAGGCCTCGAAGAGCTGATCATGGTGATCCTCGCCTTCGTCTACATCTCGGCGATGCTGCTGTGGCTGGACCTCGGGCTCGGCGCGCTCGCGGTGCTCTCCTTCGTACCGCTGTATCTGCTCGTACGGCTCTACCAGCGGCGCGCCAAGGCCGTCTACAGCACGCGCTCCACGGCGATCGCCGCGGTGATCGTGAAGTTCGCGGAGACGATGAACGGGATCCGGCCGGTGCGGGCGTTCCGGCGCGAGCGGGCCAACGACGCGGAGTTCCGGGTCCTCAACCACCGTCACGAGCGCAGCAACGGTGACGCGCTCCTTGAGATGGCGCGCTATGTCGTCGGCTCGCGGCTCGTCGCCAACACGGCGGTGGCCGGGATCGTGCTGTGGGGTGCCTACCGGGTCGCGGCGGGCACGCTGGAGCTGGGTGCACTGGCCGCGGCCGTGCTGTATCTGCGGCGGCTGTACGACCCGATCGACCGGCTCGGGATGTTCCTCAACTCCTACCAGTCCGCGGCGGCTTCGCTGGAGAAGATCGCGGGGCTGCTGGCCCAGGTCCCGTCCGTACCGGAGGCCCGCAGCCCCAAGGTGCTGCCCGCCCTGGCCTCCGACCACCCTGGGCGCGAGGTCGTCTTCGACGGCGTCCGCTTCGCCTACCGCACCGGCGGCGAGGTGCTGCCCCGCTTCGATCTGACGATCCCGGCCGGGCAGACGGTCGCGGTCGTCGGCTCGACCGGGGCGGGCAAGTCCACCCTCGCGAAGCTCCTCGCCCGCTTCTACGACCCGAGCGAGGGGCGGGTGCTGATGGACGGCGTCGACCTGCGGGATCTGGCCACGCCCGAACTGCGGCGCGGGGTGGTCATGGTGACCCAGGAGGCGTTCCTCTTCTCCGGGACGGTCGCCGAGAACATCGCGATCGGGCGGCCGGACGCGAGCCGCGAGGAGATCGAGCGCGCGGCGAAGGCGATCGGCGCGCACGACTTCATCGCGGACCTGCCGGACGGCTACGACACGGACGTACGCAAACGGGGCGGCCGCATCTCGGCGGGGCAGCGGCAGCTGGTCGCCTTCGCGCGGGCGCTGCTCGCCGACCCGGCGGTGCTGATCCTCGACGAGGCGACGAGCTCGCTGGACATCCCGGGCGAACGGGCGGTGCAGCGCGCGATGGACACGGTGCTGCACGGGCGCACGGCGGTGGTGATCGCGCACCGCCTGTCGACGGTGGAGATCGCGGACAGGGTGCTGGTGATGGAAGGCGGCCGGGTGGTGGAGGACGGGCAGCCGGGCGAACTGATCGCGGGGGAAGGCAGATTCGCGGGGCTGCACAGGGCGTGGCGGGACAGCGTGGTGGGGTAACGGCCGGGCGGGGTCCGGGGCGCGGGCGCCGTCTGCCGGGGCGCGGGTTCCGGGCGCGTCCGCTGGGCGCGGGGGTTCGGGGCGCCGGTGACCCGGTGCCGTGTGGGTGCCGTCTCGGGCCGCTACGGGGCTCGTGTCCTGGACTGCTTTCCTCACCGCGCTCCGCGCGAGCTGCGCCGCTTTACGTCCAGAACACGACCCCTACGCGTCCCCCTGCTCGCTGAACGAGCCCGGTGCACAGGCGTGCAGCACTGCAGGGCTTGGGGCTTGCTTTCCCTGCGGCGCGATGCCGCCGCAAGGCGGGGGATGCCCCCCCCTGCGGCGCGAAGCTGCCGCCCAGGGGCGTGGGGGCGTCAGCCCCCGTACCCGTCCAGGCCCGCAGGGTTTCGGGAAGGGGCGGGGTGGGGGAACAAACCACCCTCACGCCACCCGCCTCCTCGACCTCAGCAGACCCACCGACACCGCCCCCGCCCCCGCCATCAGCCCCGCCGCCCCCGCCGCCGCGAACCCCATGCCGTGGGTGAAGGCATCCCTCGCCGTTGCGAGCAGCGTTGACGCCGGGCCGGGCTGGAGGTGGTCCGCCACCGACAGGGCGCCGCCCAGGGTTTCGCGGACCGGACCCGGGCCGCCCGTCATGTCGCGGCTGTACACCACCGCGCCGATCGAGCCCAGGATCGCCATGCCCAGCGCCCCGCCCAACTCCTGGCCCGATTCGAGGACCGCGGCCGCCGCGCCGGCGCGCTCCGGTGGGGCTGCGCCGAGGGCCAGTTCGTTGGCGAGGGTCATCGCGGTGACGAGGCCCGACGCGTAGACCGCGCACGCCGTCAGGACCCACCAGAAGGCCGAGTCCGTACGCACCTGCGTCAGCCACGCGAAGCCCGCCGCCGAGACGAGGAAGCCGCCGCCCATCACGTACGCCCGGTCGACGCGACGTGCGAGCACCGCGCCCGTGGGGGCCGCGAGCATCACGCCCGCCGACGGGACGAGGCTCCAGAGCGCCGCTTCGAAGGGGGACTTGCCGAGCACCGACTGGAGGTATTGCGTGATGAAGACGGCGAACCCCACCGTCGCGGCCATCGCGAGGAGATTCACCAGCACCGAACCCCCGTACGCCCGGCGGCGGAGGAGCGCCAGGTCCACCATCGGGTGCTCGAGCCGGGCCTGGCGGCGGACGAAGAGGACGCCGACCGCGAGGCCCGCCGTGACGCCGAGCGCGGACAGCGGCGCGTAGCCGTGCTTGGCGAGCTCCTTGATGCCGTGGATCACGGGGAGCAGCGCCCCGAGCGACAGGACGGCGCTCAGCACGTCGAACTTCCCGTGCGCCGCCGTCCTGAACTCCGGCAGCAGGAGCGGCGCGAGGACCAGCAGCAGCCCCATCGCGGGCAGGTTGATCAGGAAGACGGAGCCCCACCAGAAGTGTTCGATGAGCGCGCCGCTGACGACCGGGCCGAGGGAGATTCCGGTGGCCATCACCGTCGTCCACAGGGTGACCGCCGTGGCCCGCTGCTTGTCGTCGCGGAAGAGGTTGCGGATCAGCGCGAGCGTGGACGGCATCAGGCACGCACCGCCGACGCCGAGCAGTGCACGCGCGGCGATCAGCGCGCCGGGTGAGTGCGCGTACGCCGCGGTCACGGAGGCGATACCGAAGATCCCCGCGCCCGCGAGGAGGACCCGGCGTCGGCCCATGCGGTCGCCCAACGCCCCCATGGTGATGAGGAGTCCGGCGAGCACGAAGCCGTACATGTCGAGAATCCACAGCTGCTGCGTGGAGCCCGGCCGCAGGTCCTCGCTGATGGCGGGGATCGCGAAGTAGAGGACGGAGACGTCCATCGAGACGAGCAGGAGGGGCAGCATCAGAACGCCGAGGGCGGTCCATTCACGGCGGCCCGCGGTGGGTACGTCGGGTGTCATGCCCGGAGCGAAGCAGCCGGTTGCGTACACCGCAAACAAGTGGCTGGTGCACCCTAGTGCGGTCCGGGGCAAGGGCCGGTAAAGGCTCAGTTCACAGGGGCGTACGACGTCAAGGGCGCACTAGTACACTGACGCGCCATGCAGACCGAGCCGCCCTACCTCCGTATCGCCGCCGAGCTCCGCCGGCGCATCGCCGCCGGCACCCTCCGCCCGGGCGATCGCGTCCCCTCCACGCGGGCGATCACGAAGGAGTGGGGCGTGGCGATGGCGACCGCGACCAAGGCCCTCGCGGCCCTGCGCCAGGAGGGTCTTGTACGGGCCGTGCCCGGCGTCGGCACGGTCGTCACGCAGGCCGCCGCGCACCCGCCGGGCGTCCCCGTCGAGCCGGGGCTGACCCGGGCCCGGATCGTGCGTACCGCGATCGCGCTGGCCGACGCCGAGGGACTGCCCGCGCTCTCCATGCGGCGGATCGCCACCTCGCTTTCCACCTCCACGATGGCGCTGTACCGGCATGTCCCGGGCAAGGGGGAGCTGGTGCGGCTGATGACGGACGCGGTCTGCGGCGAGGAAGTGATGGGACCGGTTCCGGCCGACTGGCGCGAGGGGCTTGAGCACGCGGCGCGCTGGCTGCGGGCCGTCTACAGCCGCCATCCGTGGATGGCGCAGGCGATGGCGTCGTTCACGCGGCCGGTCATTTCGCCGAACGCGATGAAGTACACCGAGTGGATGCTGGGTGCCCTGCGGAACACCGGCCTGACGCCGCATCAGATGATCCATACGCACCTGGTGCTCTTCGCCTATGTCCAAGGGATGGCCATGGCCGTCGAGTTGGAGATGCAGGCCCAGCAGGACACGGGCATGTCCGACGAGCAGTGGATGGCCCGGAACGAGCCACAGTTCGATGTGATCACCGCGACGGGGAGCTATCCCCTGCTCAACACGCTGTTCACACAGGACGAGTTCGATCTGGACCTTGAAACGCTCTTCGAATTCGGGCTGGCTCGAACGCTCGACGGCTTCGCGGTGATGATCGGCGAAACGTCCGCTTAACGAACATGACCATTCGGGCAACGGACGATTTCCGGCCAACCTGTTGACGCGGTCCTGACAGCAGGCGTTCTCTGCTGGCACTCTTCCCCCGATCCACGCTCCACATGCTCCGCATGCTCTGCCCGGCCGACCTACCCAGTCGCCGGTACCCCCCTCGCAGAAGGAGTTCGCGTGAGACCCACGCCTCGCCGGCGCACCACCGCGACCGGAGCTCTCATAGCCACCGCCGCCCTCCTGGCGGTCGGATTCCAGACCGGCACCTCCTCGGCCGACCCGGCGTCAACCGCCGTGCCGGCGGCGGCGAAAGCGGGGAAGGCCGACCCCGGCGCCCTGCCGCTGAATCTCTCCCCCGCCCAGCGCGCCGAGCTGATACGCAAGCAGAGCGCCACCACGGCGGCCACCGCCAAGGAACTGGGCCTGACCGCCCAGGAGAAGCTCGTCGTCCGGGACGTGACCGCGGACCGCGACGGCACCACGCACACCCGCTACGAGCGCACCTACGCCGGACTACCGGTCCTCGGCGGTGACCTGGTGGTCGCCGAGACCAAGGCGGGCGCCACCGAGTCGGTCAGCAAAGCGTCGCGAGCGACCCTGAAGAACGTGGAAACCAGCGCCGATGTCGCCCCCGCCACCGCCGAGAAGCAGGCACTCGGCGCGGCCAAGGCGCAAGGCTCACAGAAGACCAAGGCCGACCGCGCGCCGCGCAAGGTGGTGTGGATGGCGAAGGGCACGCCGACTCTCGCGTACGAGACCGTCGTCGGCGGCCTCCAGGACGACGGCACCCCGAACGAGCTGCATGTCGTCACCGACGCCACCACCGGTGCGAAGCTCTTCGAGTGGCAGGCCATCGAGAACGGCACCGGCAACACGCAGTACAGCGGTTCGGTGACGCTCGGCTCCACACAGTCGGGGTCGACGTACAACCTGACCGACACCGGCCGCGGCAGCCACAAGACGTACAACCTCAACCACGGCAGCTCGGGCACCGGGACGCTGTACTCGGGCCCCGACGACGTCTGGGGCAACGGCCAGGCCTCCAACCTGGAGACCGCGGGCGCCGATGCCGCGTATGGCGCCGGGCTCACCTGGGACTACTACAAGAACGTGTACGGCCGCTCCGGCATCCGCGGTGACGGCGTCGGCGCGTACTCCCGGGTCCACTACGGCAACAACTACGTCAACGCGTTCTGGCAGGACAGCTGCTTCTGCATGACGTACGGCGACGGCTCGGGCAACGCCAAGCCGCTCACGTCGATCGACGTGGCCGGGCACGAGATGACACACGGCGTCACCGCCGCCACCGCCAAGCTCGTCTACAGCGGCGAGTCCGGTGGTCTCAACGAGGCGACCAGTGACATCTTCGCCTCCGCCGTCGAGTTCTACGCCAACAACGCCACGGACAAGGGCGACTACCTCATCGGCGAGAAGATCGACATCAACGGCGACGGCAGCCCGCTGCGCTACCAGGACAAGCCGAGCAAGGACGGCGCGTCCAAGGACTCGTGGTACGCGGGCATCGGCAACATCGATGTCCACTACTCCTCGGGCCCGGCGAACCACTGGTTCTACCTGGCATCCGAGGGCAGCGGCGCCAAGGTCATCAACGGGGTCAACTACGACTCGCCGACCTCCGACGGCCTGCCCGTCACCGGCATCGGCCGCGACAAGGCCGCGCTGATCTGGTTCAAGGCGCTCACCACGAAGTTCAACTCCACCACGGACTACGCCGGTGCGCGTGCGGGCACCATCGCGGTCGCGACGGAGCTGTACGGAGCCACCAGCGCCGAGGTCAAGTCCGTGACCGACGCGTGGGCCGGCATCAACGTCGGCGCCCGCCCCGGCGGCGGCGACCCCAACCCGGGCACGGTCTTCGAGAACACCGCTGATGTCGCCATCCCGGACAACGGCGCGGCGGTCACCTCCTCGGTCACCGTCACCGGGCGCACGGGCAACGCCCCGAGCACCCTCAAGGTCGGCGTGGACATCATCCACACCTGGCGCGGTGACCTGGTCGTCGACCTGCTCGCCCCGGACGGAACGGTCTACAACCTGAAGCCGTTCAGCTCCTCCGACTCGGCGGACAACGTCCAGACCACCTACACCGTCAACGCCGCCTCCGAGGTCGCCAACGGCACCTGGAAGCTCCGCGTCCAGGACAAGGCAGCCTACGACACCGGCTACATCAACAGCGTCAAGCTCACCTTCTGAACCGACCGAACCATCTGAGCCTTGACGCATGAAAGCTGCCCGGGGGCCGAGCCCCCGGGCAGCTTTCATGCGTTCTAGGCGGGGTTGTTCGCGTGCGTCAGGGTCTCCCACGCCACGAACAGGTTGTTCGAGCCCGCGGGCCGCTGCTGCTCCGTCAGGCGCTGCGTGTTGCTCATGTCGAAGCCCATCCGGTTGTGCAAGGCGTTGTAGCCGACCTCGGTGATCGGGCCGAGCTTGTCCTTGAGGCTGCCGCCGCAGAGGTTCGACGGAACCGGCTCGCCGAGCTGGTACTTGGCGTGGAGGCCCAGCGCATGGCGGAGCCGGTCGGCGATCTCCGGGTAGAGGTCCTGGCCCTGGATGCGGCTCGTCTCGGCGATGTGCGAGATGGCGGAGAAGCCGTAGCCGGTGTGGGTCAGGTCGCGGCAGGTCTCCTGGCTGAGCCCGTTCATGAACGTCGACTGGCCCTGCCAGTACTTGACGATCTTGTCACGTGTGTCGAGGCCCGAGCCGGGCGCGGTCTTGGGCAGGGACCCGTCGGTGGTCAGATAGATGTACGCCGGGACGCGGCCTCGGAACTTGGTGACGGCCTTGTCGTACGACGCCCGGTCCTCCAGGAAGACCGCGATACCGATTGCCGCCTCCGTCATGCTCAGCTCCCAATTGCCGTTGGAGTGCGAGCCGTTGATGACCTTGGGGAGATAGACGTTGCGCAGCATCGTGCCGAAGCGGCCGGAGTTCGGCCAGGAGCTGTACGTGTACTTGACGATCTCCGCGGCCCGCGGCCAGGAGGAGCCCGCCCAGCCGGTCTGCAGCGGGGCGTTGCTGTTGGTGTGGTCCTTGATCACGGCGGACCAGGCGTCCATGATCTCGATCGACTTCTTGGCGTAGCGGCTGTCTCCGCCGATGTACCAGGCCAGCGCCAGCGTGTACGCGGCGATGGCGTCCTCACGCTCGTCCGTGCAGCCGTAGTTGGGGTTGGAGTACGAGCCGCACTCGACGACGGCGCGGGGCTTGGCGGTGCGTGTGAGCGAGGCGTACTTGCTGGCGAGCATCTGGTCGTAGGCGGCCTTCCAGGGCTGGGCGCCGGCCTGGACCTTGGTCTTCACGAAGTCGAGCTGCGGGCGGCTGACGAGCACGCCGGGGTGGGTGAAGTTCGCCGGTGCGGCGGCCTGTTGGGCCGCTCCGGAAGTGTCTTTCACGGCCGAGGCCGGGGATATGAGTGCAGCGGCGAGCACTGACGCCAGGACGGCGGCGAGGGCGAGCAGAAGCGCTTTTGGTCTGCGCAGCGCGCGTGATCCGGTACGCATGGGTGGGATTGCCTTCCGGTGGGGGGTCGCTCTCCAACGGGTTCACCCATATGAACGTTGAGCGTGGGAGTGAACCCGTAATGGGTGAGGAAACTAAAGGCATCCCATGAACACGTCAAGACTTTGAGTTCACGGCGTGAAAAAAGGGCGGCACGGTGCCGTGCACCGTGCCGCCCCGGAACGCCGCCTCAGCGCATCAGCACACCCGCGCCCTCCCCCGTCCCCTCCGTCGGCAGCGCAACCAGACCCAGATCAGCGCTGGTCGCGAGCAGCGGGTGGGCCGGCAGGATGCGCACCGTGTAGCCGAACGGGCCCGTACGGTCCAGCGAGAGCGGGCCCTCGTAGACCCAGCGGCCCTCCAGGTCCGGTCCGCCCGCCGGTTTCAGCGGGAAGGCCTGGGCGTCGGCAATCGCGTCGTCGGAGTCGACGCGGCCGGACACCGCCTGCACCTCCACGTCGTCCGGCTGGAGTGCGCCGAGTGCGACCCGCACCCTCAGCGCCAGCGTGGAACCCAGCTCCGCCGTGCCCCCGGCCGCGGACTGCTCCAGTGCCTCCACATGGTCGACGGCCACATGCGGCCAGCCGACCCGCACCCGGCCCTTCCAGGACGCCAACTCCCGTGCCGTATCGGCATTCAGGGACCGGTG
Organism: Streptomyces sp. NPDC005408; assembly: GCF_040606445.1. NCBI lineage: Bacteria > Bacillati > Actinomycetota > Actinomycetes > Kitasatosporales > Streptomycetaceae > Streptomyces > Streptomyces sp. NPDC005408. The sequence goes on along the minus strand of NZ_JBEXEX010000015.1, from coordinate 33,323 downwards.
CGCCCGGGCGGCCGGCGCGTACAGACGCTCCACGTACTCCCGCACCATGCGGCCCGCGAGCACCTTGGGGCCCAGCGTCGTCAGCGTGCGGCGGACCATCTCGATCCAGCGCTGCGGCAGCCCGCCCGCACCCCGGTCGTAGAAGCGCGGCGCCACCCGGTTCTCGATCAGCTCGTACAGCGCGCCCGCCTCCAGCTCGTCACGCCGGTCGTCGTCCGTCGCCGAGCCGTCGGCCGTCGGGATCGCCCAGCCGAAGTCCGGCTCGAACCACTCGTCCCACCAGCCGTCGAGCACGGACAGGTTGAGACAGCCGTTGAGCGCGGCCTTCATCCCACTCGTGCCGCACGCCTCGAGCGGCCGCAGCGGATTGTTCAGCCAGACGTCGCAGCCCGGATAGAGCTTCTGCGCCATCGCCATGCCATAGTCGGGAAGGAAGACGATCCGGTGACGCACCCGCGGGTCGTCGGCGAACTTCACCAGCTCCTGGACGAGACGCTTGCCGCCGTCGTCCGCCGGATGCGCCTTGCCCGCGACGACGATCTGGACCGGCCTGGTGGGGTGCAGCAGCAGCTCCATCAGCCGGTCGCGGTCACGCAGCATGAGCGTGAGCCGTTTGTACGACGGGACCCTGCGCGCGAAACCGATGGTGAGCACGTCGGGGTCGAGCACCCCGTCGATCCAGCCCAGTTCCGCGGCTCCCGCACCCCGCTGGCGCCAGGAGGCCCGCAGCCTCTCCCGTACCTCCAGGACCAGCTGTTCGCGCAGCTCCCGCCGCAGCTCCCAGATGTCGGCGTCCGGGATGTCCGCGACAGCGTCCCAGCGCTGCGAGCCGCCGACGGACAGGGCGTCCTCGGCTCGGCTCGCGCCGATCTGGCCCGCGCCGAGCCGGAACACCTCGGGCGCCACCCAGGTCGGCGCGTGCACTCCGTTGGTGACGGAGGTGATCGGCACCTCCGCGGCGTCGAAGCCGGGCCACAGACCGGCGAACATGCCGCGGCTGACGGCCCCGTGCAGGGTGGAGACGCCGTTGGCGCGCTGCGCGAGCCGCAGCCCCATCACCGCCATGTTGAAGAGGTTGGGCTCGCCGCCTGGGTAGGTCTCCATGCCGAGCTGGAGCACCTTCTCGACCGGGACCCCGGCCAGTTCGCCGCGGTCACCGAAGTGGCGGGCGACGAGCTCGCGGTCGAAGCGGTCGATCCCGGCGGGCACGGGAGTGTGGGTGGTGAACACGGTCCCGGCACGTACGGCTTCGAGCGCTGCGTCGAAGTCGAGGTCCTGGCCGCCGCGCTCGGGGGGCTCGCCCAGTTCGCGGATGCGCTCCAGGCCGAGGAAGCCGGCGTGCCCCTCGTTGGTGTGGAACACCTCGGGCGCGGGGTGGCCGGTGAGACGGCAGTACGCGCGCACCGCCCGTACGCCCCCGATGCCGAGGAGCATCTCCTGCAGCAGCCGGTGCTCGCTGCCGCCGCCGTACAGCCGGTCGGTGACATCGCGCTCGCCGGGGCCGTTCTCCTCGACGTCCGAGTCGAGCATCAGCAGCGGTACGCGGCCGACCTGCGCCATCCAGATGTGCGCGCGCAGCGAGCGACCGCCGGGCAGCGCCAGGGAGACCTGGCACGGTGCCCCGTCGGGCTCCCGCAGCAGGCTGACGGGCAGTTCGTTGGGGTCCAGGAGGGGATAGTGCTCCTGCTGCCAGCCCTCGCGGGACAGGGACTGGCGGAAGTAGCCGTGGCGGTAGAGCAGCCCGACGCCGATCAGCGGCACGCCGAGGTCGCTGGCGGCCTTGAGGTGATCGCCGGCCAGGATGCCCAGGCCGCCGGAGTACTGGGGCAGTGCGGCGGTGACGCCGAATTCGGGTGAGAAGTAGGCGACCGCTGTGGGGAATTCGGAGCCCTCGGGGTCATGGTCCCCAGGGGCGCCACTGTGTGCCTGGTACCACCTGCGACCGTGCAGGTAGTCGTCCAGGTCGTCGGCGACGGCGGCGAGTCTGCGCAGAAAGCGCCGGTCCCCGGTCAGCTCCGCCAGCCGTGCGGCGGACACCGATCCGAGCAGCCGCACGGGATCGCCTCCCGCCGCCTGCCAGCCTTCGGGGTCGACGGCCTGGAAGAGGTCGCGGGTCTCGGTATGCCAGGACCAGCGCAGATTGCGCGCGAGTTCGCTGAGCGGGAGGAGTGGTTCGGGGAGGACGGGGCGGACGGTGAATCGACGAATGGCCTTCACGGGTTCCACCTTCGCAGGGGAGGTACGCATCCGAGGGGACGCACGACGGTGTGCGTCCTTTTCCGTCCCCACAGACGGTAGTGGTACCCCGCCCTCCTCAACACGGCGCGCGCCCGGCCCACGGGCGGGCGCCGGGGCATTCGGCGCAGTTCAACGCGGCGAACGCACCGCCAAATGGTAGGGGGAGCCCTGGTTGACGGTCCCCGGGTCGAAGGCCCCGGTCGCCGCGTACCGGGCGGCGATCTCTTCGAGTTCCGACTTCGGGATCACCTCGTCGATGTCGGTGAAGCCGCCGGGGGCGCGCTCGTGGGCGAGGTTGATGACGACCTCGGGGCCGAGACGGCGGTTCGCCTGCTGGAGTTCGGTCATGGCGGGTCTGCGTTCGGCCTCGTACGCGGCCAGCGCGTCGGCCGGGTCGGTGTGCAGGGCCATGGCGTGGCCGAGTGCGCGCGCGTCGACGACGGACTGGGTAGCGCCGTTGGAGCCGATCGGGTACATGGCGTGGGCCGCGTCGCCGATCAGCGTCGTACGGCCGACCGACCAGCGCTCCAGCGGCTCACGGTCCACCATCGGGTACTCGTAGGCGCCTTCGGCTGCCCGGAGCACCTGGGGGACGCTGACGCCGTCGAAGTCCCAGCCCTCGTAGTGGTGCAGGAACTTCTCGACGGGGACCTGCCGGTTCCAGTCTCCGCGCGTAGCGTCGCCTGCGGAGTCGGCGGGCATCGCAAGTGCCCAGTTGACGAGCACGTCGCCGGTGTCCCCGGCGGGCTCGGTCATCGGGTAGACCACGGCCTTCTGCCGGTCGTCGCCCGCGATGAACATGAAGGTGCCGATCTGGTGGACGGGCATCCACGAGACGCCGCGCCAGACGAGCATGCCGTTCCACGGCGGCTCGCCCTCGCCCGGGTTGAGCGCCGCGCGCACCGCCGAGCGGATGCCGTCGGCGCCGATGAGGACGTCGGGTTCGAGGGAGGCCCTGCCGCGCCGGGCGCCGTCGCGGTGCTCCAGCTGGACGCGGGGGCGGCCGTCGGCGAGGGGGTCGACGCCGGTGACCTTGACACCGCCGACGATCGCGCCGCGGCCGAGCCGGGTGCGCACCGCGTCGGCGAGCGCGAGCTGGAGTTCGCCGCGCTGGATGGAGAGCTGGGGCCAGTGGTATCCGGCGCCGAGGCCGCGCGGCTCGCGGGAGATGAGGCCGCCGCTGCGGTGGTAGTAGCGCAGCTCGCGGGTGGGTACGGAACATTCCTCCAGCCGGTCGAGCAGCCCGAGCGCGTCGAGTTCGCGCACCGCGTTGGGCATGATGTTGAGCCCGGCGCCGACCGGCTGCATCTCGCGGACCGTCTCGACGACGGTGATCCGCTCGAATCCGGCGGTGTGCAGGGCGAGTGCCGCGCTGAGCCCGGCGATTCCACCGCCGGCGATCATGATGTGCGTCATGGGGACCTCCAGGGACGGTCAGGCAACGGGGGTACGTGATCGCTCGATGGAACGGCGCACGAGGGTCTCGTTGTCCCGGGTCAGATCGAGCACGGAGCGGAGCAGCTCGATCGGGGCGCCGCCGCTGCCCACCTCGTACAGCCGCACGTCCTCGCTGTACGCCTTGCGGGCGATGGTCATATGGCGCGCCCGGAAGGTCTTGAGGATGCGCAGCACGCGCGCGAGGGAGACGGCGGATGCGGCGAGCTGCGGCGGCAGCCGATCGGCCGCCTCCCAGCTGATGGCGGCCGAAAGCTTGGAGACGGCGGAGGTACCGCCCTTGTGCGCGGCGTAGTGGTCGCGCCAGGACGGGAGGCTGTAGCGCACCGAGTCGTCGAGGAAGGCGTCGTAGGCGGGGCCGCTGCGGTCGCACTGCCACAGCGTCAGATCGACCAGCCAGAGCGGGACCTGGGCGGCGGCCGGGCCGAGGTAGTCGACGCCCGCGATGTCGATCTCCTCGAAGTAGGAGCGCATCTCCTGGGCGAAGAAGACCGGCGAGACATTGGCGACGGTGAAGTCGATGGAGTCGACCATGGACTGCACATGCTGGGCGGTGCGGTCGAGCGCGAGGGCGAAGCCCGGTTCGTACGGCTCCCTGCGGGCGAGTTCCGCGCAGGTGTCCAGTGCTGCCACCAGGCTGGGGAAGACCATCCGGACCGCGTCCTGGAGATTGCTCTCCATGATGTCGCCGGTGTACATCCGCCGACGGGCGCCGAGAGGGTTCCAGGTCGTGTAGTGGTGCACGGTGTCGCGCGGCACCATGTCGGTGCGCCGGCTCAGCTCTTCGAGCACCGGCAGGACTTCGGGCACCGCGGCCACGGGCTCGGTGCCGTGCCGTTTGAGCGAGCCGAGAAGGATGCCGAGGTCACGCATGGCCGCGAGCGCATCGGTGACGCCGAGTGCGGCGACCCGGTCGGGGTCGGGCACCAGGGTGCGCAGGGCGACGGTGAGCGCGGCCACATCGGCATCGGCGTTCATCGCGGGCAGCGCGGCGAGCAACGCGTCGGCGCCGAGCGGGTCGGCCTCGCGTATCTCGGATATCCGGTAGCGCGGGTCGCAGCGCAACTGGAGACCGGGCGCGACAAGGTCGTACAGGGTCAACGGAATGCCCCCCTCGGGCAACATCGGTCAGTGGGTGGGATGCGGCGAAGTTGCTCGCGTCACGCGGTCACCGGACGCTTTCGCCGCATGCGTACGCGTACGCCGCACGCACTCGCCGCATACGGTCACTCCACGGCGCCGCCCACACGGTCCCGGCGCGGTGGCGCCATGGCGGGCCCCGGCAGCCGCAGTCGTACGCAGAGCAGGGCGGCCAGTGCCGCGACGGCGGCACCTGCCAGGAGCGCGGAGCGGAAGCCGGAGGTCTGGGCGGCGGCCGACGGTCCGCCCCCGGCGGTGGCGACAGCCACCAGGACGGCGAGGCCGAGCACCGAGCCGAACTGCTGGCTGGTGTTGATGAGTCCGGACGCCAGCCCGGTCTCCTCGGGCGCGGCCTCGGCGGTGGCGGCCACATTGGTGGTGACCATGACCAGCGGCAGGGCGACGCCGAGAACCAGGCTGGGTGCCAGGACCGTACCGGCGAAGGTGCCGTCGGCGGTCAGTGCGAGCGCCAGCCACACCATGCCCGCGAACAGGAGCCCGAACCCGGCGGTCATGGTGGCCCTGAGCCCGATCCGGAAGATGAGGCGGCCGGTCAGCGGGGCGACGACGACGACGACCAGCGAGAGCGGCAGCAGTCCGAGTCCGCCGGTCAGCGGAGACTGTTCGAGAACGCGCTGCAGATAGAGGCTGACCAGGAAGAACATCGGGAACAGCGCCATCTGGGCCAGTGCGCTGAGGATGTTGGCGTCCCGCAGCGCGGGCCGCCGCAGCACGGCGGGGGGCACCAGCGGGCTCGCGATCCTCGACTCCAGTACGGCGAAGGCCGCGAGCAGGACGAGACCCGCACCGCCGGCGGAGAGGGTCCGGGTGCTGGTCCACCCGGACTCGCCCGCGCCGACGAGTGCGTACGCCACCAGCCCGAGGCCGCCGGTGGCCGTGAGTGCTCCGCCCAGGTCGAAGCCGGTCTGTGCGCTGCGCATCCCCCCGTTGAGAACGCGCAGTGCGAGCAGCCCGAGAACCAGGGCGAGGAGCACATTGAGCCAGAACGTGGAGCGCCAGCCGAGTAGATCGGTGAGCACTCCGCCGAGCACGGTGCCAAGGACCCCGCCGAGTCCGCCCATCGCGGCGAAGGCCCCGAGCGCCTTGTGCCTTCCGGGCCCGTCCGGGAAGAGGTTGAGCAGCAGCGCGAACGCGGCGGCGGCGGCGAGGGCGGCCCCCACGCCCTGCACGGCCCGCGCGGCGATCAGCGCGCCCGCCGTCCCCGCGAGCCCACCGGCCGCCGAGGCGGCGGCCAGCAGTCCCAGGCCGGACAGGTAGAGCCGCCGGTGGCCGAGGAGATCGGCCATGCGCCCGCCGAGCAGCAGCAGCCCGCCGAAGGTGATGAGATAGGCGTTGGCCACCCAGGACAGTCCGGCCGAGCCGGAGCCCAGCTCGTCCCCCACAGACGGCAGCGCGACATTGATGATCGCCGTGTCCATGATCAGCAGCAGCTGGGTGGAGGCGAGCAGCGCGAGCGCGGCGCCCGGTCGCGCCGAGGTCACTGGCCGGTCCTTGAGTCCAGTCCGTAGCCGTCGAGACAGGCCTGGGCCAGCTCTTCGCAGCTCTCCGCGCCGCCCGCCCACGTCTGCATGGTCAGATAGACGTGCGGTGCGCCGTGGTAGAAGCGCTCGTACTGCTCATGGCGTCCGGCGAACTCCGAACCGAGCGCGTCCCACACCAGCTTGAGCAGCTTGACCCGGTCCTCGGCCGGGCTGCCGGGCGCGCTCAGATACTTCCGCACGACGGGGCCGAGCTCGGGGTGGAGCAGATCAGCGCCGGACGCGGGCAGCTGGATGACGCCGCCGCCCGCGAGCAGCTTGATCTCCTGGACGGCGCGGGGGTAGAGCTCACCGGCCATGATGCGCTGGGCGAAGGAGATCTCCCGGCCGGGCATGACACCGCCGCGGCCGCCGTCGACCTGCTCGTGACTGGCCTCGGCCGCCAGCACGAAGGCCTTGGCCTGGGCGACCATACCGAGCAGCCGCCCGACCGACTGTGTGACGGCCGGGAGTTGGTACGTGTTGTTGGCGCGGGTCAGCAGGATGGCGAGGCCGGTGAGGAATTCGAGCTTGGTCCAGAAACGGGTGGCGGCCTGGTGGCCGAAGTTGAGGAACGCGGGGGTTCCCCACCACATCGCCGCGGTCGCATCGACATTGCGGTAGGTCAGCACCCGCTCCCACGGCACGAAGACGTTGTCGCACACGAGCAGCGCGTCGTTCTCGTCGAAGCGGGACGAGAGCGGGTTGTCGAAGACGCTGCGGGCCTGTGCCTCGTACGACGTGCGCGAGACGAACTTCAGGCCCTGTGTGTCGACGGGCACCGAGAAGCAGAGCGCGTGCTCGACGTCCTCCGGAGCCAGTGGCTCGATCGTGCCGACCAGCACCTCGTCCGCGAAGACGGCCCCGGTGCCGATCATCTTGGCGCCGCTCACCACGATCCCGCCGTCCTTCTCGGCGACGACGCGCACCACCAGGTCGTCGTCGCCTTCGCCGGACTGCGGGTTGGTGATGGTGAAGGCCGAGTACAGGTCCCCCTCGGCGAGCCTGCGGTGGTACGCGAGAGCGTTGTCGGCGCCGTCGAAGGAGTCGGTGGTGAAGAGTTGGGGCACGGCGGCGAAGCCCGCGGCCCCTCCCGCCATGTAGTCGGGCGTACGCCCGAGGAAGCCGAAGCTCGACTCGGTCCACACCTTGAACGCGGTGCGGCGCGCGACGAGGTCGTCGTAGGAGCGCGGCACGGCGAAGGCGCGGTGGACGCCGCCGGCGGTGAGGGCGGCGGTGTGCTCGGAGTCGTGCGCCAGGTCGTAGAGGTGCGCGACCGACGCCGCGGTGTTGCGGAAGGCGGCATGGCGGGTGACGTCCTTGACCCGTTCGCCGTCGAGCCACACCTCACGCCCGTCACACAGCGATGCGAGGTATTCCTGGCCGGACCTGGTCAACGTCTCTCCTCAAACGGAATGTCCCCCGACAGAGCTGAGCCTCGCTCCAGCCATGGACGGCGGGCAATGAACGACCGTCCAGCGGTGATTAAGAACCGGCCAGTCATGCAGCTGAGGGGCTTCCCGATCGGTACTCTCCCGGCGTCATGCCGTACCACTTGCGAAAGGCCAGGTGAAAACCGACGGAGCTCTGGTAGCCGACGCGTTCCGGCACGGCCGACTGGGGCAGCGAAGTTTCGCCGAGCAGCCGGGCCGCCTCCTGCATCCGTCGCCCCGTCAGATGCCGGGCCGGCGCCTCCCCGACCAGCTCACGGAAAGCCGCGGTGAACGCGGAGCGGGACATGCCGACCCCGCGGGCGAGCGACTCGATGGTCCAGGGCTCGGCAAACCGGGTCGCGATGATCACCATGGCCCTGCTGATACCGGGATGGCGCAGAACCGGCAGCGCGGAGGGGTTGCGGGCCAGTTCGCGCAGAAGCGGCCGCAGTGCGAGCACCAGCGCCATCTCGAAGGCGCGCAGCGTGATCAGCCGGTCGCCGGGGCCGACCGGGCGGTCGGTGGCGGCGAGCAGCCGCAGCGTGTCGCGGAGCAGCGGCTCCTTGTCCACCTGGGAGCGGTCGAGCACCAGTGCCCAGGGCAGCGCGGTGTAGAGATGGGTGGCCACGGACGCGTCGTAGTGCAGCCCGGCGCAGAGCAGCCGGCTCTCCGGTCCCTCGCCCTCGATCCTGATCTCACCGGAGGTGCCGGGTGCACGCTCGGGCAGTACGGTGCCGAGCGCGACGCCCCGCCGTTCGGGCCGGTCCGAGAGCCGGTGCGCGGTGCCGGTGGGGAAGACGGCGAGGTCGCCCTCGTGGAGTTCGAGCGGGGTCTGGTCCTCTGCGGTGATCCAGCAGCCGCCTTCGGTGATGAAGTGGAGTACGGCGCAGCTCTGTTCCGCGTCGCCCTCGATGGCCCAGGGGGCGCTGACATGCCAGCGGCTGTCGAAGACCCCGGTCAGACGCAGGGGTTTGAGCAGCTCGCTGAGGAGGTCGTCGCCTTCGCGCTTCGGTTCCATCCCCGTCGGTTCCATTGGACGATCCTTCAACCCCCGCCCCGGTTTGTTAATTGATCGGCCGAAGCCGCCGAAGCGAGCCTGGAAGAGCCGTTCACGGCAGCAGCCACACCCTATCGAAGGGCTCTTCAGACTTATGTCCGATCACATTCCGATGCGCGTAGCGGTCGTGGGGGCGACCGGTTTCCAGGGAGGTGCGACAGCCCGCCTGCTGGCCGAACGGAAGCACCGCGTCCGCACGCTGAGCCGCAAGCCCGAGGCCGATCGCCCGGAGCTGCCCGGCATCTCCGTCGCGAGCGGCGACCTCGGGCGCTACGAAGATGTACGCCAGCTCTTCGAAGGGGCCACGCACGCGGCGGTGGTGATGCCGCTGGTGTACCAGGCCGAGAAGGTCATGCGGTACGCCCAGCACATAGCGAAGGCGGCCCGCGAGGCCGGGGTGGGCCGGCTGGTCTACAACACCAACACCCGTATCCCTGACCGCAGCACGAATGTGGTGGCCTTCGAGACCCGCCGGCTCGCCGAGACGGTGTTCCGCGAGAGCCTCGCCCACAGCGGCGTCGAGGTCGTCGTCGTACGCCCGCCGGTGTATCTGGACAACCTCTTCAGCCCGTGGAACGGCCCGGCCCTGGTGAACGAAGGCGTGCTCGCCTATCCGCTGCCTGCCGACACGCCGACCGCGTGGATCTCGCACCGGGACATGGCGGAGGCGGTCTACGCGGCGCTCACCGTGGACGGCGTGGCGGGCCGTACCTTCGACATCGGCGGTGCGCAGACGCTGACGGGCGACCAGCTGGCGAAGGCCTTCGGGCAGGGGCTGGGGCGCGAGATCCGCTATGTGCCCCTGGAGCCGGGCATCTTCGAGCAGGGGCTCGCCCAGATCCTGGGCACGGAGTCGGCGGCCGGAGTCTCGGGGATCTACCACTACATGGCCGCGGGCCTGGAGCCCTGCCTGATGGCGGGCGACGAGAGCGATTTGGCGGCGGCGCTGTCGGTGAAGCCGGCGCCGGTGGACGAGTGGGTGGCGCGGCAGCCGTGGCAGATGTGGTCGGGAGAGCAGTCATGAGCGCGGCGAGGAGGCCCGAGCCCAGCTGGGGCGCGCGCCCGAGCTGAGGCTCGGTGCAGTGAGGCGGTGCGGGGCGCGGGCCCCGACGCGAGATGCGTCGGGGCCCGCGCCCCGTCTTGTGCACGGGGCCCTCTCCGAGTCCCGCCTCTCTTGTGCGAGCACCTACGTCCTAGTAGTTAACAAACCACCGGATTGCCCACCCGACGACCGTGGGAAGGCTCATCCGGTACGCAGGCCACCGCACCCCTTCTCGACATTCTTTCCGCCCACCCGAGTGAACGCGGACAGGAGCGGCCATGCCCGCAGCCCGCCAGTCGTCGACTGAGCAGCTACAAAGAACCCACAAACCACGCATGAATGCACAACCGGCTCAATCCGCCCTGCCCGCACAGCCCTCAGGTGATCCCATGATCGGTCGCATCCCCGTCCTGGACGTACGTCCCCAAGTCGACTGCGGGAGGAGGCCCGCAAAAGCGGTGGCCGGTGAGACCTTCCGGGTCACCGCCACCGTATTCCGCGAAGGGCATGACGCGGTCGCCGCCAATGTCGTCCTGCGCGACCCCACCGGACGCCCCGGCGCCTGGACCCCCATGTGGGAACTCGCCCCCGGCACCGACCGCTGGGGCGCCGACGTCACCCCGGACACCGAGGGGCGCTGGACCTACGCCGTCGAGGCATGGAGCGACCCGGTCGCCACCTGGCGGCACCACGCCCGGATCAAAATCCCCGCCGGTATCGACACCGCACTGGTGCTGGCCGAGGGCGCCGAGCTGTACGAGCGCGCCGCCGCCGGGGTGCCCAAGCGGGACGGCCGCGAGGCCGTGCTCGCCGCCGTCGACGCCCTGCGCGACGAGGAGCGCTCCGCCGCCGCCCGGCTCGCCGCGGCCCTCGCCCCCGACGCCACCGCCGCGCTCGACCGCCACCCGCTGCGCGAACTGGTCACCGCATCCCGCCCGTTGACCCTGATTGTCGAGCGGCAGCGGGCCCTGTTCGGCTCCTGGTACGAGCTCTTCCCCCGCTCCGAGGGCGCCGTCGTCGAGGAGGGCGCGCCGCCCGCCTCCGGCACCTTCCGCACCGCCGCCGAGCGGCTGCCCGCCGTCGCCGCGATGGGCTTCGACGTCGTCTATCTGCCGCCCGTCCACCCCATCGGCACCACCTACCGCAAGGGCCCGAACAACAGCCTCTCCCCCGGCGCCCACGATGTCGGCGTCCCCTGGGCCATCGGCTCCCCCGACGGCGGCCATGACGCGCTCCACCCCGACCTCGGCACCTTCGAAGACTTCGACCACTTCGTCGAGACCGCGCGGGCCCTGCGCATGGAGGTGGCCCTGGACTTCGCGCTCCAGTGCTCGCCCGACCACCCCTGGGTGGACAAGCACCCCGAGTGGTTCCACCACCGCGCCGACGGCACGATCGCCTACGCCGAGAATCCGCCGAAGAAGTACCAGGACATCTACCCGATCGCCTTCGACACCGACATGCGCGGTCTGGTCAACGAGACCCTGCGCGTGCTGCGCTTCTGGATGGACCACGGTGTACGGATCTTCCGGGTCGACAACCCGCACACCAAGCCCGTCGTGTTCTGGGAGAAGGTGATCGCGGACATCAACCGCACCGACCCCGACGTGCTCTTCCTGGCCGAGGCGTTCACCCGTCCGGCGATGATGCACACCCTCGCCGCGATCGGCTTCCAGCAGTCGTACACGTACTTCACCTGGCGCACCACCAAGCAGGAGCTCACCGACTACCTCACCGAGCTCTCCGGCGACGCCGCCTCGTACATGCGTCCCAACTTCTTCGTGAACACCCCCGACATCCTGCACGCCTATCTCCAGCACGGCGGTCGCCCGGCCTTCGAGGTGCGGGCGGTGCTGGCCGCGACGATGTCGCCGTCCTGGGGCGTGTACGCGGGATACGAACTGTGCGAGAACGTTCCCCTGCGGGACGGCAGCGAGGAGTATCTGGACTCGGAGAAGTACCAACTGCGGCCGCGCGACTGGGAGTCGGCCGAGCGCGCGGGCCGCACCATCACGCCCCTGATCACGGCGCTCAACCGGATCAGGCGGCGCCACCCCGCGCTCCAGCAGCTGCGGGACATCCACTTCCACCCCACCGACAACGAGGCGGTCATCGCGTACTCGAAATCCGCCGAGGGCCCTTCGGGTTCGAACACCGGCGACACCGTCATGGTGATTGCCAACCTCGACCCCCACCACACCCAGGAGGCCACGGTCTCGTTGGACATGCCGCACCTCGGCCTCGACTGGCACGAGAGCGCACCGGTGCGCGACGAGCTCACCGGCGAGACCTATCACTGGGGCAGAGCCACCTATGTGCGCCTAGAGCCGGGCGTCACGCCCGCGCACATCGTCGTCCTGCGACCGTCCCCGCCGATCGGAGGGTCACCCACATCATGATCGTCAATGAGCCCGTCCACGACCTGTTCGAGGACACACCCGCCAAGGACCGCGACCCCGACTGGTTCAAGCGGGCCGTCTTCTACGAAGTCCTGGTGCGGTCCTTCCAGGACAGCAACGGCGACGGCATCGGCGACCTCAAGGGCATCACCGCCAAACTGGACTATCTGCAGTGGCTGGGGGTCGACTGCCTCTGGCTGCCACCGTTCTTCAAGTCCCCACTGCGGGACGGCGGTTACGACGTCTCCGACTACACCGCTGTCCTCCCCGACTTCGGCGACCTCGCCGACTTCGTGGAGTTCGTCGATTCCGCGCACCAGCGCGGCATGCGCGTCATCATCGACTTCGTCATGAACCACACCAGCGATCAGCACCCGTGGTTCCAGGAGTCCCGCAGCGACCCGGACGGGCCGTACGGCGACTACTACGTCTGGGCGGACGACGACAAGCAGTTCCAGGACGCCCGGATCATCTTCGTCGACACCGAGACGTCCAACTGGACCTTCGACCCGGTGCGCAAGCAGTACTACTGGCACCGCTTCTTCTCCCACCAGCCCGATCTCAACTACGAGAACCCGGCGGTGCAGGAGGAGATCATCTCGGCGCTGCGCTTCTGGCTCGACCTGGGCATCGACGGCTTCCGCCTCGACGCCGTGCCGTATCTGTACCAGCAGGAGGGCACCAACTGCGAGAACCTTCCCGCCAGCCACTCCTTTCTCAAGCGGGTGCGCAAGGAGATCGACGCCCATTACCCCGACACCGTGCTGCTGGCTGAGGCCAACCAGTGGCCTGAGGACGTCGTCGACTACTTCGGCGACTTCCCGGCCGGCGGCGACGAGTGCCACATGGCCTTCCACTTCCCGGTGATGCCGCGCATCTTCATGGCCGTACGGCGCGAGTCCCGCTACCCCGTCTCGGAAATCCTGTCCAAGACCCCGGCGATCCCGAAGAACTGCCAGTGGGGCATCTTCCTGCGCAATCACGACGAGCTCACCCTCGAAATGGTCACGGACGAAGAGCGCGACTACATGTACGCGGAGTACGCCAAGGACCCGCGGATGCGCGCCAATATCGGCATCCGCCGCCGGCTCGCGTCACTGCTCGACAACGACCGCAATCAGATCGAGCTCTTCACGGCGCTGCTGCTCTCGCTGCCCGGATCGCCGATTCTCTATTACGGCGACGAGATCGGGATGGGCGACAACATCTGGCTGGGCGACCGCGACGCCGTACGCACCCCGATGCAGTGGACCCCCGACCGCAACGCCGGATTCTCCTCGTGCGACCCCGGCCGGCTCTATCTGCCCACGATCATGGATCCGGTCTACGGCTACCAGGTCACCAATGTCGAGGCCGCGATGGCCTCGCCGTCCTCGCTGCTGCACTGGACGCGGCGGATGATCGAGATCCGTAAGCAGAACCGCGCCTTCGGTCTCGGCTCGTACACCGAACTGCCCTCGTCGAACCCGGCGGTGCTCGCCTTCACCCGCGAGTACAAGGACGATCTCGTCCTCTGCGTGCACAACTTCTCGCGGTTCGCGCAGCCCACCGAGCTCGATCTGCGGGCGTTCAGCGGACGGCATCCCGTCGAGCTGATCGGCGGGGTGCGCTTCCCGGCCATCGGCCAGTGGCCCTATCTGCTGACTCTCGCGGGCCACGGCTTCTACTGGTTCCGGCTGCGGAAGGAAGCAGCTGCCACCTGACCCACAGGTAACGAGAGGTGCCTCCCGCGGGGCGGTTTCCCCCGCCCCGCACCGGGCACTCTCCTCCTCATCCCCGCGCGCCGCCGGACAGCCACAGCTGTAATCCGGGACACTCTGCGCATTCGTGGTGTACCCGGGGAAAGGACGCGATGCCATGTCGGAGGCTGCATCCACCCGGACTCCCGTAGCTCTTCTCCCGTCACTCGCGCCCCTGCTGCACGCCTGGCTGCCGAGACAGCGCTGGTTCGCCGGCAAGGGCCATCCCGTCACCGGCTTCTCGCTCGTCTCCGCGACCGAGCTGCTGCCGCTGGACACCGAAGCCGGTCCGGGACTCCTGCATCTGCTCGTACGCGTCCAGCAGCCCGGCCTGCCCGCCCCGTCCTCGCAGGACTGCTACCAACTCCTCCTCGGCGTACGCGCGACACTGCCGCCGCATCTCGCGCCCGCCCTGATCGGCCATGTGACCGAGGGCCCGCTGGCCGGGCGTACGGTCTACGAGGGTCTGCACGACCCGCGGCTGGCCGAGCTGATCCTGGAGCGGCTGCGCACACCCGGCGCCCTGGGACCCCTGCGCTTCGACCGTTTCGACCAGGCTCCGGTGATCCCCGGCGGGCTCGCCGCGCGCCCGCTGGAGGCCGAGCAGTCCAACTCCTCGCTGGTGTACGGCGACGCGTACATCCTCAAGCTCTTCCGCCGGGTCCACCCGGGCGCCAACCCCGATCTGGAGCTGCCACTCGCGCTGGCCCGCGCCGGGTGCGGCCGGGTGCCCGCGCCCGTCGCCTGGTACGAGGCCACCGCACCGGAGCCGTACACGCTCGGTGTGCTGCAGCCGTTCCTGCGCGGCTCGCGGGACGGCTGGCTGCTCGCGCTCGACTCACTGGCCGGCGGGCACTCCTTCGCCAAAGAGGCCCGCGCGCTCGGCCGGGTCACCGCCGAGGTGCACACGGCTCTGGCGAAAGAGCTGCCCACCGTGATGCTCCGGCGGCCGCAGACCGAACATCTGGCGGCGGCCATGACGGCGCGTCTCGACGCGGCCGCACAGGCGGTGCCCGCACTGCTGCCGTATGTGCCGCGGCTGCGTGCCGCCTTCGACGCGATCGCCGCACTGGGCAGGCGCGGCCGGGTCTGGCGCGCCCAGCGCGTCCACGGCGACCTCCATCTCGGGCAGACCCTGCGCGGCGGCGGCTCCCACGCCGACGGTCACTGGTCGGTCATCGACTTCGAGGGCGAGCCCGCGCGCCCGCTCGCCGAGCGCCGCAGGCCGCAGCCCACGGTGATAGATGTCGCGGGCATGCTGCGCTCCTTCGACTACGCGGCCCGCACCCACCGGCCATGGAACCCGTCCTGGGCGGAACGCTGCCGTACGGCGTACTGCGAGGGCTATGCCGAGGCCGCGGGCGCCGATCCGCGCACCGAACCCGAACTGCTGCGTGCGTACGAGACGGACAAGGCCGTGTACGAGGTCGTCTACGAGGCCCGCCACCGCCCCGACTGGCTTCCGGTGCCGATGGCGGCCGTCGACCGCCTGGCCGCCACCAACTGATTCCGCCCGAGGAGGCAGACCCCCGTGACCGCCCGACCCCCGTCCCGCAGTTCCTCCGACCCCCACCGCCCCAAGCCGGTGGCCGATGCCGGGCCCCGCAAGCAGACGGCCGCGCCACGGCCGCGGGCGGGCGGCAGCCATGGTGTACGGGCCGCGCGGCCGCTCACGGACGGGGACCGGGAGCGGCTGCTGACCGGCTCCCACCACGATCCGCACTCCCTGCTCGGGGCGCACTTGGTCCGGAGCGGTCTCGAGCTGCGCGTACTGCGTCCGTACGCGCAGTCGGTGACCGTGCTCGCCAAGGGGCTGCGCGCCGAGCTGCACGAGGAGGGCGACGGCTTCTTCTCGGGTGTGCTGCCGCTGCGTACCGTCCCCGAGTACCAGCTCCTTGTCACCTACGACGATGACGGCACCGAGATCGAGGTGCAGGATCCGTACCGCTTCCTGCCCTCGCTCGGCGAGCTCGATCTGCATCTGATCGGCGAAGGACGGCACGAGGAGCTGTGGAAGGCGCTCGGCGCGCACCCGATGGCGCACGAGCAGGTCACAGGCACCCGGTTCACGGTGTGGGCGCCGAACGCCCGCGGGGTGCGGGTCGTCGGTGACTTCAACTACTGGGACGGCACCGGGTGTCCGATGCGCTCGCTCGGCTCTTCGGGCGTGTGGGAGCTGTTCCTGCCGGGCGTCGGCGACGGCGCGCTCTACAAGTTCGACATCACCCGCCCGGACGGCTCGCACACCCTGCGGGCCGACCCGATGGCGCGGCGCACGGAGGTACCGCCTGCGAACGCCTCGATCGTGACCGAGTCCCACCATGTGTGGCACGACGAGGAGTGGATGGCGCATCGCGCCGACCGGCCGGTGCACGAGGCGCCGTTCTCCGTCTACGAGGTGCATCTCGCGTCCTGGCGGCCCGGCCTCACCTACCGCCAGCTTGCCGTCCAACTCCCGGCGTACGTCAAGGACTTGGGCTTCACCCATGTGGAGCTGATGCCGGTCGCCGAGCATCCCTTCGGCGGCTCCTGGGGCTATCAGGTCACCGGCTTCTACGCCCCGACCTCCCGGATGGGCACCCCCGACGACTTCCGCCATCTGGTGGACGCCCTGCACCGGGCCGGGATCGGCGTGCTCGTGGACTGGGTGCCTGCGCACTTCCCGAAGGACGACTGGGCGCTCGCCGAGTTCGACGGCCGCACGCTCTACGAGCACGAGGATCCGGCCCGTGCCGCGCACCCCGACTGGGGCACCCTCGAATTCGACTACGGCCGCAAGGAGGTGCGTAACTTCCTGGTCGCCAACGCCACGTACTGGTGCCAGGAGTTCCACATCGACGGGCTGCGGGTGGACGCGGTCGCCTCGATGCTCTATCTCGACTACTCCCGCGAGCAGGGCGAATGGACTCCGAACGAGCACGGCGGCCGGGAGAACCTGGACGCGGTCGCCTTCCTCCAGGAGATGAACGCGACGGTGTACCGGCGCTGCCCCGGCGTCGTCACCGTCGCCGAGGAGTCCACGGCCTGGGACGGCGTCACCCGCGCCACCCACCATGTGGGCCCGGGTGGTTTCGGCGGCCTCGGCTTCGGCCTGAAGTGGAACATGGGCTGGATGCACGACTCGCTGGGCTATGCCACGCACGAGCCGGTGCACCGCAAGTTCCACCACAACGAGATGACGTTCTCGATGGTGTACGCGTACAGCGAGAACTACGTCCTGCCCATCTCGCACGACGAGGTGGTCCACGGCAAGCGGTCGCTGGTCGGCAAGATGCCCGGCGACTGGTGGCAGCAGCGCGCCAACCACCGCGCCTATCTGGGCTTCATGTGGGCGCATCCCGGCAAGCAACTCCTCTTCATGGGCCAGGAGTTCGCCCAGGGCGCGGAGTGGTCGGAGGGCCACGGCCCGGACTGGTGGCTGCTGGATCCCTCGTACGCCGCGGAGGCGGACCACCGCGGCGTACGGGACCTCGTACGCGATCTGAACACCGTGTACGGGGCGACCCCCGCGCTGTGGCAGCAGGACACCGACCCCGTCGGCTTCGCCTGGGTGGACGGCGACGCCGCCGAGGACAATGTCTTCGCCTTCCTGCGCTACGACGCCACGGGCGCGCCGCTGCTCTCCGTCAGCCACTTCTCCCCCGTGGTGCGCCACGAGTACCGCCTGGGCGTGCCGGAAGCGGTCCAGGCATGGACGGAGGTCCTGAACACGGACGCGGCACGCTACGGCGGCAGCGACGTGCTCAACCCGGACCCGCTGAAGCCGGAGTCGGTCCCGTCGCACGGCCGGCCGACCAGCATCCAGCTGACGCTGCCGCCGCTGGCTACGGTGTGGCTGCGGCCGGTCTGACGATTCCGAGCCGCTGGGTTGCCCGGGTGAGCGCCACATAGAGGTCGTTGGGGCTCATCCGGTCGGGGTCGACGACGAGAACGGTGTCGAATTCGAGGCCCTTCGCCTGGCGGGGGTCGATGAGGACGACGGGCCGGGACAGATCCAGCGGCCCGTCGTCGCCGATGTCCGCGAGCCGGGCGTGCAGTTCGCGCGGGGCGATCACCGCGAGCCTGCCCTCCTCCGGGGCCTCGTCGGCGGCGATCCCGGCCACCTCGGCGAGCGGCACGGTGCGTTCCCAGGGCCGTACCCCGGTCGCGCGGATGGAGCGCGGCGGCTCGAAGGCGGGGTCGGTGGCCCGGCGCCGCTCGGCCGCGTACTCCATGATCTCGGCGGGCGTACGGTAGTTGACGCCGAGCCGGGCCAGCTCCCAGCGGTCCTCGACGTACGGAGCGAGGATCTTCTGCCAGGAATCGCATCCGGCCAGGTCGCCGGTCTGCGCCGGGTCGCCGACCAGAGTCATCGAACGGGTGGGACTGCGCCGCATCAGCAGCCGCCAGGCCATGGCCGACAGCTCCTGCGCCTCGTCGACGATGATGTGCCCGAAGGCCCACGTCCGGTCGGCGGCGGCGCGCTCGGCGGCGCTGCGGTGGTCGGCCTCTTCCTGGCGCTCGGCCATGCGCTCGGCGTCGATGATGTCGTGCGCGGCGAGGACCTCGGACTCGTCGTCGTGCTTGTCCTCGAACTCGTAGGTACGAGAGGCGTACGAGACGTCCAGGACGCCCTGTGCGTAGGCGATCTGCAGCGCCCGCTCGGCCTCGGCTGCGGCCTGGGCGGCGGAGTCGTCCTCGCCGAGGAGCTCGGCGGCCTCGTCGAGGAGGGGAACGTCGGCCGCGGTCCAGCCGCCGCCGGTGCGCCGGATCAACTCGGCGTCGTCCTGGGCCAGATGCCTGGGATTCGCGAGATAGTCCGCGAGGAAGTCCTGCGGGGTGAGCGGGGGCCACAGCGACGCGATGGCGGCGTGCACCTCGGCACTGGCGGCGATGCCCTTGCCGAGCTGGGCGATGTCGTCGGGGCCGAGGAAGTTGGGGCCGCCGTAGGGGTCGGCGCCGATCCGGTCGGCGAGCTGGGTGGTCAGGTCGTCGATGATCCGGAAGACGAAGTGCGGGCGCGCCAGATTGTGCGGCAGGCCGGTCTCCCAGGCCTTGTGCCGTGCCTCGACGGCCATGTCCCAGTCGAGCCGCAGTTCCCCGTCGTCGTGCGGGATGACGATCGGCGCGTCCTTCTCGGGCACCTGCTGGCGGTCCCGTACGGCCTCCGCCAGTACACCGGCCATGTCCGCCCGGCCCTTGACGGCCGCGGCGGCGGGGCTGTCCGTGCCGGTGGCTTTGACACCGGGGAACAACTCGCCGACGGTCGCAAGCAGCACGCCCGTCTCACCGAGCGAGGGCAGCACCTCGCCGATGTAGCCGAGGAAGGCGGGGTTGGGCCCGACGATCAGCACGGCACGCTTGGCCAGTTGCTCCCGGTTCGCATACAGCAGATACGCGGCCCGGTGCAGAGCGACCGCGGTCTTCCCGGTCCCCGGCCCGCCCTCGACGACGAGCACTCCGCGCTGGGGGGCGCGGATGATGTGGTCCTGCTCGGCCTGGATGGTCGACACGATGTCGCCCATCCGGCCCGTCCGGGCGCTGTTCAGCGCGGCGAGCAGCACCTCGTCGGCGTCGTGGGACTCGTATCCGGTGCGGGTGGTGTCGGCGAGATCCATGATCTCGTCGTGCAGCGCGGTGACGGTGCGCCCCTGGGTGGTGATGTGCCTCCTGCGGCGCAGACCCATCGGCTCAAATCCGGTCGCGAGATAAAAAGGCCGCGCGACGGGGGCCCTCCAGTCGATCAGCAACGGAGTCCGTTCGGCGTCGTCCCGCCGGATTCCCGTACGCCCGATGTGGTACGTGATGCCGTCGCGCCGGTCGATTCGCCCGAAACACAGCCCGGAGTCGGCGGCATTCAGCGCGGCGAGCGATGCGGAGTGCTCACGCACGCCGACATCGCGCTCCACGCGCGCCTGAAGACCGGTGCTGACCTGGGCGATCGTGGTGCTCATGGCGGCTTCGGCCCCGGCCCTGAGCTGGTCGAGCCGCTCGTGGGCGAGGGAGACGAATTGTTGTTCCTGCCGCAATTCCTCGCTTGACAATTCAGCTCCTGACGCGATACAGTGCCCTTATTCTACTTCTCCGCGTATTCAGTGCGCGTGAACACGGAAACACTTAATATACGCAGAGAAAGACCCCGGCCGTCAATTCGGTTCCGGGGTATTTTTCTGTCCGTGGACATATCGGGGAGCACGGAGGAAGCGGTCGCACTGCTGCGGGAGCACGGCGCCGAGGGGATGCAGCATCCGGGCGGCACGCTGCTGGCGCACCTGGACCGGGTCCGTCAGCGCCTGTCGGAGTGGGGCGCACGGCCGGAACTCCAACTGGCGGGCCTGTGCCATGCGTTCTACGGAACGGACGGCTTCGCGACCAGTCTGCTGCCACTGGAGAGGCGGTCGGAGCTGGCTGCGGTGATCGGCACGGAGGCGGAAGAGCTCGTGTACTTCTACGCGAGCTGCGACCGCGGGGCGTCGTACGCAACGCTCGCGGACGAGGACGCGGCCTTCCGGGACCGCTTCACGGGCGAGACGTACACGCCGCCCCTGCGCCGCCGTCAGGACTTCGCCGAACTGACGGCGGTCAACGAACTCGACCTGGCGCGGGCGGACGCCACGTTCTGGTCCCGGCACGGCGGACCGCTGCTCCGGCTGTTCACGCGGTGGCAGCCGCTGCTGAGCGAGGCCGCGTGGGCCGACGCGCGTGAAGTGCTGGTCCCGCGCGGCGAGTAGCGCGGAACACCGTGACGGACAGGACCTAGATCACGTCCTCCAGCTCCTGGAGGAGCCTGCGCTTGGGGCGGGCGCCCACCATCGACTTCAGCGGTTCGCCCTCGCGGAACACCATCAGCGTCGGCATCGACAGCACGGCGTACCGCGTCGTGATCTCCGGGTTGGTGTCCACGTCGAGCTGGACCACCTTGAGCCGGTCGGC
This sequence comes from Streptomyces sp. NPDC005408, assembly GCF_040606445.1. Lineage (NCBI taxonomy): Bacteria > Bacillati > Actinomycetota > Actinomycetes > Kitasatosporales > Streptomycetaceae > Streptomyces > Streptomyces sp. NPDC005408. The sequence continues at coordinate 12,370 of NZ_JBEXEX010000015.1, read as the reverse complement.
CTCCTCGCTCGCCAGGGCGCTCAGCACCGGGGCGAGTTGGCGGCATGGGCCGCACCAGTCCGCGGTGAACTCCACCAGGACCGGGCGGTCGGCCCCCAGGACCTCCTCGTCGAAGTCGGCGTCCGTCACTTCGGCGACGCCTGCTGCGTGGATCATTCGTCTTCCCCTCCGTCGGTCACATGGGTCAGCTCACAAAGCGGCTCGGGCCCGCCCGGCAGCTCCGCCTCGGCACGCGCGAGCTGCGCGGCCACCTGGGCGCGTACCGACTGGACCTGCTCGATGAGCGTGTCCAGCTCGCCGAGCTTGGCGCGGTACACGGCGATCGAGGCGGGGCACGAGTCCCCCGCCGGGTGCCCGGCGCGCAGGCACTCGACGAACGGCCGTGTCTCCTCCAGGTCGAACCCGAAGTCCTGCAAGGTCCGGATCTGTTGGAGCAGCCGCAGGTCGTCCTCGTCGTACGTGCGGTAGCCGTTCACCGCGCGCCGGGCGGGCAGGAGCCCGCGGGACTCGTAGTAGCGCAGGGTGCGGGTGGTGGTTCCCGCCCGCTCCGCGAGCTCGCCGATTCGCATGTCCTCGACCGTAAGCCTTGACGTCGGCGTCAAGGCAACGGGAGCGGCTCCTTCTTCGTCGAGGTGCCGGCCAGGGTTGGCGGCAGATAGACGCGGTAGGTTTCACGGCCGCGTACGTGAGGCAAGGCCGTCGCCCGCCACATGCGCGCGTACGGCGGAGGCGCGCTGCCGCCCGCCACGACGACGGCCACGGGCATGCGGCGGGCAGCGGCTTCGATTCCGGCGGGCGTGATGCTGGCGTCGTGGCCGGTGGGCTGGCGTGAGGCGCACCCCGCGTAATAGGCGATGGGGACGGCGTCGTGACCACTGACCATGCAGGGCGGTCGTACGCCCAGCCGGTGCAGCCCGGCGGCGGTCGCCGAGTACTGGGCACGCAAGGTGCGATTGACGTCCAGCATGTGGCGGAGCACCCCGTACTGAACCGCGAGGTGGCAGGTGAGGGCCAGGACGAGGACTCCGGCGCCGACCGGCCTAAGTGACGGCCGGATGGCGGTGAACAGGAAGACGACCAGGAAGGCGAGGCACTCGGCCACCGGGAGCGCCAGGAGCGCGTAGGCGGGAAGGAGGAAACGCGGCGCGGCGTAGTCGATGAGGAAGAGGTACGGCAGCGCGAGCGATGCCGCGGTACAGGTCGCCAGCACCGCGGCCGGGCCTCGGTGCGTGCGTGAGCCGAGGTGCGTACCCGGGACCGGGCGCGCGCGGGAGCCCAGGTGGGTACCTGGGAGCAGGCGCGTGCGTGAGCCCAGGTGTGCGCGGAAGGCCGCCGCGATGCCCACCGCCGTGAGTACCGGCAGCGCGAACCACCACGCAGCGGCCACCGGGTGCTTCCAGGGCACGTCGCACGGGCGGCACAGCGAACGTCCGTCCAGGGCCCGCACCTGGTCGTCCACGGCCATGTGCCAGCCCAGGCCGCCCTGGATCTCGCCGGCCCGGTGGATCCGGGCGCTCAGACCGCCGTAGTGCGCGTACGCCTCGACGACCCAGGGCGCGGCCCCGGTCAGTAACCCGATCACGACCGCGGCGAACACCGCCGGACGGCGCCACCCCGGAACCAGCAGGGCCGACGCGGCCAGCGGCAGCGCCAGCCACAGCCCGTCGGCAGGGCGCATGAGCACAACGACGGCAACAGCGGACCCGACACCGATGACCGCCCGGCGTTCCACGGGACGGGGCACGGCGCGGAGGAACCAGCCGGCGGCGGCCAGTGCCCCGAGCGCACACCACAGGTTGGGCATCGCCTGGGGGCCGTAGAACAGAGTGATCCACAGGCTGGAGAACAGTGCACCCGCGCAGGCGAGCACGGGGACGGGCAGCAGCCTGCGCCAGATCCACAAGCAGACGAACAGCCCGCCGCCGGACAGCAGGGCAAGGTAGACCCGGATCGCGGTGGTGGAGGCGGTCAGGGCTGCCACCGGAGCGACGAGGTAGGAAATCCCCCGCGCGCGCGGCGCGCTGAAGTACGCGGGCGGGGCGTTCCCTCCGACTTGGCTGACGTAGACGGTCTCGTCCCAGCCGAGCCCTGAGCCGGGAACCACCAGGATCAGCTGAGCGGCGGTGAAAACCACCGCGACTGTCAGCAGCCACGGGAGCGGACGGCCGACTGCGGTCCTCCGGGGCTGGTCCCACAAGGGGTACAGCACCGAGTCCAGCGCCAGGCGTCCTTGCATGATCAGTCCTCGCCGAGAGCCCAGGGCCGGGAGTTGGTACGCCGGTAACACTGCGGCGGGGGTGGGGAGCGGGCAACTGGGAAGGCCATTCGGCGTAAGTGCGCAGGACTACCCGGTGACCGGCTCGGTGACCGGCTCGGTGACCGGCTCGGTGACCGCCTCGTACGTGCTCGCCCAGTCGTGGGAGCCGTGGCCCTTCGCAATCGCCCGGTCGGCGACGGACTTGACGGCCTCCAACTGGGAGACGTCGAGCCCGCGGGTCCGCGCCGCGTGCAGGATGTGCTCGACCCCCGCGGCCATCATGCCGAGGTTGGCCTGCGCCCCCGGGTAACTGCCCGCGTCGATGTTGGCCGCCGTGTACTCCGCGATCGGCGGCAGGATCTGGACGATGGTGCTCAGATACGGGGCGATGTCGGCGGCCTTGACCCCGTCGGCCGTGGCCAGCGCGTACGCGTGGACCAGGCCGGAGATGCTGCCGTAGAAGAAGTCGAGCAGCGAGAGGTCGTAGAGCGCAGCGAGTCCGGGGTCCGTGCCGACGAAGGCGGCTTTGCCGCCCAGCGCCTTCAGTGTGGGCTCGTAGCGCTCGAACGCCTCCTGTGAGCCGGAGTAGAAGAGCAGGGCGTCGGGCGAGCCGATGAGCGGGGTCGGCACCATGACCGCGCCGTCGAGGTAGGCGATGCCGTGCGTGTCCGCCCAGGCGGCCGCCTCGCGGGAGCGCTCGGGGGTGTCCGAGGTGAGGTTGACCAGAACGCGGTCCGCGAGGGCGTTGGCGAGCGGGGCGAGGATCGCGACGGAGGCGTCGTAGTCGACGACGCAGACGACGATCAACTCGCTTGCACGTATGGCCTCTTCGGCGGTCGCGGCGCGGACCGCGCCGCGTGCCACAAGGTCATCGCCCTTGCCCTGAGAGCGATTCCAGATCGTGGTGGGGTGGCCCGCGCCGATGAGGGCGCCGGCGAGGGCCTGGCCCATGGCGCCGAGGCCGAGGACGGTGACGGAAGGGAGCGGGGTGTTCGTGGTGGACATGGCCGCCATGCTTGTTCGCCCGCACACTCACCCACAAGTACCGACAAATAAGTCAGGTACTCACCAACAGGTAACCATCTAGGGCCTGATCCGAACGACAGGCCCTAGGTCAGTGGGGTGGGAGCAGTGGCTTCCGTTCCAGCGGCGACGTCAGCACGATCGATGTCGTCGTACGTCCCAGCGCCGAGGTCTGCTCCAGTACGTCTTCGAGATGGACGGTGTCGGTCACCGCGACCTTGATGATCCAGCAGTCCTCGCCCACGACATGGTGCGCCTCGATCACCTCTGGGCGGGCCAGCAGCTCCAGAGTCCTCGGGTGCTTCAGGTTGTAGCCGCCGTGGGGATTGACGCGGATGAAGGCCTGGATGCCGAAGCCCAGGCGGGCCGGTGAGACATGCGCGCCGTATCCGGTGATCGCGCCGCAGGCCTCCAGCCGGCGGACCCGTTCCGTCACCGCCGCCGGGCTCAGCCGGACGCGGCGGCCGAGCTCGCTGAGTTTGATCCGGCCGTCGGTCTGGACGAGCTCCAGGATCTGCCGGTCGACAGGGTCGAAGGCGGCCGCCGAGGTTTCGCTGGTGGCGGGACGCAGATGCCGTGGTTCTTTCGGCAGAGCGGCCGGATCTCCCATGACTCCCCCTTCAGGATGTGGTTCGTAAACGTAACACTTGACGTACGACGAGAGGGAGTTGGGAATGCGCGAGATATGCGTCATCGGCGGCAACCGCTATTTCGGAAAGCGGCTGATCAAGCGGCTGCTGGATACGGGCGACCGGGTGACGGTCATCAATCGCGGGTCCTCCACCCCGCCCGAGACGGTTGTCCATCTGATCGCGGACCGCGACGACGAGGATTCGCTGCGGGCGGCGCTCGGTTCGCGTACTTTCGATGTCGTTTTCGACCAGGTCTGCTATACACCGCGGCAGGCGGAGATCGCCCGGCGGGTTTTCGCGGGCCGTACCCGGCGCTTTGTGATGACCTCCACGGTCGAGGTGTACGAGTACGAGCACTCCACCGCCCTGGTGCGCGAGGAGGCGGTCGACCCGCTGACGGTGCAGGTGGATCTGCACGCACCCTGGGACGATGCGGAGTTCCGTGATGCGCACTACGGCGAGGGGAAGCGGCAGGCGGAGGCGGTCCTCGCTCGGGATCCTGCGTTTCCGTTTGTGTCGGTACGGGTGGCGCATGTGCTGGGCGGGGACGACGACTTCACCGGGCGCGTGGACCACTACGCCCGCCGGATCCGGGCGGGCGAGCCGATCGCCGTGCCCGCCGAGAATCATCCGGCGACGTATGTGTACGTCGAGGAGATCGCCGATTTCCTGGCGTGGACAGCCGGCCAGGAATTCACAGGACCGGTGAATGCGAATGCGTACGGAACGCTCACGACGGACGACATCTGCGCGGCGATAGAGCACGAGGTGGGAGGAACGGCGGAATTCCTTCCGGTCGAGGTGGGTGCGACCTCGCCGTTCTCCTTCGCGCGCTCGTACGCAATGGACAACTCGCGGGCAGCGGAGCTCGGTTACACATTCCTCCACTCCTCGGAATGGCTGCGGGACGCCGTCGCGGAGACCCTTGGCTTCGGCAAGGAGGTCCGGTAATGCGGTACCGCGCACTCGGTGATCTTCAGGTGAGCGCGATCGGGCTCGGCGCGATGCCGCTGTCCATCGAGGGGCACCCCGATGAGCGACAGGCCCTGGCCACGGTGCATGCCGCGCTCGACGCGGGCGTGACGCTGATCGACACGGCCGATTCGTACTACGCCCCGGGCGGCGAGCCGGGTCCGGGCGAACTGCTCGTCGCCCGCGCGCTCGCCCTGTACAGGGGCGACACGGACGCCGTCCTGGTCGCCACGAAGGGCGGCCGCGGCCGGACGCCCGACGGCGACTGGACGGTCGACGGGGACCCGCGCCATCTGAAGCGGGCCGCCAGAAATTCGCTGGCCAGGCTGGGCGTCGAGACGATCGGCCTCTACCAACTGCACAAGCCGGACCCGGCCGTCCCCTTCGCCGACTCGCTGGGAGCGTTCCACGACCTCCTGGAGGAGGGCACGATCCGGCTGGCCGGGATCTCCAATGTGAACGCGGACCAGATCCGCCTGGCCCGCCGGATGCTGGGCGACCGCCTTGTCTCGGTCCAGAACCGCTACTCCCCGGCGGTGCGCGACAGCGAGGCCGAGCTGCTGCTCTGCGCGGAGCTGGGCATCGCCTTCCTGCCATGGGGCCCGCTCGGCGGCATCTCCCGCAGCTCCCTGGACGGCCCCTCGGGCGGCCCGTCCACCCCGGGCCCGTACGCCGCCTTCCACCAGGTGGCACGCGATCACGGCGCGAGCCCCCAACAGGTCGCCCTCGCCTGGCTGCTGGCCCGGTCTCCCTCGGTGATCCCGATCCCGGGGTCGAGCCGCCCCGAGAGCATCCGCGACTCGGCGGCGGCCGCGGACCTGGTCCTGAGCGAGTCGGAACTGACGGTCCTGGACGCCTCGGGCGAGGGCCCGCGCAACTCACCGGATGAACAGCTTCCGGTCGGGAGCTGAGCCCGACCCCCTCCCATCAGGCACGTAACCCAAGTGGGTTCTGCATTCAGGAAGTTAAGGGTGTGCAGCCATTGACGCCCGCACTGTCTACATCTACAAAACTCTCTGAGAGCGCTCTCAATGACCCGTGGCACCACCCTCCCGGAGGTGTTCCTTGAGCACGAGCCGCATCAGACGCACCCCCCTGTTCACCGTGATCGTCGCCCTTGCCGTCGCCCTCGCCGGCTTTATCGCCGTCACCGGCGCCGGGCAGGCGCGCGGCGACGTACCCCCGACGCCCGGCTGGAATCTCCAGTGGAGCGACGACTTCAACGGCGCCAACCGCACCCTGCCCTCGGCTGCCAACTGGCAGATCGACCTCGGCCACGCCTACCCCAACGGGCCCGGAAACTGGGGCACCGGAGAGATCCAGAACTACACCAACAACCCCGACAACCTCTCCCTCGACGGCGGCGGCAACCTCCGTATCACCCCGCTCCGCGACGGCGCGGGCAACTGGAGCTCCGGTCGGATCGAGACCAAGCGCGCCGACTTCAAGGCCCCGGCCGGTGGCACCCTGCGTATCGAGGGCCGGATCCAGATGCCCAATGTCACCGGCCAGGCCGCACTCGGCTACTGGCCCGCGTTCTGGGCCCTCGGCTCCCCCTATCGCGGCAACTACTGGAACTGGCCGTCCATCGGTGAGTTCGACATCATGGAGAACGTCAACGGGATCAACTCCGTCTGGGGCGTGCTCCACTGCGGCGTCAACCCCGGCGGCCCCTGCAACGAGACCAGCGGCGTCGCCAACAACCGCGCCTGCCCCGGGGCCAGTTGCCAGTCCGCCTTCCACACCTACCGCTTCGAGTGGGACCGCTCCGCCTCCCCCAATGAGCTGCGCTGGTACGTGGACGGCCAGCTCTTCCACAGCGTCGCCGAGAACCGCGTGGACGCCGGGACCTGGGCGAACATGACCAACCACGCGGGCTACTTCGTCCTGCTCAATGTCGCGATCGGCGGCGCGTTCCCCGACGCGCTGGCGGGCAAGACGCCCACCGCCGCGACCGTCCCCGGACGCCCGATGCTCGTCGACTACATCGCCGTCTGGACCAAGGGCGCCGGAGGCCCCACCACCCCGCCCACCACGGAACCGCCCACCACCCCGCCGCCGTCCGGCTCCTCGCAGCTGTATCTGCGTACGGGAGGCGGCGCGGGCGATCCGGCGGCATCGGCCGCCTCGGTGAGCCTGGCCTCGGCGGGCGGCGCCAACTACGACGGCACCCCGCACAACCCGCAGGTCTTCACCTCGACCGGGATCACCCGGAAGTACAACGGCGGCTCGACCCAGTTCGACCTCTTCGTCGACGCGGGCTCCACGGTCGCCAACGGCCAGCAGATCAGGGTGAGTTACGACCGTAAGGGCGACGGCACCTGGGACCGGACGGAGACGTACAGCTACTTCGCCACCGATCCCGTCACGGGCTACGAGCACTACACCCAGGCCAGAGGACTCAAGTCGGCCACCGGATCGCTCGGCGACCTGGCAGGCGGCAAGGTGCAGGTCGAGGTCTGGAACGCCATCGGCAACGGCGCCAGCACGGTCGGCGTCGGCAACCAGTCCGTCGTACGCATCCCCTTCGACTGAACCGACCAGGAGGACCCGACCATGCTCCGTCGACTGCTCGCGAGCACCGCTGCCGTGATCTTCCTGGTCACGGCGGGCTGGTTGACCACGAGAGGCACCGATTTACCGGCCCCCGATGCCGCCCCGCGCCACACAGGGCACAGCGGGCACTCAGGGCACGCGTACACCTTCACCGCTGAACAGGCCGCCGCGATCGTCGCCCAGGCGGCGGCCCCGGTGCGCGGAAGCGAATTCCGCGCGGACTGCCTCTCCAGCCACCGCAAGGGCGACGACCCGATCGTCTTCCCCGGCCAGGCGGGTCGCTCGCACATCCATGAGTTCTACGGAAACCGCACGGCCAACGCTTCCTCGACGCTCCAGTCGCTGGCCGCCGGCACCACCAACTGCACGCCCGCCGTGGACCTCTCCTCGTACTGGACGCCCACCCTCTACAAGAACGGAGCCCCCGTGGCCCCCGAGCGGGTCACCGTCTACTACCAGGGCATCACCGATCACACCAGGGCCGTGGCCCACCCGCGCGGTCTGCGGTACGTCGTCGGCAACGCCCTGGCCGCCAACCCCGACCAGAACCCCGCCGCGCGCTGGTCGTGCGTGGGCCGGCCCGAGTCCAGCCGGGACTTCATCAACTGCCCGCCCGGCACCAAGCTGGAGAACTATCTGGACTTCCCCACCTGCTGGGACGGGAAGAACCTGGACAGCGCCAACCACCGGGACCATATGGCGTACGCGGTGGGGCAGACCTGTCCCGCCTCGCACCCCGTGGTCGTACCGCGCCTCGAGCTGCTGATCACCTGGCCGGTGAACGGCGGCGGGCTGACGCTCGCCGGCACCAGGAACGGTGTCAACGTCACCGATCAGCCCGGCTACACCTTCCACGGCGACTTCTTCAACGCCTGGGACGACGGTGAGCTGAAGCGCCGGGTGGCCAACTGCATTGTCGCGGGATACGTCTGCGGGACGGACGGCAATCCGATCCAGCAGTGACGGGCCGGCAGTGATTACTCCGGTCGTACCTCCGGGTCCGGGACGCCCAGCAGCCTGCGGGTCAGGGCGTCCCGGTCAGTCCGCGAAACGGCGAACGTAGCGGCGCTGCCAGGGGGTTTCGACGGCGCGGGGATCGTAGTTCCGGCGTACGAAGTCCACCGCCAGCTCGGCCTGCACCCCGTCGAGAACGGCGATACACGCCAGCGCCGTGCCGGTGCGCCCGCGGCCGCCGCCGCAGGCGACCTCGACGCGTTCCTCCGCGGCCCGCTCCCATGCCTCGCCGAGAACGGCACGGGCATCGGCCGGGCTGCTCGGCAGCCGGAAGTCCGGCCAGCGCAGCCAGCGGGCTTCCCAGTCGACCTCGGGCGGCTGCTTCCCGAGCAGATGGACGCCGTACGCGGGCAGCGGCCCGTCAGGAAGGGGGCGCCGAAGGCCACGCCCCCGAACGAGCCGCCCGGAGGGAAGCCGAAGAACACCGGGATCGGCCGGCTGCCAGGTCTCGCTCACCTGCCTCACCGTATGCGCTGCCGCCCGGTGTTGGCCGGCCATACGGCAGAGCAGGGACCGGCGCCCCGAGCGCGCCGGCCCCTGCTCCTGTCGGACCTGAAGGTCATGCCCTTGGAATGTCAGGCCCTCATAAAAGCCACGCCCTCATGAATGGCGGGCCTTCAGACCTTCACCGGCACCCCGTCGTCCTCGCGCGGCTCCGGCACCTCGGCGCCGGCCTCCGGCGCCGCGTCGCCGCGGGTGTCGTCGAGCAGGGTCTTCTCGTCGAACGGGAACCGTCCGGCCAGCACCTCGTCGACCCGGGACTTGTCGATCTCCTTCGTCCATGTCCCGACCAGCACCGTCGCCACCGCGTTGCCCGCGAAGTTGGTCAGGGCGCGCGCCTCGCTCATGAAGCGGTCGATGCCGACGATCAGGCCGACGCCGTCGACCAGTTCGGGCCGGTGCGACTGCAGTCCGCCCGCCAGCGTCGCCAGGCCCGCGCCGGTGACGCCCGCCGCGCCCTTGGAGGCGACGAAGAGGAAGAGCAGGAGCGCGATCTGCTCCCCGATCGACATGGGGTTGCCCATCGCGTCGGCGATGAAGAGCGAGGCCATGGTCATGTAGATCATGGTGCCGTCGAGGTTGAAGGAGTAGCCGGTCGGAACGGTGATGCCGACCACCGGCTTGCTCACGCCCAGGTGCTCCATCTTCGCGATGAGCCGCGGGAGCGCGGACTCGGACGAGGAGGTGGAAAGGATCAGCAGGAACTCGCGGCCCAGGTACTTGAAGAGCGTGAAGATGTTGAGACCCGCGACCACCCGGAGCAGCGTGCCGAGCACGATGAAGACGAAGAGGAAGCAGGTCACGTAGAAGCCGAGCATCAGCACGGCCAGGCTCTTGAGAGCGTCCAGACCGGCCGACCCGGTCACGGCGGCGATCGCGCCGAAGGCACCGATCGGCGCGGCCCACATCACCATGGCAAGGATGCGGAAGACGAGCCGCTGGATGTGCTCGACACCGCGGAGCACCGGCTGACCGGCCGAGCCCATTGCCTGCAGCGCGAAACCGGCGAGCAGTGCGACGAGGAGTGTCTGCAGGACCTCGCCCTCGGTGAAGGCGGAGATGATCGTGGTCGGGATGATCCCGAGCAGGAATTCGGTCGTGTCCTTGGCCTCCGCCGAGACCTGGCTCTGGCCCGCGTCTTTGACGGCGTCGGTCAGCGCCAGGCCCTCACCGGGCTGAAGGATGTTGCCGACGACCAGTCCGATGCCGAGCGCAACCATCGACATGACCAGGAAGTAGCCCAGCGCTATGCCACCGACGGCGCCGACCTTGGCGGCCTTGCGTACCGAACCGATACCCAGCACGATCGTGCAAAAGATGATCGGCGAGATCATCATCTTGATCAGGTTCACAAAGCCGGTACCCAGCGGCTTGAGCTCGACGGCGAACTCAGGGGCTGCCAGGCCCACGACGATGCCCAGCACCACCGCGATGATCACGGCGAAATAGAGATAGTGCGTACGGTCCCGCCTGACGGCTCCAGTAGCCACGGGGTCCTCCTTGTTCAGGTTCATCCATGTCCCTATGGATGCCGTGACTATCGCCCACCCTGTGACCCCGGTCACCCTTACGTTCGTTTCGTTCACACAAAATCGGCCAGGCAGACTTACTCCATGCGCATACCCCGTCCACGCAGCCTCGCAGGCCAGCTCTTCGCGATGCAGGTCGTGCTGGTCGCTGCGATCGTGGCGGGCTGCGCCCTCTTCACGTACGTCACCGACCGCTCCCAGGCGGAGGAGACCGCGCGCCGCCAGTCCAGGGCCGCCGCCACCGCCGTCGCACGGTCGCCCTCGGTGATCGCGGCAGCGCGCTCCGTGCATCCGACGGAGCAGCTCCAGCCGTACACGGAACGGCTGCGCCGCGACGCGGGCGTCAACTTCGTCGTGATCATGGCTCCGGACGGCACCCGGTGGACGCACCCGGAGCCGGGCGAGATCGGCAAGAAGTACCTGGGCAGCATCGACGAGGCGCTCAAGGGCAAGATCTACAGCGAGAAGCACCTGGGCACGCTCGGGCCTTCCGTACGGACAGTGGCGCCCGTGTACGACAACGGGAAGATCACCGGGCTCGTCAGCGCGGGCATCACCATCCAGAAGATCAGCGAGCAGGTGAGCAAGCAGGTCGCCGGGCTGCTCGGGGTCGCGGGCCTGGCACTCGCGCTGGGCGGCCTCGGTACGTACGTGATCAACGCGCGGCTGCGGCGGCATACGCACGGCATGAACGCGGCCGAGCTGAGCCGCATGCACGACTACCACGAGGCCGCGCTGCACGCCGTGCGCGAGGGGCTGGTCATGCTCGACGGCCGGCGACGGATCGCGCTGGTCAACGACGGGGCCCGGGAGCTGCTGGGGCTCGACGAGGACGTGGTCGGCCGGTCCGTGGACAGCCTCGGCCTGCCCGCCCCGCTCACCGGCGCGCTGCTGTCGGCCGAGCCGAGGGTCGACGAGGTCCATCTGACCGCGGACCGGGTCATCGTCGTGAACACCAGCCCGGTCGTCGGCGGCGAGCAGCGCGGAACGGTGGTCACGCTGCGGGACCACACCGAACTCCAGGCGCTCTCGGGCGAGTTGGACTCCGAGCGCGGCTTCACGCAGGCACTGCGCTCGCAGGCGCACGAGGCGGCCAACCGCCTCCATACGGTCGTCTCGCTCATCGAACTCGGCCGCGCGGACGAAGCGGTCGACTTCGCCACGGCGGAGCTGGAGCTGGCGCAGGCCCTGACCGACCGCGTCGTCGGCTCGGTCGGCGAGCCGGTGCTGGCCGCGCTGCTGCTGGGCAAGGCGGCGCAGGCGAACGAGCGGGGCGTCGAGCTGGTCCTCGCGGAGGACAGCCGTATCGACGACGGTCTGCTGCCGCCGTCGCTTCCGGCGCGCGACCTGGTGACGATCCTGGGCAACCTGATCGACAACGCGGTCGACGCGGCGTCGGAGGCCGCCTCCGCGCGGCCGCAGCGGGCCCGGGTCACGGTCACCGCGCGGGCGGATCACGACGAACTGCTGCTGCGGGTCGCCGACACCGGCGCGGGAGTCGACCCGGCGGCCGCGGACGAGGTCTTCCGCCGCGGCTGGTCCACACACGGCGCGGGTCGCGGCCTGGGCCTTGCCCTGGTCAAACAGGCGGCACACCGCAGCCGCGGCACGGTGCTGCTGGCCGAGGGCCCGGACGGCGGCGCGGAGTTCACCGTACGCCTGCCGCTGCGACCGGCGGAGGTCCGCGCATGAGCCAGGACGCGCCTGCGGCGGGCTTTGTCCCCTCCCCGCCCTCCCCCAGACTCCGTCCGGGGGGACCCCCAACCTCGCCGCGCCTCAAACGCCGGCGGGCGTCCCAGGCACGGGCGTTGAGCGAGGTCGCACGCGTACAGGAATACGCGGGGCGGCCGGAGGAATCCCTGCACACCTGCCGCGAGGCGGTGGAG